>WJJG01000097.1 GCA_014729815.1 Candidatus Eiseniibacteriota bacterium
AAGCGCACCGCGGAACTGATCCCACTCTGTCACTCGCTGCCACTCGATCAAGTCTCCCTGGAGTTCACGCTGGAGACGGACCGCATCCTGATCACGGCCGACGTTTCCCTCACCGCCCGCACCGGCGCCGAGATGGAGGCGTTGACCGCCGTGGCGGTCGCCGGCTTGGCGATCTACGATATGTGCAAGGCGCTCGATCGCACGATGGTCGTCGGTGAGATCCGGCTGCTCGAGAAGCGCGGCGGACGCTCGGGGCATTTCCGGCGGGCGGACGCATGAGCCCGCGGACGGGAGGGACGGCGGTGGCCGAGATCCTGGCGGTCTGCGTGAGTGAGACGACCGGCGTGCAGAAGCATGCCGTGCCGCAGGCGGAGATCCTGCCCGGGCACGGGATCCGCGGCGACGCGCACGCGCGTGACTGGCACCGCCAGGTGAGCCTGCTGGCCGAGGAGTCGATCGAACGGATGCGCGCGAAGGGGCTCGAACTCGCCTCCGGAGCCTTCGGAGAGAACCTGGTCACCCGCGGTCTGGATCTGACCGCGCTCCCGATCGGCACGCGGTTGCGGGTGGCCGGCAAGATCCTACTGGAGGTGACGCAGATCGGGAAGGTGTGTCATGATCGCTGCGCCATCTATTACGCGGCCGGCGAGTGCATCATGCCGACCGAGGGAATCTTCTGCCGCGTGCTGGAGGGCGGCACGGTCCGCCCGGGAGACGCCATCGATGTCGTATCGCGTAGCGCTGCTGGTGCTGAGTGACTCCCGCGCGCGCGGTGAGCGGGAGGATCGCGTGATCCCCGCGTGCCGCGAGCAGCTGGCCGGAAGTGATCTGGCGCTGACCGAAGCCGAGATCATCCCCGACGATGCGGAGGGGATCGTCGCGGCCCTGCGGGCTTGGGTCCGCTCGGGGCGGGTCGATCTGATCCTGACCGCCGGCGGTACCGGCTTGGCGCCCCGCGATCATACGCCCGAGGCGACGCGCCGCGTGGTGGAGCGTGAGGCGCCCGGGCTGGCCGAGCTGGTGCGACTCTCCGGTCGCGCGCACACGCCCAAGGCGATGCTCAGCCGCGGCGTGGCCGGCGCCGCCGGCGATACGTTGATCGTCAACCTGCCCGGCAGCCCCCAGGCGGTGCGCGAGGGGCTCGAGGCGCTGCTCCCGATCCTACCGCACGCGCTGGAGACGCTCCTGGGCCGCGCGCGCGAATGCGGCGCTGAAGAAGGCGCCGCGGCGGCCGGAGGAGCGCCGGATGCCAGCTGCCATGCGCCGGAGGAGGAACCGGCGCACGATCAGACCGAAGCCGATCGACATCTGCCGCCGCATTAGCCGGGGCCGCGAACGGCGGGGCCAGGTGCGAGCGCCAAGGTCCGCCGCCTGGGAAGCATCGATCCATCGGCGTCCTACTGAGGATCCACGGAGATGACCGAGTCGCAGAAGCGTTTGACCGAGACGGTCGCCGGTTCGGGGTGAGCATCGAAGCTCGGGCCGGGGGACCTGGCCCGCGCACTGTGCGGCCTCGATCTGCGTCCGGATGCGAACCTGCTCGTCGGAATCGAGGGGGCCGACGACGCGGGGGTCTACCGGCTCTCCGACGAGATCGCCCTGATCCAGACCTGCGACTTCTTCACGCCGATCGTCGACGATCCCTACCTCTTCGGACGCATCGCCGCCGCCAACGCGCTGAGCGATGTCTACGCGATGGGCGGGCGGCCGGTCTGCGCGATGAATATCGTCTGCTTCCCGACCCAGCAGATGGAGCTGGAGATCCTGCGCGAGATCCTGCGCGGAGGCCTCGATGCGCTGCATGCCGCCGGCGCGGTCCTGGCCGGGGGGCATAGCGTGGAGGACCCCGAACTCAAGTACGGCATGGCGATCAGCGGCACGGTCCATCCGGATCGCATCCTGACCAATCGAGGCGCGCAGCCAGGCGACTTGTTGCTTCTCAGCAAGCCGATCGGCACCGGGGTGCTCAGTACGGCCGTGAAGGCCGGCATGGCCGGCGAGCCGGAAGTCGAGGAGTTCACCGCGGCGATGGCAACGCTCAATGCCCGCGCGGCGGAGCTGATGCGCGCCCATCCAGTGCACGCCTGTACCGATGTCACCGGGTTCGGGCTGGTGGGACACGCCTGCGAGATGATCGGTGAGGATGCGATCGGCATCGAGCTGGAGTTCTCGGCCGTGCCGCTCTTCTCCGGCGCGCGCCGCTATGCCGAGATGGGTCTCCTGCCAGCGGGGCTGCATCGCAATCGCGAGTTTCGCGCTCCGATGGTAACCCTCGCGCCCGACCTCCCGGAGGTGGCCGCCGATCTGGCGCACGATCCGATGACCTCGGGCGGGCTGCTGATCGCCCTGCCGCCGGGACCGGCGCGCACCCTGCTGGCCGAGATGCATGCCGCCGGACTGGCCGAGGCGGCGATCATCGGCAGAATCGTCGATCGAACGCCGGGGCGCCTGCAGCTCCTGCCCTAGCGTGGAGGCGGAGGGAGGCCGATGGCCAAGCCGACCAGCACACATCCGGCGGGTCCCGCGCCCAGCCGTTGGGTGTGGCGGCTGGGCAGCGTGGCCGGCATCCCGATCCGCGTGCACTTCACTCTGCTGCTCCTGCTGATCTGGATCGCCTGGCTGGAGCTGCAGCAGGCCAGTGCCCAGGGCCTCGCGCCGGAGGGGGACCCGGTGGCCTGGCTGCTCTTCCTCGGGGGCCGCGTGCTCTTCATTGTGGGGATCTTCGCCTGCGTGCTCTTCCACGAGATTGGCCACGCTCTCGTCGCGCGCGGCTTCGCCATCCGCACGACTGAGATCATGCTCTATCCGTTCGGCGGCGTGGCGCGCCTACACGGGATGGGCAGGCCAACGCAGGAGCTGTGGATCTCCCTGGCCGGTCCGAGCGTCAACATCGTCATCGGCCTGCTGCTCTTCGCCGCGCTGCAGGCCACCGGACTGTGGGCGCCGATCGATCGCCTAGCCCGGGGCGAGGCGACGGTGCTGCAGAACCTCGCGCTGGCCAACTTCATCCTGGCCGGCTTCAACCTGATCCCG
>WJJG01000098.1 GCA_014729815.1 Candidatus Eiseniibacteriota bacterium
ACCCCAGGGTGCCGCGTCGCAAGCCGGCGGCACGCCCCGCGTCGACGCCCCACCCCAGGCGGGCCCCACCGGTGCGTCCGCTGCGCCGGCGACCCCGATGACGCTGGGCCGCTTCTCGCTCGGCTACGACCGGCTGCTGCGCGGCGCGCTGCGCCGGCGCGCGCTGACCCTGGGGCTCGCGGCAGTCATCCTCGCCGCAGCGATCGCCGCGATTCCGTTGCTCGACACCGAGCTGATCCCGTCGATCACCGAGGGCGAGTTCTTCTTCGAGGTCAATCTGCCCGAGGGCACACCGCTGGCCGCCACCGACCGGGTCATCCAGCGCATGGAGCGCATCGTCGATCAGGAGCCGCAGGTCGCCCTGCACTACGCGACCGTCGGCAGCCGCCTGGTGGCGGGCGGAATGTCGCTCAACACGCGCGCCGAGCATCTCGGCCAGCTCAACATCGCCATGAACGACCGCCAGGACGAGCAGGCCGAGGCGGCGCTGGCCGAGCGGCTGCGCCGCGAATTCGCCGAGATTCCCGAGCTGGACGCCAAGCTCGGCAAGCCGACCTACTTCAGCCTCAAGACCCCCGTCGAGGTGATCCTCTACGGCGAGGATCTGGCCACCCTGGACGCCTACGCCGGGGAGTTGGAGCCGCGACTTTCGCAGGTGCCGGGGCTGGTCGATCTGCGCTCCTCGCTCGAGGAGGGCAGTCCCGAGCTGCGCGTGATCTTCGATCGCGCGCGGCTGGCGGCGCTGGGACTGGACATGCGCACGCTCTCCGAGACGCTGCGCGATCGCCTGCAGGGCATCGTCCCTACGCGCTTCAAGGAGGAGGATCGGCAGATCGATGTGCGCGTGCGCAACCGCGAGCAGGATCGCGCCTCGCTCGAGGACCTGCGCAACATGGTCCTGCCCGGCCCCGAGGGCCAGCCGCTGCGTCTGCTGACCGTGGCCGACGTGGTCGTCGACCGCGGCCCGGCCGAGATCCACCGCATCCAGCAGCAGCGCGGGGCGGTGATCAGCGGCAATGTCGAGGGGCGCGGACTGGGGGCGGTGGTCGACGACGTGCGCGAAGTGCTGGGGCAGGCGCCGCCGCCGCGCGGCGTGTCGGTGGAGCTGGGCGGACAGAGCGAGGAGATGGAGGTCTCCTTCGACAGCCTGCGCTTCGCTCTGGCGCTGGCGGTCTTCCTGGTCTATCTCGTGATGGCCGCGACCTTCGAGTCGCTGATCCATCCCTTCGTAGTGCTGTTCTCGATCCCCCTGGCTCTGGTCGGGGTCGTGATTGGGCTGCTGCTGACCGGCACGCCGATCAGCGTGATCGCGCTGATCGGGGTGGTGATGCTGGTCGGCATCGTGGTCAACAACGCCATCGTGCTGATCGACAAGATCAACCAGTTGCGCCGCACGGGGCTGGAGAAGGCCGCCGCGGTGGTCCGCGCGGCGCACGTGCGTCTGCGGCCGATCCTGATGACCACGTTGACCACGGTGCTGGGACTGTTGCCGATGGCCCTGGCGGTCGGCGAGGGCGCCGAGCTGCGTACGCCCCTGGCGATCACCGTCTCGTTCGGGTTGGCCCTGAGCACGCTGCTCACGCTGGTGGTGATCCCCGCCCTCTACATGCTCGTCCCCTCGCGGGTCCGGGTCGCGCGCTCCGCGCGCCGCGCAGCAACCGCGTCCAACCGAGCGGATGACGGAGCGGCTGGAGGAACGCCGTGAAGCTGCCCGATCTCGCCATCCGCCGTCCGGTGACGACCCTGATGATCCTGGTCAGCATGATCGTGCTCGGCGGGGTGGCGCTCACGCGCCTGCCGCTGGCCTTTTTGCCCGATGTCGAGCGCCCGCGGCTCTTCGTGCGGGCCGCCTACCCCAACGCCACCCCCGAGCAGGTCGAGCGCATGGTCGTGCGCCCCCTGGAGGAGGCGCTGGGGTCGGTCAAGGGATTGCGGGAGATGGAGTCGAGCTGCGACCGCGACGGTGGTCGCGTGCGGCTGGAGTTCGATTGGGGGCATCCACTCGATCTGGCGCGCGTCGAGATCCGCGAGAAGATCGACCGGGTGCGGCGCGACCTGCCCGACGACCTGGGCGACATCACCATTGGTGGGCATTGGGGATCGCGCGATGCGGACGATCCGATCCTCGAGGGACGGCTTTCCTCGAACCGCGATCTCAGTGAGAGCTACGACCTGCTCGAGCGCAAGATCCTGCGGCCCCTCGAGCGCATTCCCGGCGTCGCCCAGGTGCGCCTGGACGGCGTCAATCCCCGTGAGGTACGCATCAATCTGCGCATGGTCGATCTCGAGGCGCACGGAATCGACGTGCGTACGGTGGTCGACCGCATCCGCGGCGGAAACTTCGATCAGAGCCTCGGCACGGTAGTCGAGCCGCAGACGCGCTACACGGCGCGCACGGTGGCCAGCTTCCAGAGCCTCGATGAGATCCGCAACCTGATCCTGCGCGCCGACGGCCTGCGCCTGCGCGACGTGGCCGAGGTGGTCTACGAAGAGCCTCCGCTGGAATACGGACGGCACCTCGACGGCCGCTTCGCCGTCGGGGTGACCGTCACCAAGGAGGCCGGGGCCAATGCGGTGACGATCTGCGACGCGGTGGAGCAGCGCGTGGCCGAGATGAACGACGATCCGGAGCTCGAGGGCGTCAACTTCCTGATCTGGTTCAACCAGGGCGCCGAGATCCGCAAGACGCTGCGCGATCTGACCTTCACCGGCATCTTCGGCGCGCTGCTGGCCGCGGCGGTGCTCTTCGCCTTCCTGCGCCGGCTGAGCATGACGGCCGTGGCGGTCTTCTGCATCCCCTTCTCCCTGATCGTCGCCTGCGGGATCATCTGGGCCACCGGCAAGTCGCTCAACACGCTGACCCTGCTGGGACTGATCGTGGGCATCGGCATGCTGGTCGACAATGCCGTGGTGGTGATGGAGAACATCTTCCGTCACCAGCAGCGCGGCACGGATCGCCGAACCGCCGCCCGCATCGGCTCGCGCGAGGTCGCCAACGCGGTGGTCGCGGCCACGCTGACTTCGGTGATCGTCTTCATCCCGCTGATCTTCAACAAGCCGAGCCAGATGAACATCTACCTCAAGGAGATGGGTATCACCGTCTGCCTGACGCTGCTCGCCTCGCTCTTCGTCAGCCAGACGTTGATTCCGCTGGCCACAGCGCATGTGCTGCACCCCGCCCCGCGGCGGCCCAGCCGGATCATGCAGCGTCTCGAGCACGCGCACGTGCGCCTGCTCGACTTCACACTGCACCATCGCTGGATGGCACCGGCGATCGGACTGCTGGTGATCGCCTCGGCCGTCTATCCATTCATGCGGATCGACAAGAACTTCGACGCCACCGAGAGCCAGATCTTCGTGCAGCTCCGCTACGAGTTCAGCGAACCGCTAAGCCTCGATCGCAAGCAGGAGGTGATCTCGCAGGTCGAAGCGCTGCTCGAGCCGCACCGCGACGAGTTGCATACCGAGTCGATCTACAGCTTCTGGAGCGATCACTGGAGCCTCACACGGCTCTATATGGACGAAGATCACGCCAACGAGAAGGCCATGGCCCGGGTGCGCGACCGCCTACGCGAGATCCTGCCCCAGCTCCCCGGCGTCAAGCTGCACGTGCAGGACCAGGGCCGCGGATGGCATCGCGGAGGCAAGCGCGTGGCCTTCCAGATCTTCGGGGAGGACTCCGAGGTGCTCGCCGAGCTGGCCGAGGAGGCGCGCGCGCGTCTGGAACGGATCCCCGGCCTGGTCGACCCGTTCAGCAGCGCCCAGGAAGGCGGGATGGAGCTCTACATCGATCTGGACCGTGAGTTGGCCGCGCGCTACGGCGTGCCGCTCACGCAACCGGCCGAGGTCGTCTCGCTGACGTTCCGCGGCCGCCGCCTGCCGCGCTTCCGCACCCCACAGGGCGAGCGGGAGATGCGTCTGACGCTCGATGAGCGCGAGACCGAAACCCTTGCGCAGCTGCGCAACCTGCCGCTCTGGACGGCGGAGGGCGAGAAGATTCCGCTGGCCGCACTGGCCGACTTCCGCACCGCGCCGGGACCGGAGCGCATCCAGCGCGAGAACCGCATGACCAGCGTCTGGGTCGGGGCGCGCTACGAGGAAGGCACTGCGGGGGACTATCTGCCGAAGGTCCGCGACGCTCTGGCGACGATGGACTTCCCCTATGGATACGACTGGACCTTCAGCAACTGGGAGCGGCGCCGGCAGGAACAGTCGCGCGAGTTCCTCGAGAACCTGCTGCTGGCACTCCTGCTGGTCTTCGCGGTGATGGCCAGCGTGTTCGAGTCGATTCGTCAGGCGATCGGCCTGATGGTCGCCCTGCCGTTCGCGCTCGCCGGAGCGGTCTGGACCTTGTACGCGACGGGTGTCGACTTCGACCAGCCGGCCGGGATCGGTCTGCTGCTGCTGATCGGTGTCGTGGTCAACAACGGCATCGTGATGCTCGAGCACATCAACCACTATCGCCGCCAGGGCATGCCCCGGCACGCGGCCATGCTGCAGGGCGGGCGCGAGCGCCTGCGCCCGATTCTGATGACCGCGATCACGACACTGGTCGGACTGGTCCCGATCGTGGTGCAAAAGCCCGCGCTGGCGGGGATCTACTACTACAGCTTCGCGCTGGTGCTGATGGGCGGGCTGCTGGTATCGACCTTCCTGACTGCGGTGCTCCTGCCGACCAGCGCCGCGCTCTCCGAGGATCTGCTGGGCGGGATCGGGCGACTGCTGGCGAACCTGTGGCGTCGCGTGGCCCGCCGGGAGCTCGCCCCGGCTGCAGACTAGCCCGGGCCGCCTAGACCTCACTCCACTCGCGCACGGGCAGATCGTCGAAGTCGGTGTTCTCGAGCGCCTCGACCAGCCGCTCTGTTAGGCGCAGGTTCGTGAGCAGCGGGACATGGTGGTCGATCGCCAGTCGACGGATCAGGTAGTCGTTCGAGAGCTCCTCTTCCTCGTTGCTCTTCGGGATATTGATCACAAGTCCGATGCGGCCGTCACGGATGTAGTCGGTGCAATTGGGCGTCTTGCCCTCGAGCGGCCAGCGCAGCGTCTCGGCGGCGATGCCGTTGCTGCGCAGAAAGCGCGCCGTCCCCGAGGTGGCGAAGAATCGGTAGCCCATGCGTTGCAGCTTGAGCACGACCGGCAGGAAGGCGGCCTTGGTCGCGGGCGGCCCGGTCGAGACCAACGCTGTCTTCTCCCCCAGGCGCAGACCCACTGCGCGCAGCGCCGAGAGCAGCGCCTCCTCCATCTCCAGGCCCAGGCAGCCGACCTCGCCGGTCGAGGCCATCGCCACGCCCATGGTCGGATCGGCGCCCTTGAGGCGCGCGAAGGAGAACTGCGCGGCCTTCACCCCCACGCGATCGAGATCCAGGCTGGTGCCCTCGATGCGCTCGGTCGGCTCGCCCAGGATTGCGCGCGTAGCCAGCTCGATGAAGTCGTGCTTGAGCACCTTCGAGGCGAAGGGGAAGGTCCGCGAGGCTCGCAGGTTGCACTCGATGACCTTGAGACGGTTCTCCTGGGCGATGAACTGGATGTTGAACGGCCCGGTGATCTCGAGCGCGCCGGCGATCCGCCGGGCGGCCTGTTTCACGCGCCGCGCGGTCTCGACGTACATGCGCTGCGGCGGGATCACCACGGTGGCGTCGCCGGAATGCACGCCGGCGTTCTCGACGTGCTCGCCGATCGCGTAGAGCAGGATCTCCCCCTCGCGCGCCACGCCGTCGAATTCGATCTCCTTGGCGTTCTCGATGAACTTCGAGACGACCACGGGGGTGGCCGGATTGACGTCTGTGGCGCGCGTCAGATAGGCACCCAGGCTGGCGGCATCGTAGACCACGGCCATCGCGGCGCCGGAGAGCACGTAGGAGGGCCGGATCATGACTGGGTAGCCGGCCTGGGCGGCGAAGGTCCGCGCCTCCTCGATGCTGCGAGCCTCGCACCAGGCGGGCTGGTCGATCTCCAGCTCGTCGAGCAACGAGGAGAACTTGTTGCGATCCTCGGCGCGATCGATGTTGTGCGCCGAGGTTCCCAGGATACGCGCCCCACAGCGATCGAGGCGCGGCGCGAGCGTGTTGGGCACCTGCCCACCCATCGAGACGATCACGCCCTCGGGGTTCTCGAACTCATAGATGTCGAGCGCGCGCTCGAGCGTGAGCTCGTCGAAGTAGAGCCGGTCGCAGATGTCGTAGTCGGTCGATACGGTCTCCGGATTGCAGTTGACCATGACCGTCAGATAGCCTGCTCGCCGAGCAGCCTCGACGGCATGGACACAGCACCAGTCGAACTCCACGCTCGAGCCGATGCGGTAGGGCCCCCCGCCGAGGACCATCACGGCGCCCGCGCGCGCTTCGACATCCGAAGCACTGCCGCCGTAGGTCATGTAGAGGTAGTTGGTGACTGCCGGGTACTCGGCTGCCAGCGTGTCGATCTGCTTGATCACCGGCACGATGCCGGCGGCCTGGCGGATCTCCCGGATGCGCTCCATGGCGATGCCGGTGGCCTTGCCGATCTGAAAGTCGCTGAAGCCGAGCTCCTTGGCGCGGCGGAGCAGGGCGGCGTCCGGCACGGGCGCGGGCGCCGCGGATCGCTCGCTGTGGCTGCCGCGCGAGGCGCTCTCCGGCTGGACGGTTCCTGATCCGGTCGGCCGCCCCCCCGCGGTCAGCGCGCGCATCGTCTCGACGATCTCCGCCATGCGATGCAGGAACCAGCGATCGATCCGGGTCAGCTCGTGGACCGCATCGACCGTCATGCCCTGTGCGAAGGCTTCGCCCACGGCGAACACGCGACGGTGGGTCGGTTCGGCCAGCTCGGTGCGCAGGTCATCGAAATGCAGGCGATTGAGCACCAGGCCGTGCATGCCGGTGCTGATCATGCGCAGCGCCTTCTGCAGCGCTTCTTCGAAACTGCGTCCGATGGCCATCACCTCGCCGACGCTCATCATCTCCGAGCCGATGCGTGTCGAGATGCCGCGGAAGCGCTCGAGATCCCAGCGCGGTACCTTGACCACGACGTAGTCGAGCGCCGGTTCGAAGAAGGCCACGGTGCATCCGGTCACCGCATTGGGCAGCGAGGCCAGCGACCGGCCCAACGCCAGATGCGCCGCCACCGCCGCCAGTGGGTACCCGGTGGCCTTGCTGGCCAGCGCCGAGGAGCGCGAGAGGCGCGCGTTGACCTCGATGACTCGATACTCAGCGCTGTGCGGATCGAGCGCATATTGGATGTTGCACTCGCCGACGATTCCGAGATGCCGAATCGTGCGCAGGGCTACCTCGCGCAGCATGTGGTAATCGGCGTTGGAGAGCGTCTGACTCGGCGCGACGACGATGCTCTCCCCGGTGTGGATCCCCATCGGATCGAGGTTCTCCATATTGCACACCGCGATGCAGTTGTCGTGCGCGTCGCGAACGACCTCGTACTCGACCTCTTTCCAGCCGCCGAGGTACTCCTCGATCAGGATCTGAGGCGCCTGGGCCAGCGCGCGACGGGCGATCCGTTCGAGCTCGGGGCGATCGTGCGCCACGCCGCTGCCCTGTCCGCCCAACGAGTAGGCCGAACGCAGCATCACCGGATAGCCGATCTCGTCGGCCGCGTCGGCCGCCTCGGTGAGCGTCGCGCAAGCGCGCGAGCGGGCCGTGGCGACATCGATCTCCGCCAGGCGGGCGACGAAGCGCTGGCGATCCTCGGTGTCCTTGATCGCCTCGATCGGCGTTCCCAGCACGCGCACACCGAAGCGCGCGAGCACGCCCTGATCGGCCAACTCCATGCCGACGTTCAGCGCGGTCTGCCCCCCGAAGCCGAGCAGCAGCCCATCGGGGCCTTCGGCGGCGATCACCCGCGCGACCGTCTCGGCGTCGACCGGGTGGAGATAGAGGCGATCGGCCATGCCGGCGCTGGTTTGCACCGTGGCGATGTTGGGATTGACCAGCACGGTCGCGACGCCCTCGGCGCGCAGGGCCTTGAGGGCCTGTGAGCCGGAGTAGTCGAACTCCCCGGCCTGTCCGATCCGCAGCCCACCGCTGCCGAGCAGCAGGACTTTGCGGGGCATGGCGTCACTCATGGCCTGGCGGCCTCCCGGAGCGCTTCGCTTCCGGCGGCGCTCCCCGCCGCGGCACCGGCCGCGCCGGCGCCGGTGGACTGTCGGCGCTGCTGTGCTCGGCGGGCCGCGGACAAGAACGCGTCGAAGAAGTCCCGCGCGTCCAGGGGCCCCGGCGCGCCCTCGGGATGAAACTGCACGGCGAAGAAGGGCAGCCTGGAATGGCGGATGCCCTCGACCGTGCCGTCGTTGAGATTCTCGTACCAGACCTCCCAGCCCTCCGGCAGGCTGTCGCCATCCACCGCGTAGCCGTGATTCTGGCTGGTGATGTAGCAGCGCTGGCTTCCGATGCGCCGCACCGGCTGGTTCTGGCCGCGATGCCCGTAGGGCAGCTTGTAGGTGCGCGCCCCGGCGGCCCGGGCCAGGAGCTGATTGCCGAGGCAGATGCCCGCGAGGGGGGGACGGTCGTCCACGTCCAAGCGCTCGACTTCGGCGAGACGCGCGGCCACCTGGCGCACGGTCGCCTCGCAGAGCACCGGATCCCCGGGGCCGTTCGAGAGCAGCATCCCGTCGCAGGGGATCGCGCACAGATCATGATCGTGCGGCACGATCGTCAGGCGGCAGCCGCGCTCGCGGAGCTCGCGCAGAATGCTGCGCTTGCAGCCGCAATCAACGACCACGATGTGCGGCCCGGGCAGGCAAGCGGTGTTGCGCGCGGGATCTTCGTCCTCGGCAGCCGGATGCGGATCGTACCGCACGTCCCTCGTGCTCACTTCCGCCACGAGATGGGTCGCATTCGGATCGGGGATGGCGGAACGATGCTCGCAAGCCGCAGCCGTGATCGCATGGCGCGCCACGCCGGCATCGTCGACCAGCCCTGGGCGAGCGTCGGTGATACGGATGCGTCCCAGCATCGTGCCCCGATTGCGCAGGAGGCGGGTCAGCTCGCGCGTGTCGACTCCAGCCAGCCCAACGATGCCCTCGGCGCGCAGCCAGTCGCCGAGGCTCAGCTCGCCGTCGCGATGACTGTGGGTCTCCGTGTAGCTCGAGACGATCAGGGCCCGCACCTGGATCCCATCGGACTGGAAGCATGATGACGTGGGCGCGAAGGATGCCACCCCGTAGTTGCCGATCAGCGGATATGTGAGCGTCAGGATCTGCCCACGATAGGACGGATCGGTGAGGCTCTCGACGTAGCCCACCATGCCCGTGTTGAACACCACTTCGCCGTGGCATGCATGGACGCCGCCGAAGAACGTGCCGGGAAACGATTCGCCGCCCTCGAGCTCCAGGATTCCGCGGGCCGGCGCAGAGTGGACCGGCACTTCCGGGAGCGTGCGCGGCATCGATTGCTCTCCTGGCATCGAGTGGTTCCCGATGGCCCCCAGACCGGCTTGCGGCCGGGCGTTCCTATCGGGACCACAGAATAGTCCGAATCCGAAATCGATGCAGCCAGAGACTGCTCTGCGGACGCCCCAAAGGTGCGCTGCTCTCGGGACAGTTTCGCGCTGCGGGAGATCCTGCCGAGCGGACTCCGTCCCCCGGACGGATCGACCGGCGGCCCGGGACCGTAGCGCCCTCCCGGCCGCGGGACCTGCGCACCCCCCTGGTCGCCATGCCTACGCCCCCCCGGGGGGGCTGACGCCGCTAGCGGCTGAGCCCAGCCACTCGGGCGGCGGCAGATGGACGCCGGCCACCCGGCCCGGGCGGGCGGGCGACCAGATTCCGGCAGGAGATTGTCAAGATCCGCTACCGCAACACGATGCGCGTGCGATCGGATCGCCGCCCCCAACGGCGCAAAGCGGCCAACTGGGGATCTCGCCGCGCTCACAGGTGGCTCTGTCAGCCTGGATGACCGCCGCCGATACCGCTGATAGGGAGGCATCTACGGCGATCGCCGCCGCTTCCGCGAGGACGAACCCAGTGGCGGTCGGGGGATCCAGCCTGCTAGAGTCCCTGTGCAAGACAGCGTGCGAGGTCCATGTGGCCCTCGCGCCTGTGCAACCCCCGAGCTCCGCATCGCACAGGGAGTGCCCGCGCGGCTCACACGCATCGACCCGGGGGACACAAGCCGATGGCGAAGATCGTGACCGTTTTCGGGACCCGTCCCGAAGCGATCAAACTCGCGCCGCTTCTCGAGGCCCTGGGGGCTCGCAACGATCGCGTCCAGAGCCGGGTCTGTGTCACCGCGCAGCATCGCGGCATGCTGGACCAGATGCTCGCCGGCTTCTCCGTCTCGCCCGACTACGACCTGGATGTCATGACCGAGGGCCAGTCGCCCTCGCAGGTCGCCGCCCGGGTTCTCGAGCGCCTCGCCCCCGTCCTGGATGCCGAGAGGCCCGACTGGGTCGTCGTACAGGGCGATACCACGACCACGCTGGCCGCGGCGCTGTCCGCCAAGTACGCCGGCGCGCGTGTGGCCCATGTCGAGGCGGGATTGCGCACCTTCGACCGAATGCAGCCCTTTCCCGAAGAGATCAACCGTCAGGCCGTCACCCGCATCGCCGACCTCCATCTGGCGCCCACACCTCTTGCCCGCCGCAATCTGCTGCGCGAAGGCGTCGACCCGGCAAGCGTGCGGGTCACGGGCAACACGGCCATCGACGCCCTACGGCGCACGATCGGCTCGCGCGACTTCCGGCACAACGGACAGCCCTGGGATCATCTGCCGCGCCAGAGGCGCGTGATCCTGCTCACCGCCCACCGGCGCGAGAACCATGGCCCCCCGCTGCGGGAGATCTGCGCAGCCGCGAAGGAGCTCGCCCAGCGCTTCGACGAGCGGGTGCAGATCTTCTATCCGGTGCACCCCAGTGGCGCGGTGCGGCGGGCCGTGGCGTGCACGCTGGACGATACGCCCAATATCGGATTGCTCGAGCCGCTCGACTACGCCCAACTGGTGCGCCTGATGGTGCGCGCCGATCTGGTGATCACCGACTCGGGCGGGTTGCAGGAGGAGGCGCCCTATCTGGGCAAGCCGGTCTTGGTCCTGCGCAACGTCACCGAACGCCCCGAGGCGATCGAGGCGGGAGTGGCGCGGTTGGTGGGAAGTTGTCGCAAGCGGATCGTCACCGAGGCCACGCGCCTGCTCAGCGATCCCCGCCAATATGCACGCATGGCCCGCCGCGCCCCGGTCTTCGGCGATGGACGCGCCGCTGAGCGCATCGCCCGTGCGCTGCTGGGCGAAGCGGTGACCGACTGGACGCCGGCGGGAGCCGAGCAGCCTTCGCTCTGGCCGTTCGACGAGCGGGAGGCGGATGCGTAGAGCGCTGCTGACAATCCTGCTCGTGCTGGCGGTCCTGGTGGGAGTGCGCTACGTCGCCGATGCCCTGGGCGCCGGCGAGGCCGGCAACGCCTCGGACGCCCCGGGCCAGGCGGAGGCCGCGGCGGCCGCGGATCCGGATGCAAACGCCCCGGCGGCGCCCGCCACGGACCCTCCATCCTCCGGCGCGCGGGGCCGTACTGCGCCCGTTGCCGAGGACACGCACGCACCCGACGCCGTTCCCCCCGCCGATGCGGACCCCGCGGACTCGCAACCCGCCCCCGGCACGGCCGCCGCGGAGGATTCGGCACAGATCGAGCACAGCGGGACGCGCTGGGACCTGCTCTGTCATTGGGACTTCAGCAACGGCTTCTTCCCGGAGAGCTGGGGCTGGGGTGAGATCCGCATCCGCGACGGCCATCTCTGGATGCGCGACTCGGTCGGCACCAGCACGGTCTACATGATGCCTCTGCTGCACGAGGAGGACTACTGCCTCGAGACCGAGGTGCAGCTCCTCACCTCGGAGAACGACCGCGATGTCGCCGCGCATCTGATCACACGCGACAGCTACAAGCTCGATCACGAGACCGGGATGGCGATCTACGGCAACACGCAGAGCATCTACCTGCGTCATCGCATCAACCGCCGCGAGCGCGAGGGCGAGCTGCTCAGCTCGGGCGTGACGGCCACCTACGGCGACTGGCATCATTTGCGCCTGACGGCCCACGGGGATCGGATTCGCGCCTCGATCGACGGCTGCGAGCCGGTCGGCGTCCCCCGCCATCGCGGCGGGCTGTACAAGGAGCCGCACTTCACGGTGGTCGACGGATCGGCGCGCTTCAAGTATTTCAAGATGTATGCGCCGGCCGAGACCCAGCTGCCCGGCAGCGACCGGGCCGATTTCCGCGCGATCGTTCAGCCCGCGGTCCACGACTCACCCTCCGCACCCGATGCGCTTCTGCCGCCCAGCGGCGCCACAACCGGTACCAGGCCCGGTTCCGAACCGGAGCGCTCGCTGCTGGTACGCATCCTGCTGATCATCTTCTACGTGATCATCGCCCTGGTCACGCTGTACCTGATCCGGCACTACCGCTTCTCCCTCAATCGCACGTTCGGCCGGCAGCGCCATCCCTACCTGGATGTGGATACGGCCGACTGGCCGCATGTCACGGTCCTGGTCCCGGCGCACAACGAAGAGGGCGTGATCGCCGAGATCCTCACCGCACTGCTGCGCGCCGACTACCCCGCCGAGCGCCTGACGATCATCCCGATCAACGACCGCTCGCGCGACCGCACCGAGTCGATCATCAATGACTTCGCCGTTCGTCATCCCGCCACGATCAAGCCCTTCCACCGGCGACGGGGCAAGGCCGGCAAGGCGGCGGCGCTCAAGGACGCCATGGAGCTGGTGCCCGACGACATCGTGCTGGTCTTCGACGCCGACTACATCCCCGGGTCGAGTGTGATCAAGCAACTCGTGGCCCCCTTCTTCGACCCCGAGGTCGGCGCGGTGATGGGGCGCGTGATCCCGCACAACGTGGAGGAGAACCTGCTCACACGCCTGCTCGATCTCGAGCGCTCGGGCGGCTATCAGGTCGACCAACAGGCGCGCATGAACCTGCACGTCACCCCGCAGTATGGGGGCACGGTGGGCGGGATCCGCAAGGCGGCGCTGCAGAGCGTGGGCGGCTGGCGCACCGACACGCTGGCCGAGGACACCGACGCCACTCTGCGTCTGCTGCTGAAGGGGTGGAAGACGGTCTACCAGAACCGCACCGAGTGCTACGAGCAGGTGCCGACGAGCTGGACGGACCGCATGCGGCAGATCAAGCGCTGGGCGCGCGGCCACAATCAGACGATGTGGCGCTACTGCTGGCGCCTGATGACCAATCGCCGCACCTCGCTGGCCGAGAAGATCGACGGCTTCATGCTGCTGCACATCTACATGATGGCGCCGCTGCTGCTGCTGGGGTGGGCCGCGGGGATCCTGCTCTGGTATCTGGGGATCAACAAGCCGGGCTTGATCGTGATTCTCGCGGTGACCGCGTACAGCACGCTCGGCAACTTCGCGATCTTCTTCGAGGTGGCCACGGCCGCCTATCTCGACGGCACGCGCGGACGCATCCGTCTGATGCCGTTCATGCTGCTCGGCTTCCTGGTCAATCTGATGACCGTGGCCTGGGCCACCGTGACGCAGCCGTTCGCCCATGCCAATGGCAAGGATGTGCGCTGGGAGCGCACCAACCACAACAACGGAAACGGAACGCGGCTATGGCTGTAGGCTTCGTGCTGGTGCTCTTCGTCGTCGCCGCGGTGGCCTGGCTCCTGCTGCCGCTGCTGCCGGCGTGGCGGGAGTTCCGCGGCAAGACCGATGCCGAGCCGGTGCGTGTGCCGCAGAACGGCGAGATGGACATCCGCCACTCCGCACGCGGGTTCCGCGACTACATCCGCACGCATTTCGCCCACGCGATGGCGCGCTGCGACGAGGTCCGCGCGACGATCGCCGGGTCGCTGGAGGACGGCACCCACTACCTGATCGTGCCGGGCGAGAACGGCAGCGAACGGATGGCCGACGAGCTGGCGCAGCAGGCGCCGCGCATGATCCTCTCCTGCGGCGACCTGCGACTGCCCCAGGATGGACAGTACCCGCTCGAGATGTACGCCAGCCGGTCGGTGCGCAGCGAGGGCGCCAACACCTGCCGGGCGATCCTGGCACGCGAGGACATCGTCCTGGGACCGGCCAGCACGTTGCTGCGCTGGATGCACGCCGGCAATCGGGCCGAGGTGGCCACCGGTGCCCTGCTCTACGGACGGGCTTCGGCCGATCGCGAGATCCGGCTGGATGTCGGCTGCCAGTTCGAGCGCCTCCATGCGCCGCGCGTGCTCTTCGGGCGAGCGGGACAGGGGGCGCCGCGACGGGTGCAGTCCGGGCAGCTCCACGCGCGCGATCTGCCGGGACGGGTCGAAGTGGCTGCCGGACGCTGGTACGTGCAGCGCAACCTGAGACTGCCCAAGGAGAAGCGGATCGAGGCCGATCTGGTGGTAACGGGCGCTCTGCGCGTGAGCGAAGGCTGCCGGATCGTCGGCAATGTGAAGAGTCGGCGGGATCTGGTCCTGGATCCGGGCGTCGAGATCTTCGGCAGTCTGGTCAGCGAGCGAGACGTGCATCTCGCCGAAGGCTGCCGCATCCACGGCCCGGTGTTGGCCGAGCGGGCGATCACCATCGCGCGCGACTGCCGGATCGGATCGGAGCGCGATCCCACGACGGTCAATGCGCGCCGCATCGAGATCGCACCGGGGGTCGTGGCGCATGGAACGGTTTGGGCTCGTGAAGATGGCGTCCTGCTGGCGCTCGCGCAACCCGCGCGCGGCGAGCAGGAAGCCGCCGGGGAAGCTACGGATCAAGGGGGTGAGCGCGTGACGCATCACGAATGGGACGTCCATCACTGGACCGCGCAACAGCGGTCGAACATCGTACTGGAGATCCTGCGCGGGCAGCTCTCGCCAATGGATGCTTGCGCCCGCTACGGAATCGAGGAGCCGGAGCTGCGCCAGTGGATGGCGCGCTTCATGTCGGGCGGCCTCACGGCGCTGCAGGACCGGCCGGTCGAAGAGCCGCAGGCTCAGGCGCCGCGGCAAGAGGCGCCCGAGCCGCAGG
>WJJG01000099.1 GCA_014729815.1 Candidatus Eiseniibacteriota bacterium
CACCGACATCCATATGGCGCACACCTATGCCAGCCTCGAGCGGGCCCAGCAGTCGATCGCGGCGGTCGGCGAACGGATCCGCGCCGAGGGGCTCGATCCCCGGATCATCCCGCTGGTGGTGGGCTTCGTCGGATACGGCAACGTCTCACAGGGTGCCCAGGAGATCCTCGACCTGTTGCCGACCCGGGAGATCTCGCCGCGTGAACTGCCCCAGGTGCGGCAAGGCGACGCCGCCCGGGAGTGCTTGATCTACAAGGTCGTCTTCAAGGAGGAGGACCTGGTTGTCCCGCGCGATGCGAATCAGCATTTCGAGCTGCAGGACTACTACGACCATCCGGAGAAGTACCGCTCGGTCTTCGACGAGCACACCCCCCATCTCGATGTGCTGGTCAACTGCATCTTCTGGACCGAGCGCTACCCCCGCCTGATCACCAAGCCGTTCGCCCGCCAGCTCTACAGCGGCTCGCGGCCGCCCCACCTGCGCGTGATCGGCGATATCTCCTGCGATGTCCACGGCAGCATCGAGTTCACCGAGAAGGTCACCGATCCGGCCCGGCCCTGCTTCGTCTACGAACCGGCGCATGACACGATCCGCGATGGCTACGAGGGCCAGGGACCGGTGGTGATGGCTGTCGACAACTTGCCCTGCGAACTGCCGATCGAGTCGAGCAGCTACTTCGGAGGCCGTCTACGCGAGTTCCTGCCGGAGTTCGCCGCAGCCGACCTCGGCGCGCCGTTCGATCGGTTGGCGCTCTCGGAACCACTCAAGCGCGCGATCATCGTCCATCGGGGCGAGTTGCGTCCGCCTTTCGCCTATCTGCGAGAGGCGCTCTCCGCGGCCGGCGACTGATCGGCCCGGTCTGCATCCGCCACGCGCCGAGCGGTGCGAGCGGCGGATGCGCTCGTTTGACCAGAAAGACCAAGGGATGGAAAGGAGCCATCGATGAAGCGCGTTCTTCTCCTGGGAGCCGGGCTCGTCACGCGCCCGCTGGTTCAGTACCTGCTCGAGCAACCCGACATCGAGATGACGATCGCCACGCGGACCGTCTCGAAGGCCGAGAAGCTTCTCGAGGGGCTCTCCCGCGGGAAGGCGCTCCAGCTACTGGTCGACGACGAGACGGCGCTCTCGCGTCTGGTCGCCGAGCACGATCTCTCGATCAGTCTGCTGCCCTACACCTATCATCCGCTCGTCGCCAAGCTCTGCATCCAGCATCACAAGCAGATGGTCACGACTTCCTACGTCAGCGAGAAGATGAAGGCCCTCGACGGGCCGGCCAAGGAGGCCGGCATTCTGATCCTCAACGAAACCGGGCTCGATCCGGGCATCGATCACATGTCGGCCATGCGCGTGATCCACGACGTGCAGAACAAGGGCGGCCAGGTGGTCTCCTTCTCCTCCTACTGCGGCGGCCTCCCGGCGCCGGAGGACAACACCAATCCATGGGGCTACAAGTTCTCCTGGAGCCCCCGCGGGGTGGTGATGGCCGGCCGCAATCCGGGGCGCTTCCTGCGCAACGGCGAGGTGGTGGAGATCCCCGGGCCGGAACTCTTCGCCCATTACGAGACCGCCACGGTGCCCGGGCTCGGTGAGTTCGAGGGCTACACCAATCGCGACTGCCTCGGGTACATCGAGCTCTACGGCCTGCAGGGCGCGCGCAACATGTTCCGTGGGACGCTGCGCTATCCAGGCTGGTGCGATACCTGGAAGGCCCTCTCCGATATCGGCTACCTCGACGACACGCCGCGCGACGACCTGGGCGGAATGCGCTTCGCCGATCTGATGCGGCAGCTCGCCGGCGCCGGAGTCGACGCCGACCCCAAGCGCGCGGCGGCCGGGAAGCTCGGCCTGGACGAGGCGTCGGAGCCGATGCAACGCTGGGAATGGCTGGGCCTCTTCAGCGACGAGCCGCTGCCCGAGGCGCAGTCGGTCATGGATGTGCTCGTGGCGCGCCTCGACGCGCAGCTGACCTACGCGCCCGGGGAGCGGGACATGATCGCCCTGCATCATGCATTCGAGGCCGAGTTCCCCGAGCATCGCGAGAAGATCACCTCGACCCTGGTCGACTTCGGGATTCCCAATGGCGATTCGGCCATGGCGCGCACGGTCAGTCTGCCGGCGGCCATCGCCACAAAGCTCGTGCTCGATGGCGAGATTCGACTCACGGGAGTGCACATTCCGGTGCTGCCGGAACTCTACAACCCAATCCTCAACGAGCTCGATCGCCTTGGGATCACGTGCAAGGAGTGCGCCGAGCGCGTCAAGTAGCCCCGGCGCGAGAAGACCTGGGTGGGGTGTCGCACGCGATGCGAAGCCCCGCCCTGCTGGAAGGGAGCATGCGCCGATGCAGGAGGAGGCACTCCTCGACGAGATCCGGCCCTTGCTGCGCGACGGTCGGCTGGCCTGTCGCGATGCGCTGGCCCTGGCCGCTCGCCTGCAGATCAAGCCGATCGAGATCGGCAGGCTCTGCGATCGTCATCAGATCCGCATCGTCAATTGCCAGCTCGGCTGCTTCGGCGTGCGCAGGAAGCGCGAGGACTGAGCCGCCTGGCGCGCCGCGGATGGAACACGCCCGTCCCCTGGGCGCTGAAACGAGGTTGATTGTGATATGAGGACGCGACCGGACAGCCCCGGCGCGACGGGAGATAGAGGCCGTCCCGCCCGCCCGGCGCCACGCCGCACTCGGAGATCGCGCGCACCCGCCTAGCGCGCCACGGCGACGTCGGCCCCCGGCCCCACCGTCTCGGAGACGGCAGACTCCTCGGAGCTGCGGCGCAAACGCTGCATCACCTTCAGCTCGCTCTCATAGACACGCTTGATCCCATCGCCCAGGGACGACTCGATCGTACGGATGTACTTGACCAGTCGCTCGAGCCCTCCGGGCTCCACGGACGCCGCCTGATCGCTGCCCCACATCGCCCGATCTAGCGTGATGTGTCGCTCGACCATCGCGGCGCCCATGGCCACCGCGACGACGCTGGGCACCAGACCGACCTCGTGGCCCGAATAGCCGATCGGACAGGGAAAAATCGCCTGCAGGCGCGGGATCATGCGCAGGTTCAGCTCCTCGGGCGGGCAGGGATAGGTGCTGGTCGTGTGGCAGATCACCAGATCCTCCACGCCCAGACGTTCCACGGCCCCCCAGATCTGCTCCATGCTCGACATGCCGGTCGAGAGGATCAGGGGCCGGCCGGTGGCGCGCAGCCGGCGCAGCAACGTGTGGTCGGTCACGGCGGCCGACTGGATCTTGTAGCAGGGCGGCTCGAACTGCTCGATGAAGTCGATCGAGCGCTCATCCCAGCAAGAGGCGAACCACAGAATGCCCTGCAGACGGCAATACTCGGCGATCTCCTCGTACGCCTCACGCCCGAACTCCACGCGATGGCGGTAGTCGAGATACGTGATGTAGCCCCAGGGTGTCTCGCGCATCACATCGCGCTGTTCGGCCGGCACGCACAATTCCGGCGTGCGCTTCTGGAACTTGACCGCATCGCAACCGGCAGTGATGGCCACGTCGATCAGACGCTTGGCATTGTTCAAGTCGCCGTTGTGGTTGATGCCGATCTCGCCCACGATGAAGGTCCGCTGCCCTTCGCCGACGAGACGATCACCGATTCGCACAACTCGTGACATGATCTCCCCCATCTTCCTGCTCGAATCCACCGTTCAAGACGCGCGGCGCCCGGCGCTCGGCCAGGATCCGCTCGCACAGCTCCCGCACGGCACCGCGTCCCCCCGGTCGGGAGAGGACGAAATCCGCCCGAGCGCGCACTTCACGATGCGCATCTCCGACGGCGATGCCCAGTCCGGCCACCTGCATGGCCGGCAAGTCATTCAGATCGTTGCCCACGAAAGCCACCTCGCGCAGTCCGCAGCCGTGTTCTTGGGCCAGGCGTACGAGTGCCGGGCCCTTGTCATCGACGGCTTGCACGCAGGGCAGCTCCAGCTTCCGGCAGCGCGCCGCAACCACCGGGTTCCGCTCTTTCGAGAGAACCACGACCGGCAGCCCGGCGCGGCGCAGCATCTCCAGCCCCAGCCCATCGGCGCGGCTGCAGACCACCGACTCGCGCCCGTCTTGATCGACGCGCACGCTGTCGTCCGTGAACACGCCATCGAAGTCGGTAACCAGCAGCCGAATGTGGCCCAGAGTGCAGGGCAGCAGAGCAGCCGGATCGACACGGGGCAGATCGCCCCGCAGTAGGATCTGCTCGGCCAGCTCCCACTGGGGCGGCGTATCGAGATCTATGGCGTAACGCCCATCGATGACCAGCGGCCGGATCCGCTCCCCCGTCAGACTCTGTCTCTCGCGGATCGTGCGCGGACGGATGACTTCGATATGTCCGGTCTGCCAGTGCACGACGGGCAGCTTCTGACGGGGCATGTTGTAGGGCTCGGGATGCTCGCTGGCCAGCAGCGGCGACAGATAGCCCGCGGCGATGCGCCACATCTTATAGGGCGTTTGCCCGGCGGGCGTCACGCCGCGGACCGAATCGGCCTCGGCATCGCGCTCGATCTCGCCGATCGCCGCATCGACGCAATCGGGAGGACGCAGCGGAGAGGTGGGGCGGAGCTGCACCAGCAGGGATGGAGCGATCTCCTCGTTCTCCGCCAGCCAATCGAGCACGTGGGCGAAGACCGGCAGATCGGGCGTCTCGTCCTGGGCGAGCTCGGCCGGCCGCAGGAAGGGCACCTCGGCGCCCCATTGAGAGGCCACGGCCGCGATCTCCTCGTCGTCCGTCGAAACGATCACACGCTCCACGCGCGCCGACAGCCGGGCGGCGGCGATCGAATAGGCGATCAGCGGATAGCCGGCCAGGGAACGGATGTTCTTGCGGGGAATCCCCTTCGAGCCCCCGCGCGCCGGGATGACGGCCGAGATCGGCCCCTCCGCCGCTACCATGCCGTCCACCCCCCATCGACGACCAGGTTGGCCCCGGTCATGTAGGCGGAGGCCTCCGAGAGCAGGAAGATCAGGGCGCCGTTGTACTCATCGGCCTGCGCCATGCGTCCCAGCAGCGTGCGCGCGCTGTAGCGGCGCACGAACTCGTCGTCGTGGGCGTTGAAGACACCGCCGAGCGTGAGCGTGTTCGCCCGGATCCCGGTCCCGCGCCAGTAGGTCGCCAGGTAGCGCGTCAGGCCGATCAGACCGGCCTTGGTCACCGTGTAGGTCACCGGCTTCACCTGGCGCGGGCCATCCTCACGCTCATACAGCCGCTGATCGGGCCCCACCAGACCGTAGATCGAGGAGATGTTGACCACGCTGCCGCTCTGCTGTCGCTGCATCAACGGGGCGACCGCCTGGGCGCACAGGAAGGCTCCGGACAGGTTGACGTCCAGGGAGGCCTGCCACTGATCGAGCGGCAGGCTCTCGAAGTCGAGGCCGTGCTCGCCCTGGTGCTCCGCGTCGAACTTCGGATCGATGGCCGCGTTGTTGACGAGCCCGTCGATGCGATCGAAGCGGCGCGCGACGTCGAGCACCATCTCGCGCACCGATTCACGGCGCGTGAGGTCGACTTCGACCGCCAGCGCGCGCCGCGCGTCCAGCTCAGCGATCGCCGCCTCCGCACCGGCGCGGTCGCGGTCGGCGGCTACGACGATCGCTCCCGCATCGGCCAGCGCGGGCAGATAGTGACGCCCGATCAGACCGGCCGCTCCGGTGAGGATCACCACGCGATCTGTCAGATCAAACGATCTCATCGATCTCGACCTCGCGGCGTTCCGCGCTGGCACGCTTCGCCGCCAGAGCGATCCGCAGCGCGGCCACCCCATCCGCCAGGGAGCAGTCCGGCGCGCGGCCCGCGGCAACGCAATCGAGGAAATGCCTCATCTCGTCGACGAAGAGCGTGTTGCGTTCGAATTCGGCCGGCGGGTCGTAGCGCTCCTCGCGACCCGTGGCGCCGTCGTGCAGCACGGCGGCATGATCGGCCTGGCTCCAGTGGATCGTCCCCGCTTCGCCGATGATCTCGAGTTCGTGGCGCGGGGGCCGCTGCACGTAGTCGACGTACACCGTGGCCAGCGCGCCATCCGCACAGCGCAGGCTGAGCTGCGCGGTATCCTCGGCGGCCACGCCGAGCGAGGAGCGTCGGGCCAGACGGGCCTGCACGGCGACGACTTCGCCGATCAGCCAGCGCAGGTAGTCGAGCGGGTGGCAGAGCGTCAGCAGGACGCCGCCGCCCAGATCGGGCCGCGCGGCGTAGCTCTGCCGGTAGTCCTCGCCCGGATGCCAGCCGGGCAGGTACTCCCCCCAGTGGGCGTGGGCCGAGATCACACGGCCGATCCGTTCGGATGCCAGCCACTGCGCCACCGCGCGCAGCGCCGGGTGACGCCGGAACTGGAACCCGCTGAGCACCCGCAGGCCTCGCTCCTCGGCACGCCGAGTCAACTCGGCCACGCCTGCGAGCGAGTCGGCGATCGGCTTCTCGATCAGCAGGTGCGCCCCCGCCTCGGCCGCCGCCAGAGCGACCGGCATGTGCAAGGCGGTCGGGTTGGAGACGATCACGGCGTCGGGTCGTTCGGCGAGCGCCGTCGACAGATCGGAATAGACCCGCAGATCGGCGGCCTCGGGCACCGCACGAACCGCACGCCCGGTGCGATAGAGACGAATATCGCCAACGCCCAGGGCCTGCAGATTGCGCAAGTGACGCTGTCCGATCGAGCCAACGCCCGCGATCAGCACCGAGATGTCGCGGGGCTCGCTCATCCGACCGCCTGCAGGTGCGCCGTCCGTGTGGCGGCGCGTGTCAGCGTACGTCGACAGATGGCGGCGATGCGCCGCGCCGAAGCGCCCCCGTTCTGCAGCGGAGCCAGGTCGCCCAGCTCCTCATCCGGCAGATCGGAGAAGACACGCTTGCCCATGGCGAGGGCCAGCAGCATCACCGACGAGTAGCGGGTGACCATGCAATGGCAGTTGGCGATCATCTCCTGCAGATTGCCTTCGCGGAAGACCATCGCCCCCGGAGCGTACTTCTCGATCTCGGCCATCGCCCGCGCGGCAGCCTCGCAGGGGTGCAGCTTGAAGATGATTGGCCGGCCCGCGGCGATCTCGCAGACGCGCTCGATGAAGGCCTTGCGGTTCTCGTACTTGAACGTCTCCCGCAGGTGGGAGGTGGCCCCCAGCACATAGTCGTGGAAGGGGAAGTCGTTCTGCAGCGCACCCTGGACGTTGTCGAAGTTGGGGATGCCGGTGACCGCGATCTTGCGCGGATCGACGCCGTTCTCCACGAAGCGGCGCGCGAATCCCTCCGAAGCGACACAGAAGGTCTCGTAGGCATGCGAGAGCCCGGCCATCGCCGTATTGCCCAGGTAGCGCGGCAGCCGCAGGCGTCGCACCAGGCGGGTACCCATGCCCTGTGGATCGACCATCCCCTCCTGCACCAGAATCAGCGGCGTGCCCTCGACATTGCGGGGCACGATCAGATCGCTGCAGGTCACCACCAGGTCGTAGCGTTGCGCGCTGCCTCGATGGTCGATACGGCACCGGCGGGCCGCCAGGAAACGTTCGGTCCGTTCGCGCGCCTCCCCGCCCAGGATGGTGAAGTCGAGCAGGCCGGCAGCCGCCAGCGCATTGACCATGCCATCGCCGTAGAACGGCGTGAAGCGGCAGTCGCAGTCACGCAGATGGCGCGCGATCTCATAGTTGATCGTCGTCTGGTTGAGTGAGCCGCATATGAAGAGCACCCTGGGCTGCATCTGGACTCTCCTCACCTCCTCCGGCCACCGCTGCACGGCATTGTCCCGCACACGCATACCCCATTTGCCCACAACCACGAAGCGATTCTCCGGGGCTCACCAAGAACTAACCAGCCGCTCGCACTGTAGGGCACAGGGCATGAACCGCAAGCGAATAGAAGCCCAATCGCATGCAAGAGGAGCGCTCACGAAGAGCTAGTTTGTCCTGGCGACCATCTTCGCGTACGCAGTCCCCGATACGGATCTGGCGAAGAGGCGCGGGGGCCGCGCCGCGCGGACGGGCGCACAGGAGCAGGATCAGAACGATGCAACAGAGCGGAACAGCGGCTGAGATCCGGCGCAGGATCACCGGCGCCCTGGGGCTGCGGGCCGATCTTCACGTGCATTCGAGCTATTCGCACGACGTGCCCGGTCTGCCCGCCTTCTCCCCGCGCGCCCTCTACGACCTGGCCGTCGAACGCGGCATGGGCCTCTTCACACTGACCGACCACGACACGCTGGACGGCTTCCTGGCCCTGCAGCGCGAGCTGCGCAGCGTCTACGGGAACCATCCGCCGATTCCACTGATCTCGGGCGTCGAGCTGAAGGTCTGCGATCCGGCGGTGGGGCACACGATCCATCTGAATGTGCTCGGACTGACCCAGGAGCAGATGATCGACCTGATGCGCCGGGCCCACAACGTGGAAGCCTTCGTCGGCTACTGCCGCGATCGCGGGCTCTTCCATG
Source organism: Candidatus Eiseniibacteriota bacterium (assembly GCA_014729815.1). GTDB lineage: Bacteria > Eisenbacteria > RBG-16-71-46 > CAIMUX01 > WJJG01 > WJJG01. The sequence continues at coordinate 8,414 of WJJG01000099.1, forward strand.
TGTACAATCACCCTTTCTGGTTCGAGCGCGGTGAGCGCGCCAACCTGGGCGCGGTCGAGTCGCTGATCGAACGCCTTCCCGTCATCGAGCTGAATGCCGGGCGGATCCGCGAGCTGAACGCCCGTACCGAGGAGCTGGCGCGACGCTACAGCAAGCCGGTCGTCGCAGCGTCGGATACGCACACCGGACAGATCGGGAAGTCGTTCACCGTCGCGCCGGGGAAGAGCGCAGCCGAGTTCCTCGAGAACGTCCTGGGTGGCCAGGCGCAAGTCTTCCCGCAGCACATAGCATTCCGCGAGTTTCTGGCCGAGATCTCCCTGACCGTCGATCTCTTCCTCCAGGGCATGACGCGCCAGGCGGAGCTGCCCCTGCCCAAGGGGATCGATCCTCGCACCGAGTTCTGGGGGCGCATGCTGGGGCGGCGCTGGCTCTTCCAACGTCCATTGACCCGCCGCGGATTGGGGGCCATCTTCAAGCTTCTGGCACGACCTCCGGCTCAGGCTTTCATCCGCGAGCAGCACCGCATGCTGTTGCGACTCGACGAGGGTCAGTGTTAGCGGTCAAGAGCGCAGATCATCCGGCGCCGAAGGCGCGCCCGACCGGGCGACTGCCCTTCTCGCGCCGCCTCATCCTGCCGATCGCCATCAGCGTACTCGGCATCGGCGTCTATGCCGCGCTGACCTCCGACATCCTGGATGGGATCTCCCAGCTGCGCCTCTCTCCCGGGCACCTCCTGCTGGCGCTGGCGCTGATGCTCCTGCCCTGGGTGCTCAATGCCCTTCGTGTGCGCAACTGGCTGCAGTTCCTCGGCTACGGCGGATCGCTGCGCACCGCCCTGCGCGTGGTGATCCTCGGCGAGTTGAGCGCTGCGGTGACCCCGCGGGCGGTCGGGGCGCTGCCGGCCAAGGCGGCCACCCTGATGGCCTCGGGCGTCTCGAGCGGCCGCTCGGCGCTGATGATCGTGCTCGCCGCGGTCGAGGACACGACCTACACCTTCCTGGTGGTACCCGTGCTGCTCTACGCCACCGCTGTCTGGGAGGCGCCGGCGCTACAGCGCCTCCTGCGGGTGACACCCGCCTGGGAGATCTTCGCGGCGGTGGCTCTGGTTGGAGTCCTGGCCATTGCCGCGACCCGCTACCTCGCGGAGCGCTGGACCGCGGCGCGGCGCCTGGACGCCAAGCTGCGCAGCGTGTGGCGGGATCTGCGCGCCGCGATCGCCCTGGTGCGCCGCGAGGGGCGCCGCACCTGGTTGACCAACGTCGGCCTGACGTTCCTACAGTGGACGGCCCGCTACTCGATCGCCGCAGCGGTGATCCTGGGAATGGGAATCGAGATCGACTTCTGGCAATGCCTCGCCCTGCAGTGGCTGTGCTTCGCCACGATGAATCTCGCCCCCACGCCCGGATCGGTCGGCGGCGCGGAAGCCAGCTTCCTGCTGCTCTACAGCGGCATCCTGCCACCCGAGCAGATCGCCATCGCGGCCTTTGGGTGGCGCTTCTTCACCTTCTACCTGCTCAATGGCGTGGCCTGCCTGCTGGCGCCGCTGCTGCTGGCGCGCGGCGGGCGGCAGCGCCGCGCGCCGGCCATCCCGATCGGTGAGCTGCAGGCCCTGCGTGTGGCAGCACCGGTGACCGCGGCTCACCATGCCGCCGCCGAGCTCCGCGTCGCGCGCCAAGGAGATGCCTCGCCGCAGACGCCGCCCTGGGAAGGCTCGCCCCCCACTCCCGCCGAGCTGCAGACGGTGGGCGCTACCAGTGCTCCCGGCGGACGATCTCCTCGAGCTTCCGCCGAGGCTTCATCGCGGGGGGCTGGTCGACAGGATAGCCCAGCGGCAGAAGCGTGACGATGCGCACGCTCGGATCCTCCGGGATCCCGAGCGCCTGCTTGGCCGCACCTTCGTCGAAACGACAGACCCAACAGGTACCCAGACCCTCGGCGGTCGCCGCCAGCGTGAGATGATCGACGGCGATGGCGACGTTGACCGTATAGCCGGGCTGCCCGCAGGTCATGATACGACCGTCGGTCTCGGCACAGGCCGCGATGACGACCGGTGCCTGACCCACGAAGGGCTGATCGAAGGCGGCGGACATGAGCCGCCGCCGGATCTCCGGATCCTGCACCACGATGAAGCGCCACTCCTGATCGTTGCGTGCCGAGGGGGCGAGACGGGCTGCTTCGAGGACACGCTCCAGCTTCTCCGCCTCGACTGGCCGGTCCTGATAGCTGCGGGCGCTGTAGCGCGTGCGAATGGCGGTGTGCACGTCCATCGGTGAGACCTCCTGTCTGTTGGCATGCTCGGGACGCTCGGGCGCGTGCTTGCCACACCCGGTGCTGCAGTCCAGACTAGTGGCTCGCGCCGGCTTTTGCGAGGGTCCGCGCAAAGCCGTGGGACGCCGCCGGGCGCCACACGACGTCCGGCCGGCCGTGATAGGAGGGAACGATGGCCGCAGCGCAGAATCGCTCCACCCGCAAGCGTCGCACCCGGCGTCCCATCGCAGCCAGCTGCGCGCCGCCCGGCAAGCGTCGTCGTAGCGCAGACGCATCGCCGCCTCGCAGGAATCGCGGCTCGGCGCCGCGCGCGCATGCCGACGGCACCCCTGCCGCGCGGCCCGCCGCAGTCCTGCGGATGACACTCTGGATCGAGAACGCCGAGGGCGAGGTGCTCTTCGGGGAGGGCCGCCAGCAGATCCTCGATGCGATCGATCGCGAGGGATCCCTCTCGGCGGCGGCCCAGGCGCTGGGCATGTCCTACCGCGGCCTTTGGGCGCGGCTGCGCAATTCGGAGAAGCGACTGGGCTTCCCGCTGATCGAATCGCATGCCGGGCGAGGTCCCGACTCGGGCACTTCGCTCACCCCGGCCGGGCGCGAACTGATGCGGCGTTTCGCGGCGCTCGAGGGACGCATCGCCGAAGCCGCCTGTGCGGCCTTCGACGATCTCTGGTCCTCCGCGTAGGGGCGGAGTGCCCGCGCCCCCCGCCGGGTTCACTCCTACTTGATGTATCCCAACGATTTGAGGCTGCGCCGGGTTTCCTCGTCCAGCGGCGCCTCCATCAACGAGTCGGGCGCCCCGAGCTTCAGCATGGCCATCATCGACTCCATGCGATCGGCCAGGCTCCTCAGCGCCGCCGGGTAGCGTCCGGTCACGTTTTCCTGTTCGCCGGGATCCTCGACCAGGCGATATAGCTCATCGGGCCGCGATCCCTCCTGCTCGTAGATGATCGTGCGAATCAACTTCCATTCCGGCGTGCGCACCGCGTAGAGCTCGTAGGGCCCGGAGATGCCCATGATCTGCTCGCAGTAGACCCAGGATTCGGGGTCGATCTCGGTCTCCCCGATCGTCGGCAGCAGGCTGCGTCCGTTGGGCGCCCGTACGTGCGAGAAACGCAAGTAGTCGAGGAGCGTGGGCAGGATATCGATATGATTGGCGAGCGTCGGCACACGCACGCCGCGCGGCGCGACATCCGGCAAACGCAGGGGAGAGGGGAAGCGAATGACGAACGGCACCCAGATCGATTCCTCGTAGAGCGCCTTGTTGTGCCCGAAGCTCCCGTGATCGAAGAACTCCTCTCCATGGTCGGACGTGTAGACGAAGAGCGTTTCGTCGAGGCGACCCAGATTGCGCAGCCCGGAGAGGAAATCGCCCACGCACGCGTCATGGAACGCGATCTCGCCGTCGTACTGCGCAATCAGGTTCTGCTTGCTGCGTGGATCGACGCCTTCGGCCTTCCAGCGCATCGCCTGCGGCGAGGATATGGGGAGCCCTTCCCACTCCGGATCGAAGAGCGTGCGGTATTCCTCCGGCGGTGTGTAGGGCGCGTGCGGGTCGATCGTGAACAGGAAGGCCAACGTCGGGCGGCCCGGCTCCTGACTCAGGTACCACTGGAAGTAGGTTCCGAAGACCAGGTCCGCATTGGTGTTCCACCCCCCCCTCTCGTTGTAGCGGTCGAAGGCGCGCGCGAATCCCTGGCGGGCCTTCAGGTGCGGGTTGGTGGTATGCCCGTAGGTGGCGTAGCCGGCGTCGCGCAGATGGTGCGCGATCGAGCGCACCGAATCGGCCAGGACCTGCCGGTAGCCGCGCAGACCATGCTGTGTGGGATAGAGGGCGGTCAGAATGGTGGGTGTCGAGACGATCGTGCTCGCGCCGACCGCCATCATCTGCTCCCAGATCACGCATTCGTCGGCCAGCTCGTCCAGGCGCGGCGTCGTCTCGCGTTCGTAGCCGTAGAGCGACATGTGATCGGCGCGCGTCGCATCGCTCACCAGCAGGACGACCGAGCAGTGGTCACGCACGTTCCAGGCGCCGAAGACCACGGCGGCCACGGCCACCAGGAGCAGGGTGCCACTCGTCAGCCAGCGACCGCGCGCGCGGAGCAATCGCAGCAGCGCCATCAGCAGCAGTGCCGCCCCCGCCCCGAGCGCCGCGTGCAGCAGCGCCGCCGGCAGCCACGCGCCGGCCGAGATGCTTCCGAAGCGGAGTTGGCTGCTCTCGATGACCAGCGTCAGTAGTCCGATCGCGGCTCCCGCGATCAGCACCGCGACCACGCTCAGCAATCCCCCCGAAGTGCGCCTGGACGCCCCCATGCCCTCCCCCTGATGCCCCGCGCCTGGGCGGGCGCGACGAACGGTGCTCGGCGCTGCCTCCTGCGGCAGCAGCGATTCCCGCCGTCGCCTCACTGCTGCAGCAGCAACTCCCGCTACCACGATCTCTCTTCGGCAGCGTCGCGCGCCTGGCCATCTGCTCCTACTGCAAGAGCATGCTGCCCCAGGTCCGTGTTCGTCAAGAGACCAGCCGTGAGGGCCGATAGATCCAACGGGAGAAGACGCACGCATCCTCGAGCGAGAGAGGAGATGTCATGGGTCACGAATCGCGATCGCCCCAGTCGATGCGGGTCGGCGGCACGCTGCTCGCCGGGATCCTGCTGCTTCTGGCCGGCTGCTCCAGCGACAGCGGGACGACCGGTTCCGGAGGCGAGGAGCCCGCCGCGGCGGGGTACTTGATCGAAGGGTACTTCGGTGGCGCGGTGGCCGAAGGCGGCTTCGGCGTGTGGGTCAGCCGACTCGATCCCGCCCTGGCGTCTGCCCAGGATTGCCAGGTCTCCCTCAACGGAGAGCCGGTCGAGCTGATGCGCCTATCCAGCAGCGACGACGATGCATTCTTCGCTGCCCTCTCCTCGGCGTATGAAGCCGGGACGCAGTATTCGATCACCGCCGAGCTGGCCGGCCGTTCGGCGACGTGCAGCTTCACGGGCCCCGCCTATCCCTGGATCACGATCACCGCTCCCCAGAGCGATCTCTTCGTCCCCGGAGAAGCGATCGAGCTGACCTGGGAGTACGACGACGGGACGCCCGACCAGGTCTACGTCGAGGCCAGCGTCACCGAGCAGGACGAGACCCTGCTGCTTTGGACGACGCAGCTCGATGGGGCCACGACCGATTGCACGATTCCGGCACAGACCACGTCCGACTGGGGTGGCCACGCGGACATCCTGATCACCGTCGACGGCGGAGAGGACGCCTGGCCCTTTGCCGGAGACCTGGCCGCCACCGGCAGCGCTGTCTTCACCGTTCTGCCCGGGGATGCGATCATCCTCAATCCCGGGGAGGCGCCGCAGACCGAATGGACGCTGACGCTGTCACTCGACAGCTCGACGCTCGAGGCCGACGGCACCAGCACGACGATGGCCGTCGCGTCGCTGTACGACGAATTCCTGCGCGCCTGCGACGACGGCACTGCGGTCCAGTTCTCCGCCACACCTGCGGGCGGCGTGTCTTTCGATCCGCAGACGGCCGAGACGCTGCTGGGAGACGCGACGACGACGATCACCGCCGGATCGCAGGTCGGTACGGTCACCATCACAGCTGCGGCCCTCGGCGAGCAGGATTCGGCGGATCTCACGCTTAGCGCCCCGCTGCAGATCGTCGTCGGCAGTGGCGCCACACCGCAGGTCAGCTGGACGCCGGCCGAGTCGATGGTCGAGCTGCTGGTGCGCGAAGCGCAGCTCGACGTCGGCAGTCTGCTCTGGTCGATCACCGGGCTCTTCGATTCACCCGTCACCTACGGAACGGTCCCCGGCAGCGCCGCACAGACCTGGCCGCTGCTGGGCGTTGCGCCGAGTTCGCTCGAGAGCGGCGCCGACTATCGGATCCTGCTGGTCGATGCGCTCGGGGACACAACCGCCCTGGAGTTCACGCGCTAGACCGCCGCGCGTGGTGCCGCACGGGCTCCTCGAGGCGCCGGCCCCGGATCCACCCGCCGGCGCGGGGCCGCGGACGCGGGAATCTCTCTTGTTCCGCGCCCCCCGGCCTTCTATGCTTCCCGGTCACGCTTTGACGAAGGAGTCGAAGACATGACCAAGCGGAAGTCCGCCACGCAAGAATCGCCGGCCGACGCGTCGTCCGAGACGCCCCAGCGCGAATCCCGCCCCTCCCCGGGCGGCCTGGAGGCGCTGCTGCGCCCCCGTTCGGTGGCCGTCGTGGGCGCCACGCCTCGCCGCGGCTCGATCGGCCGCGAGCTGCTCAACAACATCGTCGTCTCCGACTTCAACGGGGTCGTCTACCCGGTGCACCCCAAGGCGCCCTACGTCCACAGCATGAAGGCCTACCGCAGCATCCTCGATATTCCCGATGAGATCGATCTGGCGGTGGTCATCGTGCCGCGGGACTACGTGGCGCGGGTCGTCGACGAGTGTGGCCAGAAGGGCGTGCGCGCCCTGTGTGTCATCAGCGCCGGGTTTCGCGAGATCGGCGGTGAAGGCGCCGAGCGCGAGAAGGAGCTGATGGCGCTGGTCGAGAAGCATGGCCTGCGTATGGTAGGGCCGAACTGCATGGGGCTGATGAGCATGCAGCCCGATGTGATGCTCAACGCAACCTTCGCCCCGGCCAATCCAGGTAGCGGCCGGCTCGGCTTCCTCTCGCAGAGCGGCGCCCTGGGTCAGTCGATTCTCCAGAACATGGAAGCGCTGAACATCGGCATCAGCCACTTCGTTTCGATCGGCAACAGCGCCGACATCAAGAGCCACGATCTGCTCAGCTACTGGGAGAACGACGAGCACACCGACGTCGTCGCGCTCTACATGGAATCGCTCGGCGATCCGCAGCTGCTCTTCGAGGTCGCCCGGCGCGTCTCGAAGCGCAAGCCGCTGGTGGTCGTCAAGTCCGGCCGCACCGAGGCCGGCGCCCGCGCAGCCTCTTCCCACACCGGCGCGCTCTCGGCCACCGATGTCGTGGCCGATGCCTTCCTGCATCAGTGCGGCGCGATCCGCGCCGATACCACCGAGGAGATGCTCGCGCTACTGACCGGATTCTGCCGCGCGCCGCTGCCGTCGGGGCCGCGGGTCGGCATCCTGACCAACTCCGGCGGCCCGGGCATCATGGCCACCGACGCGATCGTTACCGGCGGCCTCGAGATGGCCAAGTGGAGCGAGAAGACCCTGCGGGCCATCGACGAGATGCTGCCTCAGGAGGCCAGCCGCGGCAATCCGATCGATCTGACGGCCTGGGGCACCGAGGACGCCTATCGCAAGATCCTGCCGATGCTCTTCGCGGACCCGAACGTCGACATGATCATGGCGCTCTTCGCGCCGCCCCTGATGGTCGATCCGGCCAAGGTGGCGCGGGCGATCGCCGAATCGCGGCACGGTCATGAGAAACCGATCGTGGGCGTGATCATGGCCGAGGAGTCCTCGTACAAGATGCTCCCGCGCGAGATCCCGGATTGCCCACCGATCTTCCCCTTCCCCGAGATGGCCGTGAAGGTCCTCTTCGAGATGTATCACTACACCGAATGGCGCAAGCGTCCCGAGGGAGCGGTGCGGGGCTTCGATGGCTGCCGCAGGGAGGCCCGCGAGATCCTCGGCAAATACGTTGGACAGGGCAGCGGCTATCTTCCCACGGTCGACTGCATGCGCGTGCTCGAGTGCTACGGCTTCCCGACGGCGCCCGTGATCGAGACCCAGGGCGCCGAGGAGGCGCTGGCGGCGGCGCAGCAGCTCGGCTACCCGGTGACCTTCAAGGCCGCCGGCCGCAAGTTCGTGCACAAGTCGGACTGGGGGGGCGTGGTCCTCAACATCAAGAACGACCTCGAGCTGCAGGGGGCGCACGCGCAGATCAAGCGCGCCATCGAGAAGATGGGCGCCAATCCCGACGAGGAGGCCGGTCTGGTGCAATGCATGGCCACGCCGGGACGCGAGGTGATCCTGGGGGTCAATGTCGATCCCAAGGTGGGGCCGGTACTGCTCTTCGGAATGGGCGGGAAATACGTCGAGGTGATGAAGGACATCGCCATGCGCATCCCGCCGATCACCGATGTCGACGCCCGCGAAATGGTGCGTGCGATCCGTGGCTATCCGCTGCTCGAGGGAGTGCGCGGCGAGGAGCCGGTGGCGCTGGAGCTGCTCGAGGAGATGCTCATGCGGCTCTCCCAAATGGCGCTCGATCTGCCGGAGATCACCGAGCTGGATCTGAATCCGGTCATCCTCAACCCCGATCCGAAGGAGTGCACGGTGGTCGACGCGCGGATCCGGGTCCGCGGCGCGAAGGCAGCGAAGTAGGCGTCTGCGCGACGGGGGGCTCGAGCGTCCGCGGCCGACTGAGGGATGCAATCGCTGCGGCGCACGGAGAGACGATGGCCCGCATTCTCCAGGTCAAGCCGCACTTCCCCTACCCCCCCCATCAGGGTACCCGGCGGGTCTCGCTCTCGCTGTTGGGCGACCTGGCCTCGGCGCACGAGGTGCTCTACCTCTGCCAGCGCGAGACACGCGCCGAGGCAGCCCTGATTCCCGAAGTCGAGCGCCTCGGCGCCCGGGTCGTCGCACCTCTGATGCCCAACAAGCGCTCCCCGCTGCACCGCGCGCTCTACAAGCTGCAGAATCAGGCCCTGGCGCGGATCCAGCGACGGCCGCCGATCTGCTACTACTGGTCGAACCAGGTGCTGCGGGGCGCGCTCGAGCGGTGGAGCCGCGAGTTTCGGCCCGACCTGACGATCCTGGAGAGTTGGGAGACCTTCCCCCTGCGCCGGTCGATCCGACACGGCCGTGCCGTCCTCCTGGCGCACGACGCCGCCTTTCAGATCCGCGAGCGTGCCGCGGCGGCAGCCACCGATCCGGCCGAGCGCCGGCGCCGCGCACGTCGATCGCAGCGCGAGAAGGCGCTCGAAGTCGCTTCCTGGGCGCTCTACGACGCGATCCTCACGCTCACCGAGGCCGATCGTCACACGATCGAGCAGGAGCTGGCGCTGCGCTGCGCTGCCGGCACGACCGCCACCGATCAGCGAGCTCCGACGCCCGAGTCGCCGAGCGACGGCACCCGGGCAGCCGCCGGACCCGCACCGGCCGTGCACTTGCCGCCCGTGCGGCACCTGCCGATGCCGGTCGCCGAGGCATTCTTCGAATTCAGCCGACCGCCGCAGCTGGGACAGCGCGTCGGCTTCTTGGGCACGTTTCGCGCCGACTTCAATCGCGATGCGCTGGAGCACCTACTCCGCGATCTCTGGCCGGCGATTCGCGCGCGCGTGCCGCAGGCCGAACTGATCGTCGCCGGAAACGGATACGAGGGGCCCCTGCGGGAAGGCGTCCTACAGGCGGGCGGGCGGTGGCTGGGTTTCGTCGATGATCTGCGCGCCTACTACGAGTCGATCGACCTGCTGCTGGTACCGCTGCGCTTCGGCGCGGGGCTCCGCATCCGGATCCTCGAGGCGCTGGCCGCGGCCGCGCCCGTGGTCGCCAGCCCGATCGCGGTGGCCAGCCTCGGCCTGACCGATGGAGAGCAGTATCGCGAAGCCGAAACGCCCGCGGAGGTGGCCACGGCGGTGGCAGCCCTGCTGGCCGATCCGGCCGCTGCGCAGGCCATGGGCCGACGGGGTCGCGACTGGTGCCGCCGCGAGCATGGGCCCGAGGTGATTCGCCCGCGCCGCCTGGCGGTCATCGACGAGCTCCTGGTGGGGTCCGCGACGGCATGATCGCCGGCGGGCCGGGATGCGCCGCGCTGCGCCGGCCCGCGGCGGGCGAGATGCGGG
>WJJG01000100.1 GCA_014729815.1 Candidatus Eiseniibacteriota bacterium
GCCGGTGGGAGCTTCAGCGCTTGCGCGGCCGCATCCGCCCCCGAAGCCGCGAACACCCGACCCCGTGCGGCTCGCGAACCGCTCGCGGCCACGCGGGCCGCGGATCTGCGAGCGCGCCTGCAGCCGAGTGGCGAGCGGGCCCTGGTGCTCACCCCGGGGGCGCTCTATCGCCTGCACCCGGAGTCGGAGAGCTGGACGGTGACCACCGCCGCCGAGGGCCTGCCCAGCGGCAGACTGCTCGGCCTGAGCATCACCGACGAGGAGCTATGGGTCGGCGGCGTGGGGGCCAGCTACTCCGATCTGCGCTTCGACGACTGGCAACACTACGCGCCCGGCGAGGGACTCCCGGGCCGGCGGGTCTGCGACGTCGAAGCCGACGAGGACTACGCCTACGCGGCGACCGAGGACGGCGCGGCGCGCTTCGACCGCTACGTCCTCGAATGGGAGCCGTTGCCGGGACCGCAGGGCGCCTCGCTCGGAGAGGTGCTCGACGTGGCCGTCGGCGAGGAGCGTGTCTGGTTCGCGCTCGACGGCGGAGTGGCCGAATACCGCAAGGATGCCGAGAGCATCAGCATCGATGCACGCCTCGGCGAGCTGGACGCGCCCCGCGTGCTGGCGCTGCGGCAGACCAGCCAGCATCTCTGGGCGATCACCGGCGACGGCATCGCGCGCTACGACAAGCAGCTCGAGACCTGGACCAGCTTCCGCCCCGGCGCTGGACCGCCCGATGCGCGCATCCATCAGGTCACGCTCGCCGGCGAGGATCTGGGACTGGCCACCTCGGCCGGGCTGTGGTGGTTCCGCGCCGAGAGCGGCATCTGGCGCGAGGATGCCGCGCGCGATCAGATGCCGGGCGATGCGGTGCGTGCCTTTGCGACCGAACAGGATCGACTGTGGGTCGTCACCGAGCGCGCCTTCGCGCTCTACGACGAGGAGGAGGCTCGCTGGATCGACTTCACACCCGCCGTGCCGCTCGACCCCGATGCCACCGAGCAGATGCAGTGGGTCTCGGGCGTCCTGCTGATCCTGGGCGCCCAGCGCATCGTCTACGGCCTCCCGCAGGGCCAGGAGAATCCGAGCCTCTACACATTCCGCAGCCAGCCGATCGAGGACGTGGCGGACGCAGTCGCGACGGACGCCGGCGGCTGGTCGGTGGGATTCGAGTCGGCCGGCTGGGGCGCGCGCAGCCCGGGAGGGGAGTCGTTGACTCTCAAGGGAGGCGCCACGCTGTATGTCGAGAACGACGCCGACGCGGCCGACGCCGAGGAGGGATCGCTCGGCGAGCTGATCAGCGAGGCGCGCGTCGACCTGACGCTCAGCGGCCGCCTGGGCGGCGACCGGTCGATCACCGGCTACTACGACAACACCGATCCGGAGAACGAGGCCTACGAGCTGAGCTATCGCGGCGCGCGCGCCGACGTGTTGCGCAACGTCAGTCTGGGTGAGATCGAGCAGGCCTTCTTCGGCTCGCAGCTGACGCCCGACCACGGACTCCGCGGCGGGTGGGCGCGCGCCGAGCTCGGCGCGCGTTCGGAGGCCACCCGGCGCCGACTGGTGACGACCGATGTCTGGGCCGGAGAACGGCGCACGTTCCCCGGCCGCGCGGTCTTCTACGGCGGCAGCCGGACGGTCGCGGCGACAGTGCGTGATGTCGACCATGCCCCGGCGACGGTCTTCCCCCTGCCTTCCGGCTGGAGCCGACAGGTGCGGGCCGGAGCGCATCTCTATCGCGATGATGGTCGCAGCTCGACCGACGATGCCAACACGCGCCACGGAGTCCTTGCCGGGCGCGAGGGCGCCTGGGATCGCCTCGATCCGCTCGCCGACTACGCCTTCGGCTCCGACGGCGCCACGCTGATCCTCGCTGCGCCGCTCACCACCGGCGAGGCGCTGGCCATCGAGGCCCAGCGTCCGGCCGAACCGCCGGCCGTCGACTTGACCGATGCCGCGCTGCGCAATCACTACTGGCTGGCCCTCGAACCGATCCCGGGGAGTCTCTCGCTGGCGATCGCCGACTCGAGCGGCGCGACGGTCGGCGAGGACGGCCGTTCCTATCTCGAACGCTTCGGACTCGATGCAGATGCCGACGGCCGCCTCGACGCGCGGCGGTTCAGTCCCCTGAGCGGCTTTCTCAGCTTCCCCGACTCGCTCCCCTTCCCCGCCGAGGTCTACGCCGACAGCGCGCAGAGCTTCTTCACGCTCGACTACGAATACCGCTCACGCCTGACCGTCTTCCAGCTCGAGCACCGCAACCTGGTGCCGGGATCCGAGACGATCCTTCTCGATCGCGAGCGACTCGATCCCCAGAGCGACTACTCGCTGGTGCCCTCGACCGGTCTCTTCATCCTCTACGAGCATGTGGCCCTCGACGACGACTCGGTGATCGAGGTCAGCTACATGTACGAGGCGGACGAGGAGCGCGGCGATGGGGAGCGGGCCGATCTGATCGCGCTCGCCGGGCAGTTCGGCCTGGCGCCCAGCGACCACCTCTTCCTCGGCCTGGGTGCTACGAGCTGGGAGGAACCGGGGGGTGCAGAGGCTCGATCGGTCGATCTGAGCGCCCGACTGGAGTGGAAGGGCCCCGACCGCTTCCTGCGCGTCATGCCCGAGCTCGCGCTGAGCGAGACCGATTCCAGCGCCGCCGCGCCCGCGGGCGGGGCGTCCGCAGACGAGCGAGAGGGGACCACGCGGGGCCGGGCGGCCGCGCTCGCGCTGCAGAGCCGCTACCGCAATCTCGAGCTGGCCGCCAGCTATCGCAACCTGGGCGCCGACTTCGCCACCCTGGAGGATCGCCGCACGTTGCTGGGACGCCTGCGCGAGGAGGCCGAAGCGCAGGCGCGGCTCGAGGTGGGCCGGCACTGGCAGGGCTTGGTGGAATGGAGCCATCGCCGCTCCGACGAGCTGGACGGTTCCGCAAGCGCATCCGCATCCGACGCGCCGCGCGCAGGAGACGAGGGCACCGAATCGGCCCTGATCGGAACGGTGCGCTTCCTGCGCGGGGGCCTGCCCAACCTGGCCCTGCGGCAGGGACTCGTCACGACCGATACGCCCTGGCAGACGCGCGAGAAGCGCACCACCCGCCTGGAGCTCGAGATCGATCCCGACGCCGCGCAGCTCGCCGCGCTGCGGCTGCAGCGACTCTACCTGCGCGCCTTTCTGCAACGCAGCGATCGGCGCACCAGCGGCGCCGAGGCCGACAGCAACGCGGCCAACAGCACCGGCACGGCCGCCGACTGCTTCGGGGCGCGTGGTACCGGTCCGGCCGGCGACTCCTACTCGGGGGGCAAGACCGCCGCCGGCTCGACCACTGGCGGCGACGACCGCCGCATCATCGATCACGGCTACCTGCGTCTGACCGGGGCGGCCGGCACGCCACTGGCCTGGAATCTGGTCTTCGAGGATCGACGCACCCGCGATCCGCGCTCCGGAGACCAGGAGCTGCAACGCGACCAGCGCCTGGATGCCACCCTGCAGCTCCGACCGCATGCCTTCCTCGACAGCTACCTGCGCTGGGAATCGGAGCGCCTGCTCTATCGGGATCTGCAGGGGGCTTCCCAGGGCTACGCGGTCGAGCGGCGACTGCAGGCCGACACGCGCCTCTATCCGGGGCGCATCTGGACTCGTCTCACGCCGATCTCGTTCCGCGTCGATCTCAGCCGCCTGGCCGACGAGGAGGGAGAGCCCGGCGATCCACTGCCGGGGGCCGGCGGCCTGTTCCGCGCGATCGATGGCGCGCCGCTGCAATCCGACGCCAACAGCAGCGTGCTGGAGGGTCGCTGGCGGATCCGACCCTGGCTGCGCCTCGTCGAACGCTGGGAGGAGAGTGATTCCGAGACGCAGCAGGAAGGACTCGTCTCACGGACGACGCGCCGCAGGCTGGAGAACCGCGTGGAGCTTCGCCCGCGCGGCGGCCTGCTGACCCTGCGCGCGAACACCGAGGAGTCGACCAGCGGTCCGCTCGACCGCAGCGAGACGCTGCGCCTGCATGGCGACTGGGATCAGACCTGGGGCGGTGGCTGGCTGACCTACTTCTCACTGCAGACGAGCTGGACCGATCAGTGCCGCGCGCGGCTCTCCGATCGCACGCGCACCCTCTATCCGCAGGCGCGCGTCACCCTGCGCCGCGCCTTCCTGCGCCTCGACGCCAGTCTGGGGCTCTCGATGGTGCTGACGCGCATTCGCGACACCTCCGATCCCCCCACTGCGCCCGATCGGGACAGCCGCAGCTTCGGCGTGACCACTGCCTGCAGCTTCCAGCCGCATCGCATCCTCAACGTCAAGCTGCAGTACGCGCTGCAGCGCTCGCTGCCCGAAGGCGAGAGCAACGCCGATGCGGATCGCCGCTGGACGACCCAACACGATCTGGGGATTCGTCTCTCCGTGCGTGTTTGACCCGAGAGCCCCATCCCGCTCGTTTGCCGTGTACAAGGTGTGGGTTGTGAGACGTGGCCGAGACGCGCCATTACACCGAAACGCGCCGGCCCGACCCTCGCACAACGACACTTTGTTGAAGCTGGGAGAGGGAGTTACGGGAACCGGCATTGCGAATCGGGGCGACTTTCCCTATAATCGTAAGTGATTGCCTGCGTTTCAAGTACGTTGCAGGTGGAGGTCGCACGCGCACTGCCTCGCCGCTCCGCGCAGCCCCGCGCAGGCGCCTTGTGCAAGCAATGACCACGGCTCGGGAGGACAACGACATGACGAAGCACGCTCGGCCCGCGCATCTGCTTCTGGGCGTCGCGGCGCTGGCCCTACTGCTCGGGAGCCCCGCGGACGCCTGGTATCCGAACACGACGCAGGTGGAGCTTCTGACAGCCACCTGGTGCGGCAACTGCCCCAACGCGTACGCGGGCATCGACTCCTGCATGGATTGGTACAACCGCCAGGAGTTCAATGCAATCCGCTACTACGACGACAGCGGCGGCCTGGGCAGCGTGGATGGCCAGGAACGCATCGACTACTATCCCAGCTTCGGCTTCCCTCGCGCCTTCTTCGGCGGCATGCATCTGGTCTTCGGATCACCGGACTTCATCGCCACCGGCATCCCATACAACCAGGTCGTCCTCGATCAGCTCGATGACCCGGCCCATTTCAAGATTACGATCAATAGCTGGGATCTCGAGGGTCCCGACGGGTCGATCGATCTGGACATCGAGGTCACCGAGGATGTGCCCGATGCCTCGAACATGTGGCTGCGCATGGCGCTGACCGAGGATGACGTGGCCTACGGTCCCGAGTCGTTCGACGATGTCACGCGCGACATGCTCGAGGAGGTGGCGATCACCGTCGATCAGATGGGCGAGATCCAGAACGTCAATCAGAACTTCGCGATCGACGCCGGCTGGAGCGGCCCACTGGAGATCGTGGCTTTCATCCAGGATGATGCCGACCGCCGGGTGCACGCCAGTGCGGTAACGCAGCCGACGCCCGACTACGCCTTCCGCTACTACGCGCTGGGCGATCGGATCCTGGTCGGGCCCGCGCCGAGCGGCACGCAGGCGTTCGACTTCTTCCACACGGTCAACACCGGCAACCTGGCCGACACCTACACGATCTCGGTCGACCTCGACGCACCCAACGACTGGACGGCGGTGCTCTGCGAGGAGGGCATCTGCTGGGGCCCGGTCGTCGAGCGTCCCCTGGATCCCGGTGAGGACTACGCGCTCAAGGTCGAGCTGGAAGCGCCGAGCAGCGGCTACGGCGTGGCCACGGTGACGATTACCCAGGACAACCTGCCCAGCGGCTACGAGCGGACGCTGCAGTACGTCTACATCAGTGACGACCTCGACGTGCTGCTGGTCGACGACGACTGGATCGCCGGCTACGAGGACGCCTTCACCGACGCCCTCGACTACTTCGGCTACAGCTACGGCGTCTGGGACCACAACCTGCAGGTTCCCTCGGCAGCCGTTCTGGGGAACTTCCCGATCGCCATCTGGGCCACCGGCTCGGCCGATCCGGACTGGAACCCGGTCCTGACGCAGGAGGATCGGGACGCGCTGGCCGGCTATCTGGACGGCGGCGGCAACCTCTTCATCACCGGTGCCGACATCGCCAGCGCACTCGAGGAGGAAGGCGGCGCGGGCTACCAGTGGCTGCAGGACTATCTGCACGCCACGATGGTCGCCGAGGTCATGACCGACCGCGATCTCGAGGGTGTCCCCGGGGACCCGGTCTCGACCGAACTGGACCTGGTGATCGAGGGGGGCGACGGCGCCGACAACCAGAACGACCCGGACGACATCGATCCAGCCGATGGCTCCGCCACCGTCATCTGGACCTACGACGACAACCGCAACGGGGCGCTGCGCGCCGATACGGGCACCTACAAGGTCGTCTTCCAGGCCTTCGGCTTCGAGGCGATCGACAATGCGTCCGATCGTCGGATCACCTTGCGCCGCATCATCCGCTGGTTCCAGGGCGTGGGAGAGGCCGACGAGACGCCGCCGGTCTTTCGGGCGGCGCTCAACTCCCTGCCCAACCCGGTGCGCAACGGCGCCACGCTGCGCTTCACGCTGCCGCAGGCTGGGCCGGCCGAACTGCACGTCTTCGGGCTCGACGGCCGTCTGGTGCGCACGCTGGCCAGCGGGATGCATGCCGCGGGCAACCATGTCGTCTCCTGGGACCGCACCGACCAAAGCGGCGCCCGCGTGCCGGCGGGTGTCTACTACTATGCGCTGGATGCAGAAGGGGTCGGCCTCTCGCACAAGGTAGTTCTGCTCAAGTAGCCCGTCCGCTCGCGCGTGTTGCAGCGCGCGGACGCGGCCGGGAAGGGTCAGGGGCGCCGGAGCGATCCGGCGCCCTTTTCCCTTGCCCGCCCGCCTGTGCTACCGTTGCCGCCGGAACTCGAAGGCGCGCCGCTCCGGGGGTTCCGGCAGGGGCGTGGCTCGTAGCGAGCGCACTCGAGAGGAAGCGGGGGCGCAGCGCGTCCACCGCGCAGGAGGAAGGATGCCAAGGAGATGCCCGAGCCGCCTGCCGATCGGCCTGGCGGCCGCCCTGCTGCTCGCGGTGCCCGCGGCTGCCGCCCCGCCGGCGCGCCAGATCATCCCGCCCCCCGCGGAGGATCTCGCCTGGGTCGGCGAGACCGCGATCTACCGTGGCGATGCGCTCTTCGAATACATCAACGGCGCCGCGCCGCAGTTCATCGAATACGGCTTCGAGGAGGTCGCCTCGCAGGAGCTGACCTTCGGGGGGCACACCTACATCTTCGATGTCTATCGGATGCGGGATCCGCTGGCCGCCTTCGGCATCTGGAGCACGCGACGGTCGGGCACCGCGCCGCCGATCGCCGATCTCCCCCGCAGCAGCTACACGCCGTACCAGGGGATGATCGCGCGCGGCGCCTACCTGATCGAGATCGTGGCCTACGAATCCGCGCCCGAGACACCGGGCGAGATGGCCGAGCTGATCCGGCGCGGCACGGCGGGGCTGGCCGAGGAGCTGCTGGCGGCCGATCCGCTGGCGCACCCGCCCCTTTCCCGTCTGCCGGCGGAGGGACGGGCGCCGGCTTCGGTGAAGCTGGCCGCCGGACCCGTGAGCTTGCGCATCGCCCTTGGTCCGCAGGGCCAGGGTCTCTTCTACGAGATGCTCTCAGCGATCGATGAGACGCTCTCCGACCCGCTCTGGGGCCTTGCACGCTACCCCGTCGCTGCGGAAACGGATGCCGAGGGGGTCGATCTCTCGCGCAAGGTGGTTCTGCTCAAGTAGCCCTTCCGCTCGCGCGTGATGCAGCGCGCGGATGCGGCCGGGAAGGCTCAGGGGCGCCGGAGCGATCCGGCGCCCTTTCCCTTTGCCCGTCCGCCTGTGCTACCGTTGCCGCCGGAACTCGAAGGCGCGCTGCTCCGGGGCTCCGGCATGGGCGTGGCTCGTAGCGAGCGCGCTCGAGCGGAAGCGGGGGCGCAGCGCGTCCACCGCGCAGGAGGAAGGATGCGAAGGAGATGCCCGAGCCGCCTGCCGATCGGCCTGGCGGCCACCCTGCTGCTCGCGATGCCCGCGGTTGCCGCCACGCCGGCGCACCAGATCATCCCGCCCCCCGCGGAGGATCTCGCCTGGGTCGGCGAGACCGCGATCTACCGTGGCGATGCGCTCTTCGAATACATCAACGGCGCCGCGCCGCAGTTCATCGAATACGGC
>WJJG01000101.1 GCA_014729815.1 Candidatus Eiseniibacteriota bacterium
CGAGTCGTCCCGTACCGCGACCACCTGGCCGATCGGGAGCCCCTTGGGGAAGAGACCGCCGTAGCCGGACGTGAGTACCAGCGTTCCGGTCTCGACGACCGCCTGGATCGGCACGCCCTCCATGCGCAGCTCACGGCGCACCGGTGCCCAACGCAGCATCCCGACGTGCCGCCGATCGGCCAGCATGCCGCTCACCGGCAGGCCGCCGTGTCGCAGCGTGCGCGCCCGGCATACGCCGCCGCTCGTATCCGTCACGCAGCCCACCAGGCCGTCGGTCGAGACCACGGGCTGCCCGGGGATCGCCGCACCCCCGGACGGAGCCAGGGTCAGGCGCTCTCCGAAGCGCTCGACCGACCGTCCGACGACCTGCGCCGGCACCAGACGGCGCGACTGCCGCTCGGCGAAGCCCAACATCGTGCGCAGGCGATCGTTCTCCCGCAGCGCTTCGCGGAGCTGCACCCGATCCAGGGTACGACGCGCCAGCTGCTCGCGCAGCGCGTCCAGCTCTTCGGGAGAGGCGACCGGGCAGCGCCCGTATCCCAACGCCAAGCGGTAGGGCAGCAACAGCGTGCGTCCCAGCGTGGCAGCCAGCGAACGGCGACGCCCCTCGCCGGAAAGCAGCAGACCGGCGGAGAGCAGCACCGCCACCGCGAGCATCGTCCAGTCGGTGGGCCCCGGACGATCGACGCGATGTCGCATGGCGCAGCGCCTCCCGCACGGTCCGCTAGGTGTTGCTCTTCATCAGGACCGCTTCGTAGCTCTCCACGTCGTCCAGGATCTTGCCGCACCCGAGCACCACGCAGAGCAGGGCATCCTCGGCGACCGTGATCGGAAGATTGGTCGCCTCGCGCAACAGCATGTCGAGCCCGCGCAAGAGGGAGCCGCCACCGGTCATGATGATCCCGCGATCGACGATGTCGGAGGCCAGTTCGGGCGGCGTCTGCTCGAGCGACTGCTTGAGACCCTCCCCGATCGCGCTGATCGGCTCCTGCAGCGCTTCGCGGATCTCCACGGACGTGACCTTGATCGTCTTGGGGATCCCGCCGATCAGATCGCGGCCCTTGATCTCCAGCTCGAGCTCCTCCTCGAGGGGAAAGGCGCTGCCGATCTCCATCTTGATCCGCTCGGCCGTGCGATCCCCGATGAGCAGGTTGTAGGCCCGCTTGACGTATTGCTGGATCGCCTCGTCCATTTTGTCGCCGGCCACGCGCAGGCAAGTGTCCTGCACGATCCCGTTGAGCGTCATCACGGCGATCTCGGTCGTGCCCCCGCCGATATCGATCACCATGTTGCCCATCGGGCGATCGACCGGCAGGCCGACGCCGATCGCCGCGGCGATCGGTTCGGGCACCAGGAAGACCTCGCGCGCGCCGGCGCGCTCGGCCGAGTCGCGTACGGCGCGCTTCTCGACCTCGGTGATCCCCGAGGGCACGCTGACGATGATGCGGGGATGGATCAGCAGATGCCGCTTGACGGCCTTGCCGATCAGGCGCCGCAGGAGCTCTTCGGTGACCTCGAAATCGGCGATCACGCCGTCCTTGAGGGGACGGACGGCGGCAATGGCGCGCGGCGTACGGCCCAACATCTCCTTGGCCTCGCGGCCGACGGCCAGCACGCGCCGCGTGCTGGTCTCCACGGCGACGACCGAGGGCACGTTGAGCACGATTCCGCGGCCCTTGACATACACAAGCGTATTCGCCGTGCCGAGATCGATGGCCACATCGTTGGTGAAGTAGCCGACGAGCTTGCCGAGGAACATCCATGCCCTTTCCGCGGGGAATCCACGCTTCCCTGCGCTTTGCGGCGCCGCCTGCGTAACTCGCTTCGGACGGGAGAGATACCGCCCTCCTTCTCGACCGCCGGCTCAACCTAGCAGACAGGCCGGGAGTGCGCAAGTCGTTTCAGGTGTAGGCGGTACTGGATCCTTTGCTCTTGACCCCCTGGGGGACCGTTGCTAGGTTCCTTGCCATTCGGCGCCGGATCGCCGGCGCGCAACCGCGGGTGGCAAGACGCGCCGAAGGGAGGAGATCGCGTGAAACGGATTCTATGGCCCATCCTCGCTATGGCATTCGTGGCCCTCGCCCCGTCGTCGGGCGCTCAGGAGTCCGACGCATCCACCGCTGTCGCCCGTGAGTCGGCGCTCTTGCGTGGAACCATCACCGATGCTTCGGGCACCGGTCTCTCCGGCGTGACGGTGAAGATCTTCGAGGAAGGCTTCCTGGTGGCCGAGTCGCAGAGCGGCGCCGGCGGCACCTACCAGGTCGAGTTCGAGTATGCGCCGGAGCTCGACTGGACGATGGTGGTCTGGTTCGTTCCGCAGCGCGAAGATCTGATCCCGGAGATCGCCATGCTGCGGGAGAGCTTCCGTTCGAAGGAGATGGAGCTCTGGAGCAGTTGCCTGCCGCGCCTCGAGCTGCGCCCGGTGATCAAGTACGATGCCCAGCTGTACGACGAAGCGGGCAAGCTGGCCCAGATGTCCGAGCTCGACTGCCTCGAGGACTAGCGGCGCGCTCGCAGAGCACGTGGAGGGGCGCCACAAACGCTCCCGCGGGCATATACTTGCTCGGTGACGCGGAGAGCGGGAACAGGAAGCAGGGGGTTGGGAATGTCGCGAGGCCTATCCTGGGCGATGCGCGGTGCGCTCATCGGCTTGGCGCTGGCAGGGCTGCTGTTCGGATGCAGCGAAGATACGACGGTCGAAGTCGACGAGGGAGGCGAAGCGGGACCGACCTGGGCCTACCTCTCCTCCACCTCTTCCAACGCCTTGACGGTTCGCTGGACCGACAATGCGACCAACGAGATCGCCTACATCGTGCAGCGCTCGCGAAGCGCCGACGGGGGCTTCAGCGATCTGGCCACGCTGGACCCGAACAGCGACCGCTACACCGACGAAACCGTCACTGCCGGCGAGCGCTACTACTACCGCATCTTCTCGGTCAACAGCCTCGGGGCGCGTAGCCGTCCCTCGGATGTGGTTTGGGGGGAAGCGGTCGAGAACGCCAGCCCCACGCGACCCGCCAGCCCGACGCCCGCCGACGGCACGCTTGATCTGGAGATCCCCGGACTGCTGACCCTCAGGTGGAGCAGCAGCGACGCCGACGGCGATCCGATCCTCTTCGACGTCTTCTTCGGGGATGCGAGCAACGCCCTGACGAAGGTCCTCGAGGCGAGCGAGCAGACCAGCTACACACTGGACGACACCCTCGCCCTCACGCGCTTCTACTTCTGGCGCGTACGGGCGCGCGATCCCCAGGGCGCCACCTCTCTCTCACCGCTCTGGTCGTTCGGAACCACGATGGAGCGGGTCGAGGTGCCCGGGGGCTATCTCTTCATGGGCGATTGCGGCAGGTTCTATCCCGACGATCCGGAGCGCTGGTGCATGGGAGACCATCCGGTCAACGGCAGCAATCCGGTCTGGGTGGATCGCTTCCTGATCGACAAGTTCGAGGTCTCCAACCAGCTCTTCGCGCAGTTCCTCAACAGCATGATCAACCGCAAGCTGGCTCGCGTGGAGGATGGGCGCGTCTACTCGATCGTCTACGACACGCTGTATGCGGAGGTCTACCCGGCGGGGGACGCGGACTCGGGCATCGAGTTCTTCCCCGCGGCCGATACCGACTCGGGCATCTTCATCCCGCGCCCAGGCCGCGAGAACCATCCGGTGGTCGAGATCACCTGGCATGGCGCGCAGCGCTTTGCGGACTTCTTCGGGCTGCAGCTGCCCACCGAGGCGCAGTGGGAGAAGGCGGCGCGCGGAACGCTCAGCGCGCTGGGAGACACCACCTTCCTGCTGGGTGAGGACGCCATCACGATCGGCTACGGCTATCCCTACCCCTGGGGGGAGACGGCCGAGGCGAACCGCTTCAACTACTGGACGAGTGGGGATCCGTTCGAATCGCGCGTGGCCGTGGCTACCACCCCGGTGGGCTTCTTCGATGGCACGACGCGCGGCGGGTTCGGCACGGGCAGCAACCGCAGTCCGTACGGGGTCTTCGACATGGCCGGCAACGTGGCCGAGTGGACCCGCGACGAGTTCTATCCCTACGGCGGCGGGACCTACGGCGGCATGAAGTTGATCAAGGGCGGCGGCTGGCGCTCCGGCACCCAGCAGTGCCAGACCTTCTGGCGCCAGGAGGTTCTGCCCGACAGCACCGACAACATGCTCGGATTCCGCACTGTGTTGGTCGAATAGCCGCCGGTCACGCCGGCGGGCCGTGCGGCGTCGAAAACGACGCCCGTCCCCACGCCAATACCCGATACAGGAGCCTTCGGCACCGTCCGGATCGCGGGAGTCTGCAACCATGCCAAAGCTCAGCCTGCCCGATGGCGCCGAGCTGGTCGTCGACGCGGGGACCCCCCTGGGCGAGGTGGCCGCGCGGATCTCGCGCAGGCTCGCCAAGCGCGCGGTGGCCGCGCGACTCGACGACCGGCTGGTCGACCTCTCGCTGCCGGTGTGCGGGGACGCCGCGGTGCGCTTCCTCACCTGCGACGATCCCGAGGGCCTGGAGGTCTTTCGCCACTCCTCGGCGCACCTGCTGGCCGAGGCGGTCGTGGAGCTCTTCCCCGACGCCCTGCCGACCATCGGTCCGGCCGTCGAGGCGGGGTTCTACTACGACTTCGCCCACGCACCCTTCTCGGAAGAGGATCTGGAGCGGATCGAGCAGAAGATGCGCGAGTTGGTCTCCCGTCCGCGCCCGCTGCAGCGGCGCGAGATCTCCCGCGACGAGGCCCGCGCGCTCTTCCGCCACAACCGCTTCAAGCTCGAGATGATCGAGGAGATGCCGGCCGACGAACCGATCACCGTCTATCAGCAGGGCGACGGCTTCGTCGATCTGTGCCGCGGCCCGCACCTGCCCGACCTCTCCCGCATCCGAGCCTGCAAGCTGCTCAAGGTGGCCGGGGCCTACTGGCGTGGGGATGCGCGCAATGTGATGCTGCAACGCATCTACGGCATCAGCTTCGAGGATCCCCAGGCGCTCAAGAAACACCTGGCCATGCTGGAGGAGGCCAAGAAGCGCGACCATCGCCGCATCGGTCAGGCGCTCGACCTCTTCTCCTTCCACGATGAAGGACGCGGGGTGCCGTTCTGGCACGATCGCGGCACGCTCATCTTCAACACTCTGGCGGATTTCATGCGCGCCGAGTGCCGCCGGCGGGGCTACACGGAGGTGCGCACGCCGATGATCCTCAACGAGGATCTCTGGCGCCGCAGCGGCCACTGGGACCACTACGTCGATGACATGTACTTCGTCGACATCGACGAGCGCCCCCACGCCGTGAAGCCGATGAACTGCCCCGGCGGCCTCCTGATCTACAAGAGCCGCCTCCGCAGCTATCGGGACCTGCCGATTCGCCAGGCCGAGCTGGGCTTCGTGCATCGCAACGAGCTCTCGGGCACCCTGCACGGTCTCTTCCGCGTGCGCGGTTTCACCCAGGACGACGCCCACATCTTCTGCACCCGCGAGCAGCTGGTCGACGAGGTCGTGGCGCTGATCGAGTTCACCATCGATGTCTATCGGGCCTTCGGCTTCGAGCGTCCCGAGATCAAGCTCTCCACCCAACCCGAGGACTACCTGGGCAGCCCGGAGATCTGGCAGGCGGCCACCGCGGCCCTGCACGCCGGTCTCCGGCGCATGGCCCTCGACTACCAGGTGGCCGAGGGCGAGGGCGCCTTCTACGGTCCCAAGATCGACTTCGACATCCGCGACAGCCTCGGCCGCCGCTGGCAGTGCGGCACCGTACAGGTCGATTTCTCGATGCCGGAGCGCTTCGATCTGACCTACGAGGGCTCCGACGGCCAGTCGCATCGCCCGGTCCTGCTGCATCGCGCGATCCTGGGAAGTCTCGAGCGCTTCATCGGCATCGTCATCGAGGACACCGCCGGCGCCCTGCCGCTCTGGATCTCGCCCGTGCAGGCACGCATCATCCCGATCACCGAAGCGCACCAGGCGTACGCCTCCCGCGTCCAAGAGCAACTGCGCGACGCCGGCCTGCACGTGGAGCTCGATGCACGCAACGAGTCGCTGGGCAAGCGTGTGCGTGAGGCGCAGCTCGAGAAGGCGAACTACATTCTGGTCGTCGGACAGCAGGAGATCGAAGGGGGCACGGTGAACGTGCGCACCCGCGACAACGTCGTGCGCGGTCCGATGCCGGTCGGCGAACTGCTCGAGATGCTGCAAGAGAAGATCCGCACCCGCGCCCGTGAATAGCGCGGCACCCGCCCAGGCCACCGCCGCGGGGCACGAGCGCGCTGCACGAGGAGGGAGGCGCTCCGCGGTGAGGCGGCACTACCTCGGGATGAGCGGCGGGGCGGTGGCCAGCAAGCTCCTGGGTGCCCTGCGCGAGATCCTGCTGGCGCGCTTCTTCGGCACCGGTGCGGTCAGCGACGCCTATCGCGCCTCCCTCACGGCGACGCTCTCCCCGGTACACCTGCTCACGACGCACCTCGTGCAGACCAGCTTCATTCCCCTCTTCCGCCGCTGCCACGGCGAGGATCCCGAGCGCGCGGCGGCTCTGTATCGCATCCTGCTGCTCTGCTTCGTCGCCCTGGGCCTCCTCTTGGGCGCCCTGCTCTTCCTCGGCGCGGAAGCGATCGTCGGTGTGCTGGTCGCCGGCTTCGACGCGCAGCGCCAGGCGATCGCCCGCGCGATGCTGCGCGTCATGGCGCTCGGCGTGCCTCCCTACCTCTACTGCGCGCTGCTCTCCTCCCTGGGGGCGGCCCAGCGGGATTTCCTGATCCCCAGCCTGCGCCCCGGTCTCCAGAACGTCGGCATGCTGGTCATGATCACCGTCGCCGCGCTGGCGGAACGCCCCGTGCTTGCCGCCTATGGCTTCACGATCACCTACTGGGCCCTGGCGCTGGGCGCCACCCTGCTGCTGCGGCGACGCGGGGAACTGCCCGCCCCGGCCGCCGGCGTGCCGCGCGCCTGGATCGGCGAGCTGCTCGCCCGGCTCTGGCAGCCACTGCGGCCGCTGCTGGGCTACTCGGCGCTGCTGCAGGCCAGCCTGCTCATCGAGCGCCATCTCTCCTCGCGCGTCGGGGACGGAACGATTGCCGCGCTCGAGTATGCGAGGTTCGTGACCGAGAGCGCCTTCGCGCTGCTGATCGTGCCTCTCGGACTGGTGGGACTCAGTCATTTCGCCGATCTGCGCGACGACGAGCTCGCGGCGCGCGCCGAGCGCATACTGGGTCTGCTGCTGCTGGCCCTGATACCGGTCTCGGCCTTCCTGGTGATCAATGGGCGGGAGCTGCTCAGTCTGCTCTACCAGCGCGGCGCCTTCGACGCGCGCTCGCTCGAGCTGACCACGCGCGCGCTGCTCGGGCTGGGCGCCGGGCTGTGGATCGTCAGTGCCAGCGCGTTCCTGCGCGGCGTCTTCCACGCGCGCATGCGCAACCACGAGGTACTGCGCGCCGAGGGGTGGGGGATCGCCCTGCAGGTGGGCTTCCTGCTGCTCACCTACCGCGTCCTGGGCATCCTGGCGCTCGGCCTGGGACCGGCGGTCGCCGCCCTGGTCGCGCTGGCGATCTACGCGCGCCGCAGCCGCCTGTGCCTGCGCGCCGGATGGCGTGCGC
>WJJG01000102.1 GCA_014729815.1 Candidatus Eiseniibacteriota bacterium
CCCCGGTTCCGCCGCCGCAGAGCAGGACATAGCCCTCGCGGGCCAGCGCCCCGCCGAGCTCTTCGGCGAGGGCGGCGATGCGCGCGTCGCAGGCGCCGGCGCCCATCACGCCGATGATCGGACGCGCGGCGTGGCGATCGACCCACTCGGCCGGCGAGGGCATCACGACTCCCGGTGGCCAGGGACGACTATCGAAGGATGATCGCCGGGATTGTGCGCACCCAGGGCCCCACGCGCAAGCGGTGGTAGTAGAGGCCGCTGGGCAGCGGCCGGCCGGCGTCGTCGCCGTCCCAGTCGATGCGTTGGGTGCCGGGGGATTGGCGCGCCAGCCAGCGGCTCTGCAGCCGGCGCCCGGCGGCATCCAGCAGTTCCCAGACGACGGTGCGCTGCTGCGTGCCGGGGATCACGTAGGAGAGGCGCGCGCCGGCGGTCGTAGGATTGGGCGCCAGCCGCAGGCGCAGGTTGGCCGAAGCCACGTCCGCCGGCACGCCGGTCGCGGGGCAACCGATCGGCCAGGCGCCGATCAGTCCGCACTCGGGCGCGGCGCCGGGCAGACAGGGCGAATCGGTATGCAGATGGAGATCGCTCTCGCTCGGGTCGCAGAAGAGTGGGGCGGCGGAGATGTTCCCGTTCACGCCGAGCTGGTCTGCGATCCCCTCGGTCCAATCGCCCCCCTCGTTGCCGTAGATGTCGCAGCACAGGAAGACCGGGTTGCAGTCCTCGGTTGTGTAGACGGCCTCGGCCGATAGCCCGTAGGCCAGAATCGAGCGCTCCAGCAGCGGGTCGGCCCAGTCGGAGAGATAGATCTGACTGCCGTGGGAGGCGCTGTTGCCGAAGAAGGTGCAGCCGGCGATCCATGGGTCGGCGTATAGCTTGGCATGGATGGCGCCACCCTTGCCCGGTGCGGTCGTGGCGCCGTTGTCGAAGAACGTGCAGTCGACGATCTCCGGAATGGAGTATCCTCCGCACATCAGGGCGCCGCCGTTGGCCGCCGTATTGCGGGTGAACCAGCAGGCCTCGATGCGGGGCTGCGCCTCCGCGGCGCAGATCATCGCCCCCCCGCTGGTGACGGCGTAGTTGTCGGCGACAATGCAGTCGCGGAACGTAGGGGAGGAGGCGAAGCAGTAGACCGCTCCCCCGGTGAGCTCCTCGCAGCATTCGCCGTCCGCGTACCCTCCCGACAGGGTGATCGCCTCGACGACGGTCTCGCGTCCCTCGCCCGAGACGAAGTCGAACACACGATGCGGATCGGACTCGGAGCCTTCCGCGTCGATCCGGCAGACCTGCGGATCGGCGCTGAGCGAACGCAGAACGATCGCCTGACCGCCGAAGTCGAGGTCGCGATTCCCGTCTCCCACGAAGAGGCCGTCTCCGAGCAGCACGGTGTCCCCGGGCGCCGCGGCGCTCAGCGCCGCCTGGATCGTGGGGAAGTCGCCGGATCCATCGGGCATGACCCAATGCGTGGTGGCGCCGGCCGTGGCCGCCGAGGCGCAGAGCAAGGCTGCCAGAAAGAGTATGCGCCAGATCATGGAGCCTCCCTGTGATGTCGTGCGCAATCGCTCCCGGGGCGCGTAGCCGAAGCGGTGGACCGCGATCCACCGCTCTCGACTCTATTCTACCATAGATGCGCGGTGAGAGCGTCGCCGCAGGTGGTCCGATGCGCCAGGGGGGACGCCCCGCGACGCGCTGCGCGCCGGATCGTGGGAAGCGTCGCCGCGCGCGGGGTGCCCGAAGCAGGGGGCGCCCTGGCGCAGATCGGCCAGCGCAGCGAGTGACAGCAGGCTAGGGCGCCCCGTCTCCCTCGGCGATGCGCTGGCGCACCGCCGCGAGCCGCTCCCGCGCGACGGTGTCACGCGGGTTGGCCCGCAACGTGGCCTCCCAGGCCGCCGCCGCGCGCTCCAGCTCACCGGTCTGCTCGTAGAGCAGCGCCGCCTGCGCGTGGGCGATCGGATTGGCCGGATTGAGGGCCTGCGCCTCGCGCAGGAGAGACTCGGCGGCGGCGAAGCGCTGCGCCTCGCGGTGCAGGATGGCCAGGTTGACGCGCAGCCCCCCGTCGTATGGATGTCCGGGAAGGGCCTCCTCGAGCAGGGCGATGGCGGCCTCCCGCTCTCCCTGCTGGCGCAGGATGAAGGCCAGGTTCGTGCGCGCTTCCAGCTTCTCCGGGGAGAGCTCCAAGGCGCGGGCGTACATCTCGCGGGCCTTCTCGAACTCCCCGCGACGCATGTGCACGAGCCCTAGATGGTAGTAGGGCTCCGCCCAGTCGGGGGCCTGCTGCGCCAGATCGCTCAGCTCCGCCTCGGCCTTCTCGTATTCGCCCTTGTGGAGGTAGTAGTCGGCCAGGCTCCAGCGTCCCCGCAGCGAGAGGATCGCATCGCTCTCGCCGGCGCCGATGTAGCCGAGCGAGCGCAGGCGCTCCTTCATCTCCTCGTCGACCCCGCGCACCTGCGCAGCGGCCGCTTCCCGATCCTCGCGCCAGCGCGCATCCTCGTAGGTCGGCACCGGCGGAGGGGGCCTCAGATCGGCGGGCAGCAGATCGGTGAGGATGCGCCCCTCCATGTCCTCGGCCACCGGCAGGCCGAGGATCGTCAGGAGGGTCGGCGTGACATCGAAGACCGATGCGTTGCGCACGATCGCCGCATCGCCGCTGGCGCTGCGGATCTGGGGACCGGCGGCGATCAGCGCGCCCTCGATGCGATGCCAGCGTGCCGCGGTCGCGTAGCTGATCTCACTGGTCGATTCGATCGGTCGCTCGTAGCCGGAAGCGAAGCCGTGGTCGGAGACGATCATGACATTCGTCCGCTCGTCGACCAGCGCCAGCAGCTCGCCGAGCAGCTCGTCCTGATAGCGATAGAAGGCCGCGACCGTATCGCCGAACTTGCGCCGCTCCTCGGTCGTCGTCTGGGGGTAGGGCGGCGGGGTGTAGCGCATATACATGTGGCCCGCGGTATCGACGCCCTCGAAGTAGACGGCCAAGACCTCGGGCCGCGCCTCGCGCAGGAGCAGCTTGGCCGCCTCGGCATAGGTGGTCATGGTCTGGTGGATGTGCCGGAAGTGGGAGATCGGGTCGCGGAAGTCGAGCTCCCCGGAGGCGGCGTACTCCTCTCGGGAGACCTGCATGAAGCGGCGCGCGGCTTCGTAGGGGATTTCGGCGGCGGCCTCCTTGCGCGCCAGCAGCTCGGGAAGCAGATCCGGCGGATGGACGAGCCCCTGCTCCGCCTCGGGGGTCTTGACGAAGGCATGGTAGTTGAGG
Organism: Candidatus Eiseniibacteriota bacterium; assembly: GCA_014729815.1. Classification (GTDB taxonomy): domain Bacteria; phylum Eisenbacteria; class RBG-16-71-46; order CAIMUX01; family WJJG01; genus WJJG01. Next base: position 3,251 of record WJJG01000102.1, read on the forward strand.
CGGTCGGAGACGATCACGCCATCGATCTCCTCGGCCGGCCAGGTGGCCCACCAGCCGACCACGGCGGTGCGCACGCCGGCTTCCGAGAGGATGTTCCAGAACGCCTTGCTCCGGCGCACCTGGCTGGTGACGATGATCGGCTCGCCGGTGCGCGGATCGGGCATCGTGAAATCGCAGACGCCGTGCTGATCGGGGCCCTTGCCGGTGGCGATCGTGGTCCAGATCAGCGGCGAGATCAGCGGCTCGAAGCTGCGTAGCTGGGCGCGCATGCCGCGATCGATGAGTGCCTGGATGTTCGGCAGTTCTCCGCGCTCGAGCAGCGGCCCCATCAGCGTCCAGTCGGCGCTGTCGATGCCCACCAGCAGCAGGCGCGGAGGGGTCGCGGAACCGCCACAACCGAGATCGCTCCCGGTCCCCAACAACAGGAGGAGCCCTGCGAGCAACAGTCCCAGCGGCCCCAGCGCGGTCATGCAGCGCCGCGCCGGCCCGTCGTGCGAAACGCGATTCGACATCAGAAGACCACCGTCAAGAGGACCGCCAGGGTGAGGAGCAGCCCGAAGACCATGTGCAGCCGGGCCGTCTCGACATCGATCAGTGCCAGCGAGCCTCCCGTGCCGGCGGCCGAGATCCGCGCGATGCGCGGTCCGAAGCGACGCGCGATCTGCAGCGCCAGCGGCAGGGAGAGCAGGACCAGAAGACCGGTGGCCACGATCACCCCGGCCGAGACGAGGATCAGGGCGCTCATGTAGGCCAGTCCCAGCAAGGCGAGGTAGAGTCGCCATCCGCGCACCGGACCCAGACGCATGGCCAGTGTGCTGATGCCCGCCGCGCGGTCGCTGCGCATGTCGCGCAGGTTGTTGCCGTGCAGAATCGCCGCCACCAGAAACGAGATCGGCACGGCGTAGGCGACCGGGACCCACGAGAGGCGACCCGTTTGCACCGCGTAGCTGCCGAGAGTGATCCCGATGCCGAAGGCGGCGAAGACGGCCAGATCCCCCAGCGCCCGGTATTTCAGCTGCATCGGCGCCGCGGTATAGCCGATGCCCAACACGAGACCGGCGGCGAAGAGCGGCAGCAGCAGCGGGCCGGTGACGGCCAGGAAGTAGAGCGCCAGCAGCAGCCCCAGCGCACCGAGGAGCAGCGCCTCCTGCAAGACGGCGCGCGGCGCCATGCGGCCCTCGGTGAGGACGCCGCTCGATCCGAGCGTGCCGGGGCGGTCGACGCCCTTGCGGAAGTCGAAGTAGTCGTTGAGCAGATTGGCGGCGGCGTGCGCCGCGGCCGCGCCCAGGATCGCCAACAGGTAGTGCCCCCAGTGCAGGGGGACCCCGGCCTGCCCCACGGCCAGCAGACCGCCGAGCAGGGCGGAGATCACCGACGCGCTGAATGCGAAGGGTCGCGTCGCTCTCCACCAAAGGGTGATGCGGGACACGGCAGCCTCCAGTCTGACGCGGTTGCGTTGCAGCGCGGCCGAACAGTCTAAATGGGTCCGCGCGATTCCGCAAAGGATCATTCCCGGCTGCCGAGCGCGGAGAGTGCCCACGGGGACGCGGCGCCCGCGGCCCCGCTGCCCCGGACGAGCCGAGCGGTGCACGCGCCTAGGCGGCGAGGATCTCGTGATAGAGCCGCAGCGTGGCATCCACCATCCGCGCGCGGCCATAGCCGGCGGCGATCCGGCGGCCGTGCGCCCCCCAGGCGCGGCGGCGCTCCGGATCGCGCCCCAGGCGCAGCAGGGCCGCCGCCAAGGCGCGGCGCTCGCCCGGTGCGTAGAGCAGACCGCTGCCCCCCGCCTCGATCAGCTCCGGAAGCGCTCCCCCCCGCGGGCCGATCACCGGGCGTCCTATGGCCATCGCTTCGAGCGCGGCGAGGCCGAAGCCTTCTCGCGGACCCGGCAGGACGACGACGTCGCTGGCTGCGAGCAGGGGCGGGACGTCGGTGACCTCGCCCAGGAAGCGGATGCGCGCCCGCAGATCCGCCGGCAGGCGCCCGACGCGTCGCTCGAGCGCTCCGCGCAACGGCCCCTCACCCGCCAGCCAGAGCTCGGCGGCCGGCAGATGGGGCGCCGCCCGGGCGAAGGCGTCGAGCAGCACCGCATGCTCCTTGGATGCGTGCAGGCGCGCGAGCGCCGTGAAGACGCAGCCGGCACGCCGCATCGGTGGGGGCGCGGCCGCGTAGCGGCGCAGATCGATCCCATGGGGGATGACCCGCAGCTTCGCGCGCGGCGTGCCGTCCCAACGACGCGCGTATTCGGCCACCCAGGACGAGGGGGCGATCACCCGCGCGGCGGCCGCATCCAACCGCCGCGCGAGCAGACGCATCGGGGGCCAGCGCTGATAGCGCTCGGTGCCGTGGCGGGTTGCGACGAGAGCGAGGCCACACCCGCGCGCGGCCAGCGTGCCGTGTAGCTGCGCATGGATCAGGTGCAAGTGCAGGATGTCGGGCGCCGCGCGCTGCAGCCAGCGGCGCAGGCCAGGCAGCAGGCCGGGATCGAGATGCCCGCGCAGCGGCAGGCGCTCGTCCGGAACGCCGCGGGCCCCGCAGGCGCGCCGCAGCGATCGCAGATCCCGCGTGGGAGCGGCGAGCCACAGAATCC
>WJJG01000103.1 GCA_014729815.1 Candidatus Eiseniibacteriota bacterium
AAGATCGCGTCTCAGTCCATCGGAAAGGGAAAGGGGACGAACATGCGTATCGTCGGCATCCTGGTCGCCGCGGTCCTGCTGCTCGGCGCCTCTGCCGCGCAGGCCGTCGTGACGACGATCTACAACATCCAGCTCGGCTACCATGCGCTCGAGGAGGAGGTCACCGTCGAGAACGTGGTCGTGACCGCCACGGGACGGTTCGGCTTCTTCGTGCAGGAACAGGATCCCCATCCGACCTGGGACCGCATGTACAGCGGAATCTGGGTCTACTGCAACGACGCCCACCTCGGGCAGGTGCGTCGCGGCGATCTGGTCAATGTGACCGGCGCCTACGCCGAGTACTACGACTTCTCCGAGATCGACATCTATCACTCCCCCTGTGGGGACGAGTACGAATGCGGATTCGAGGTAGTGGGCACCGCCGAGGTCCCCGATCCGGTCGTCTTGCGCATCGCCGACGTCAACGATACCGGGGCCTACAGCGAAGCCTACGAGTCGGTACTGATCCGGGTCGATGCCGAGGACCCCACGCTGTTCTCGCGCGAGCCCAACCAGTACGACGACTGGTATCTGGCGACCGACCCGGTGCCGCAGGTCGGCGACTCGATCGTCGTCGACAGCTACTCCGCCGATCCGGATGGCGACTTCGACTACCCGCTGCCGGATGAGGGCACCGAGCTGGAGTACGTCCAGGGCATCCTGGTCTACAACTACGACCAGTACAAGATCGCCCCGCGCAACTGCCCCGAGGACCTCGGCATGCCTTGCCCGCCCGAGCTGCGTGGGCTGTGGGCCTACGACAACCAGCGCATCGACGTTCTCTTCGCCGTCGACGTCGACGAGGCCAGCGCCGAGGACGAGTTCAACTACTACTTCCTCTCCGGACTGGCGGTCCTGGATGCGCAGCGTGACGAGAGCAACCATCGCCTGGTCCATTTGACGACCGAGATGCAGACCCCCGGTAGCGTCGATGTGGGCTATGTGGAAGGCGTCCTCTCGGAAGACGATCTGGTCATGATGGACCCGGCCGAGTTCACCTTCACTCAGGGCATCACCTCGATCTACGATCTGCAGTACACCGATGATCTGTTGGTCGATGAGTCGGCCTACCTCGATCTGGTGGTGACCACCGCCGGGCGGGTCAGTCATGTAGCCGGCAACTACTACTACCTGCAGGAGGACGATGGCGGCGAGTTCGAACACATATACGGTCGCGTGGCCAAGGTCGGCGACCTGGCCGAAGGCGACAGCATCAAGTTCGCCGGTCGCGTGAGCGAGTATTTCGGCGAGACGTACGTCTCCTGGACGGCCGGCGTCCAGCTCTGGGAGAATCTCGGCCCGGCCACCGGCGCGGTGGTCACGCGCGACCTGCCGCCCGAGACCCTGATCTACGACTGCGCCCAGACCGACAACCGCGCCGAGCCCTGGGAGCATGCCCTGGTGCACATCGCCCCCGATCCGTTCGTTCCGGCCTATGTCGACAGCGTCGAGGGCGAAGCCGAGCTGTACGGTGAGTGGTGGCTGCTCTACGACGCGCCCCCCTACCTGGCGCTGGAGGACAGTTGCCGCACCGACCTGACCCACGAGCTGAACGACTTCTCGCTCAGCTACAATCCCAACGTCGGGGACTCGCTCGATATCAGCGGCATCCTGCGCTACGAGTACGACCTCTACCGCGTCGTACCGCGCTCTGACGACGATGTGGTCGTGGTCTACGGTGGGGCCGTCGAGGAGGCGCTCCCGCAGATCGGTCGCGTGCGCCTCGAGCAGAACCGGCCCAATCCGTTCGGACAGCGGACGGTGATCTCCTTCCGCCTCGAACAGGAGGCCCGCGATGTGTCGGTGGAGGTCTACGACGTCACCGGCGCCTGCGTGCGGCATCTGCTGCGCGGCGTCGCACTGCCCGCGGGTCCGCACAGCCTGCAGTGGGACGGCCTCGACGATGAGGCCGTGCCGTTGGCCACCGGGACCTACTTCTACCGCCTAACGGTCGATGGTCGCAGCCAGGCGCGCCAGATGATCCGCCTGCAGTAAGGCGACCCAGGCTCGGCGCGCGTAGCATCGCGCGCTGCGGACATGCGAGCGGCCCGGGGAACGGAGTCCCCGGGCCGTTGGCTGCCTGCCCGTGCCCGGCGGCGGGCGGCGCGTGCCACCCGGCCATCGGGGCCCGTCACTCAGCGCCCGCCACCCCAGTCATCGTCGCGACGGCTGAAGTCGATCGTGCGCCGCCGGCCGCCCCGCAAACGGTTGAGCCAGCCGCCGCCCCGCAGGAAGAGATAGCCGAAGACCAGACCCCCGAGATGCGCGATGTGGGCGATGCCGCCGCTGGGCCCCATCGAATTGAGGAAGGCCAAGACGCCGATGATGATCACGAAAATGCGCGCCGGAATCGGGAAGAGGAAGTAGAGGAAGATGCGGCGCTGCGGGAAGTAGTAGGCGTAGGCCAGCAGGATGCCGTAGATGGCTCCCGAGGCCCCGATCGTCGGGATCGGGCTATTGGGCGTCAGCACGACCGTCAGGATGCCGGCCCCGACGCCCGTGAAGAAGTAGTACTGCAGGAAGCGCTTGGATCCCCAGAGACGTTCCAGCTCGGTCCCGAACATCCAGAGCGCGAACATGTTGAAGAAGATGTGCCACAGCCCCCCGTGGAGGAACATGTAGCTGCCCAGCTGCCAGACGAAGAACTTCTGCCAGACGAGCACCGGGACGACGCCGAAGAGTTGCTCGAGGCGGGTCACCGAATAGGGCAGGAGCTGCAACATCCCGTGTAGGCGGGCGCGGACCACGAAATCCCAATCCAGGAAGCTCAGGCCGCCGCTGAGCAGTTGTTGCAGCAAGAAGATGATGGCGTTCCAGATCAGAAGGATCTTGACGCCCTCGGTCAGCAGCCCGCGCATACCGGTATCGCGACCGTACCACACGTCGGCTCTCCTACTCCCTCATCGAGCGGGGAAGACTACGACTTGCCCACGACACGCAGGGAATCGCTCGACGACCGTTCCGCCGCGACCGGCGGCGCATTCGGTTCGGCGGCGTCCTCGCCCATGACGCAGTTGCCCTGGAAGAACGCGCCATCCTCGATCTTGAAGGTCGCCGCATGCACGTCGCCTTCGAGGCGGGAGCCCTTCTGCAATTCCACGCGGCCCTGGGCGCGGATGCGGCCCTTCACGCGTCCGGCCACCGCCGCGGTGCCGGTCTGCACCTCCGCTTTGACGACGCCACCGGGTCCCACGGTCAACGTGTCACTGACGAAGACCTGGCCCTCGGCCTCGCCGTCAACCCGCAACGAGCCGTTGACGCGAATCACACCGCTGACCACGGTGCCGCCACCGATCAGAGTCGTCGATGTCTCCTTGCGCGGACGCGGGGTCGCCCTCTCGCTCACCGCCGGCGCCGGCGCGGGATCGCTCTTGTCCTTTCCTCTCTTGAACATCGGTCTATCCTCGCATCCCCTCTTCCCCGGGTTCAATCGCTTTCTGCGTGCTCCGTCGCCACTTGCAACACCACGGCCGTCAGATCGTCTTCGGCGTGCACGCCGCGGCAATGCTCCCGCACCGCCTCGAGCAGGCGGCCGCAGAACTGCTGGGCCGACTCCGCCCCGAGGCGCTCGCGGCAGATCCCGGCCAGCCGTTCCTCACCGAACATCTCCCCGTCGGGTGCGAGGGCTTCCGTGATGCCGTCGGTATAGAAGACCAGCCGATCACCCCGCTGCAGCCACAACGATGCCTCGCGGTAGACGGCCGAGGGGAATGTACCCAGGATCGTCCCGCCCTCGCGCAACCAGATCTGCTCGCCGTCCGCGCGCACGAGCAGCGGGGGATTGTGCCCCGCATTGGCGTAGGTCAGACGCCTCTCGGCCACATCCAGCACGCCATAGACCGCCGTGACGAACGCGGTCTGCTCGATGCTCTCCCACAACAGCCGATTGACCTTGGTCAGAATGGTGCGGATCGAGTAGTTGTTGCGGATCTCGGCGCGCAGGCTGGCGCGAAAGGTGGCCATGATCATCCCGGCGGCGATGCCCTTGCCCGCCACATCCCCGATGGCGATCCCCCACTGGCGATCGACGATCTCCACGAAGTCGTAGAGGTCGCCGCTGACCTCCAGCGACGGGATGTTGAAGGCCATGATGTCGTATCCCGGCAGACGCGGAGCTTCCGCCGGGAGCAGACGGCGCTGGATGCGCCGGGCGATGCCGATCTCTTCCTCCAGCCGACGCTTCTCGATCGCCTGATCGTGCAGCCGGGCCCGCTGGATCGCGATCGCCGCCTGGCTGCCGAAGTGCGTCAGCAGGCGCAGGTCGCGTTGCGAGAATCCGTCGAGCTCGTCACTCTCGAGATTGAAGGCTCCCACCAGCTCCTCGCCAGCGAGCAGCGGCACGATCATCTCCGAGCGTGTCTGCGGTCGCGCCTCGAGATAATGCTCGGCCGCACGCACGTCCGGGATGATCAGCGCCATGCGGTTCTCGGCGCACCAGCCTACGGCCCCCTGGCCGACCTTCAGACGCACCTGCTCCTCCGCGCCGGCGGGGTAGCCGTGACCGTGGAACCACTCGAGCATCCCGCTGGCGGAGTGGTAGAGGTAGATGCCCACGGCATCGAAGCGGATCAGCTCCGCCAGCAGTTCGATGAGCAGCGGCAGAATCTCTTCGAGGCGCAGCGTGCGCGCGAGGGTCAAGCCGACGCGGTTGAGCAGTTCGTTCTGCCGTTGCTCGCGGGCCAGCAGGGTGCGCAGCTGTTCCGGCGACGCCCCCGCGGGCGCCGGCGGCGCATCGGCCCGCGCGGTCGGCACACCGCGCCGGCCGTCCGTCTCATCCTTCGTCATGCAGCACTCCGCTGCGTTGGAGCTCCGCATCCGGCGGCACGACCCACTCCCCCTCCCAGAGCAGGCCGACGATCGGCGCGGCCTCCCGC
>WJJG01000104.1 GCA_014729815.1 Candidatus Eiseniibacteriota bacterium
CAGCAGCGCTGCGGCGACGCCGTGCGGTTCGGTGTGCGGCCCGGCACGTTCCTGCGCAACCGTGCCGCCTTGGCGCTGGCCGCCGGGGAGGGCGGTGTCGAGACCGGGATGGGCATCGCCCGCGATCTGCAGGGCGCCTTTCTCTTCGGGGGGCACCGTCCCCTACTCTGGATCCTGTGCGGCGATTGGCTGCTGCAGCGCGGCGACCCGGTGGGGGCCGCGGCCTGCTATCGGAAGGCGACCGGTTGGCCGCAGACGGCGGCCGACGCCTGGAATGGCCTCGGGGAGGCGCTCTTCGCTCAAGACGCATTGCGATCCGCTCAGGAAGCCTTCGAGCGCGCGCTCGCGCTGCGTCCCCAGGACCCCTGGATCCTGAACAACGCCGGGGTCGTGCTGCGCGCTCGCGGCGACCTGGCGTTGGCCGCGGATCGATTCGCGGCTGCGCATCGCGCGGCGCCGGAGCTCTTCGAACCGCGCTTCAACCTGGGTCTGACCCATGAGCAAGCCGGGCGGATGGCGCGCGCGCGCTACTGGTACACGCGCGCCGCCGAGTTGCGCCCCGACTTCCCCCCCGTGCGCGATCGGCTGCGCGCGCTGGGAGACCAGTGAGGAAGCCATGCTCCACCCCGAAGAGATCATCGCCCGGCTGGGATTGCAGCCGCTGGAGTTCGAGGGCGGCTTCTACGCCGAGACCTACCGCGCAAGGCTCGAGATTCCGCCCGACGCGTTGGGGGAGCGCTACGATGGGGCGCGCGCGGCGGCCACGGCGATCTACTACCTGCTGACGCGCGAGACCTGCTCGCGCCTGCACCGCCTGGCCAGCGACGAGATCTTCCACTTCTATCTGGGAGATCCGGTCGAGATGCTGCTGCTGCATCCCGACGGGACCGGTCGGCGTACTCTGCTGGGGCCCGATCTGCGCGCGGGCATGGTCCCGCAGCACGTTGTGCCGCATGGGGCTTGGCAGGGCGCGCGGCTGCGCACCGGGGGCGCCTGGGCGCTGCTGGGCACCACGGTCGCCCCCGGCTTCGCGCGCGAAGACTTCGAGCTCGGGAGGCGGACCCGCCTGCAGACGGCCTACCCGGCATTCGCCGGGCAGATCGCGGCGCTCACGCCCTCTCCGCCGCAGAGCGAAGCGGGGCCGAGGACGCAGGCGTGACGCGTGGGGGACGCAGATGCGACGGGTGGGGGAAGCAGATGTGACGCGTGGGGGACGCAGATGTGACAGGTGAGGCTTGACTGGATTCATATATTCGCTTATATGTATATTCGAGTATGCGCGGGGGACGCAATGCGCAAGCCGACCGCCGAAGAGCTGCATCTGATGCACCAGGAGCTTTGCAGCGCGATCAACGATCCGACGCGCATCGCGATCCTCTATGAACTGGCCGAGGAGAGCCGGCACGTCTCCTCGCTGGTTGCCGCGCTGGATCTGCCGCAGGGGACCGTGTCGCGTCACCTGAAGATCCTGCGCGAGCGCGGCGTGGTGGTGGCCGCGCGCGAGGCCAATCGAGTGCGCTACGCGTTGGCCGATCCCCGCGTCATCGACGTGCTGGATACGCTGCGCGGCATGCTGCGCGATCTCCTGCGCCGCCAGCAACGCACCGCGGCGCGCATGGGGTCAGTATCCGCCACGGCCCGCCGGCCCAGCGGGGGCACGGGCGGTCGCAGGAAGCGGGAGGCAGGTGGATGAGTGCATCGATCGAATCCCAGGTCGCCGAACTGCGCGAGCAGATGGCGGGGTTGCGTCCGGGCCCGGAGTCGAAGCTGGCGATGATCGTCTTCTCGGGAAGCCTCGACAAGATGATCGCGGCGATGATCCTGGCCACCGGGGCAGGCGCGATGGGCATCAAGCCGATCCTCTTCTTCACCTTCTGGGGCACCGCCGCGCTGCGTGATGCCAGCAAGCGGGCGCGCGGGAAGGACCTGATGTCAAAGATGTTCGGCTGGATGCTGCCCAAGGGGCGCAACCGGCTGCCGCTGTCACAGATGAACATGCTCGGCATGGGCCCGGCGATGATCAAGGGGCTGATGAAGAGGAAGAACGCGGCCAGTCTGGATCAGCTCTTCGAGATCGCCGCGCAGCTGGGCGTGGAGATCAAGATCTGCGAGATGTCGATGGATCTGATGGGATTCCAGCGTGAGGAGATCATCGACTACCCGCATCTCGACTACTGCGGCGTTGCGACCTACCTGGCCGAGGCGCAGACGGCCTCGATTCAGCTCTTCATCTCCTAGGCCCGAGAGCAGAGCAAGGAGGATATCGTGGGAGACTATTCGATCGCCAAGACCCTCGACTACAAGGGACTGCCCTGCCCGATGCCGGTGGTCAAGATCAGTCAGGATATCGGCTCGGTGGACGTGGGGGAGGTCATCGAGGTGCTGACGACCGATCCCGGCTCGCTCGCCGACTTCCCGGCCTGGGCCAAGACCTCGGGCAACGAGATCCTCGAGACGCAGCAAGACGAGGGCACGATCCATATCTTCGTGCGTCGCGTGAAGTAGATTGAGCACGCGGGAGATGAGCGCGGATCGATGAACACGGTCTACTACCTGATTATGGTGCCCATGGTTTACCTGGCGGTGGCGGTATGCCTGATCGGCGTCATCGCCCGGCTCATCGCCCTGGGCCGTGCACCGCGCCATCCGCATAGCCTGGCGATCTTCCCGCAGCGCGGGCCACGCTTTCTCGGTGCGCTCGGCGACACGTTCGGGATGCCCACTGTGCGTCGTCATCAGCCGTTGCTGTGGTTCTTCCTGCTGCTCTACCATCTGGCATTCCTGGTGTTGATCGCATCGCACTTCGATCTGTTCCCCGGGATCCGCATCCTGCCGGCCGATTCTCCGCACATGATCGGTGCGGGGGCGGTGGGGGTCGTTCTCACGCTGGCGCTCTTCTACTTTCTGATACGACGCTTCCGCAGTCCGATCCGCGAGATCACCGTGCCGTCGGACTACCTGCTCCTGCTGCTGCTGCTCTTCCTGGTGCTGACCGGCAGCACGATCAGCTGGGCCAACTCCTGGAACAGCGAGGCAGGAGGATTCGTGATCACCAAGCAGGATTTCGGGCTCTATCTCGACGGCCTGGCGCGCTTCCGCTTCGAGGACCCGCGGGAGGTGCTCTACGGTTCGCACTACATCGTCGTCGTCCTGCATGTGCTGCTGGCGAATCTGTTCCTGATCCTGCTTCCGTTCAGCAAGATCATGCATACGTTCATTGCGCTGCCCATGAACCGGTTGCGACGCGGCGCGTGACGCACAGGGAGGCTTCGTGGACGCCACGCAGAAGCAGGAACTCCGGCGGCTCTTCGCCAGCAGGCTGACCGGCGCGGTGCGCATGTATCTGGAAGCCTGCACCCATTGCGGGACCTGCATTCCGGCCTGTCACGCGTATGCCTCGGAGCCCGAGCTGCGCCATAGCTCGGTGGGCCGGGCGGAGAATATCCGGCGGCTCTTCTGGCGTCACTTCCGCCCACAGGGCCGTCTCGCCGGCTGGCTCAACGAGGCCGTCGAGCTGAGCGAGGACTGGATGGAGAAGGTCTACGAGACCGCCTACACATGCACCGGTTGCCGGCGTTGTGTCACCTACTGCCCGTTCGGTATCGACACGCAGCAGATCCAATCGATCGCCAAGCTGCTGCTGATCGGCGCCGGGCGCGAGCCCCAGGTGCTCTCGATGCTGGCCGACATGTCGATCGCCAAGGGGGAGAATGTCGAGGCGACCAAGGCGTCCTTCACGCAGGCGGTGCAGGGCCTCGAGGAAGAAGTCATCGCGCGCTGGCGCAGCGAGGCGGGACGCGAGGCAATCCCGATCGACGAGAAGGACGCGGACCTGCTGTACGTGGCCCTGGCGGGCAAACACTCGATCATTCCCGCCGCGGCGATCATGAATGCCGCCGGGGAGAACTGGTCGCTGAGCTATTTCGAGGCCGTCAACTTCGGGGCCTTTGTCGGCAATCCGGAGAAGACGCGCGAGATCTCCCAACGCATCATCGACGAGGCCGTACGCCTCGGTGTCCGGGAGGTCGCGATCTGTGAATGCGGGACTGCCTATCGGGTGATGAAGTTCATGATGGGTGAGCTGCCGTTTCGCGTGGTCAGCTTCGTCGAGGTGATCGCGCGCTACCTGCGCGAGGGGCGCATTCAGATCGATCCGCGGAAGACCGAGCAGCGACTGACCTACCATGATCCGTGCCAGATCGCGCGCAACGGCGGGGTCATGGAGGAGGCGCGGGAGATCCTGGCGCACCTGACCCGCGACTTCGTCGAGCTGCAGCCGAATCGGGTGGAGAACTGGTGCTGCGGCGGAGGCGGGGGGTTGGTGGCGATGGGGGAGAAGGAGTTCCGCATGCGTTCGGCCCGGGTCAAGGCCGAGCAGGTGCGCGCCACCGGAGCCGAGGTCCTGGCCACCGCCTGCGAGAACTGCCACACGCAGCTCTCCGATCTCAACGAACACTATGCGCTGGGCATGCGGGTCGCCTTCCTCTCCGATCTCGTCTCACAGGCGCTGGTGGCGAGCCAGTAGGCTCCCCTCCCAAGCGCGCGTACCGGGGGGATTCGGCCTCCTCCCTGGTGCGGGCCGCTGCCTTTGGGAGCGGCGCGATGCCGAGCGGCGCCTTGGTGTCCGACGCAGAGGAAGCGCGCCCGAAACGACGTCTGCCGGTTAGCGGATGCGCAGCTCGAGATCCCCGCTGAAGGTTTCCGCACGGACGTCGGCCGCGCCGCCGCCGCGGCTGAAATCGAGCTCGTAGCCGGACGTATAGCGGCTGGTCCGCTCCGTTCGGGGTCCGAAGGCGTTCTGGATCTCGCCGTTGAAGGTGCTGATGTCGAAGTCGGCGTCCACACTCTCGGGCAGCGTGAGGGTGATGTCTCCGCTGTGGCACTCGAAGCGGTAGCTGCCGAGCTTCTGCCACGCACGGACGAAGGCATCCTGCGTGAGCTGTTCCGCCCGGGCGCGATCGCCGACCATCCGTATGCAGAGGGCGTAGATGCGGCCGACGTGCGAGCGATAGAGCTGCTCGAATGCATCACGGCCTCCTTCCCGTGCGCGCTGCACCCACGCGGCGATGTCGGCGGCCAGGGGCGCTTCTCCCGCACGATCGGCCGCCGTGGGCCCGCGCCCATGCGCTGCGTGCGCGGGGCTGGCGGCACCCTCTGCGCGCGCGGCCGCGCGGCTGGACCCGTTCACCGCCCCATCCCCCTCTGCGTGTGGCTTCATGCGCCCCATGCTAGACGACGGTACGGGGGGCCGGAAGGTTTGGGTGGCCTTTGCGAAAGGCTCGCCCCTCTCTTCCCGCTCCCCCCCCCTGGACGGCCGGCGCCGGATGTGCTTTGATGCGCGGTCTGCTGCAATCGCCGTCGCACCATGAGGATCGGGGGCGGGCCCCGCATCGGCTGGTGCGCTTCGACCAGAAAGGACGCACCGATGAGCTTGGATGATGTCACGATCTCCCGGGCGATCATCAGCCGCTACGGCCAGAAGCTGTTGGCGGCTCTCGAGACCGATGTGGCCGTCGTCGGCGGCGGCCCGGCTGGGCTGACCGCGGCCCACGATCTCGCGCGGCGCGGACGCTCGGTGGTGCTCTTCGAACGCAAGCTCTCGTTGGGTGGCGGCATGTGGGGCGGTGGGATCATGTTCAACGAGATCGTCGTCCAGGAGGCAGGGCGCGAAGTCCTATCCGAATTCGGCGTGCGCACCGAGCCGTTCGAGGACGGCTACCATTGCGCCGATTCGGTCGAGGCGGTCGCCACCCTGACGGCTGCCGCGCTGCGCGCCGGAGCGCGGATCTTCAACCTGCTGAGCGTCGAGGATGTGATGCTCACCGAGCAGCGGGTGACGGGGCTGGTGCTCAACTGGAGCGCGGTCGAGATGGCCGGGCTGCATGTCGATCCGATCAGCTCGCGCCACCGCTTCGTGATCGATGCAACCGGGCATGCCGCCGAGGTCGCGCGTCTGATCGCGCGCAAGAGCGGGGTGCGACTCGAGACGCCGACTGGCGACGTGGTCGGCGAACGGCCGATGCATGCCGAGGTGGGCGAGCGCATGCTGCTGGAGAACACGCGCGAGTTCTTCCCCGGGGTCTTCTGCGCTGGGATGTGCGCCAACGCCGTCTTCGGTGCGCCCCGGATGGGTCCGATCTTCGGCGGGATGCTGATGAGCGGGCGCCAGGCGGCCGAAGCGATCGATGCGCGCCTCGCCTAGCCCTGCCGTGGAGATCCACGCCGCGGGTCAGGCCTCCGGCGTTCGCGCACAGGCGATCAGCCGCCGGGCGTCCTGATCGTACGGGCGGCCGTCGAGGCCGCCGTGGATGCGCACCTGCTCGAATCCGGAGGCCTCGAGCAGCGCACGTAGTTCGCTGGCCGCGTAGAGCCGCAGGCGCAGCCTGAAGCTCCGTTGCCGATCGGCGCGTACGATGGTCCAGCGGCAGGTGACGTGAGACCAGTCTGGATCGAGCACGCGCTGCTCGAGCAGCTTGGTGCCGTCAGCGTACTCCACCCAGTCCCGCTCCCGAAAGCCGCGCGCGAGGACCTCCTTGCCCATCAGCTCCATCAGTAGCTCGCCCCCGGCCCGCAGCGATGCGCGGAGATTCTCGAGGACGCGGCGGTCGTCACGCGGATCGGAGAAGTAGCCGAACGAGGTGTAGAGGTTGAGCGCCGCATCGAACGCCTGCGGGCGGCGGAAGCAGCGCATGTCGGCCTCCATGAATTCCACCGCCAGCCCTTCGGTCCGCGCGGCCTTTCGCGCGCGATCGAGATAGCGGGCTGTGCGATCCACGCCGGTGACCTGGAAGCCGCGGCGGGCCAGCTCGAGACTGTGGCGGCCGGGTCCGCAGCAAAGGTCGAGCAGGTGGGCCCCGGCGGGGAGATCCAGGAGGGCCAGGATCCGATCGGTCTGCTCGGGCGTGTGCCGCCACCGCTCCGCAGAGAAGAGGACCGGTGCGGTCCATTCCCAGAACGCGTCATCCTCGAACCAGTCGCCGGTCTCTCGCATCTCTCCCTCCCCACGGAGCTGACTGTTGGCCGGGATCGGGCGCCCGCGCCGCAGACCCTCTGCCCCGGCTTCGCACGCCGCGACCGCGGCTTTCGGCCTCTCCGGACGCCCGATCTGCATTGGCGAGCCCCGTCCGCCGCCCAACGGCTCGCCTCCTGCGCCCCCGCGCCCCCCATCGGCGCACGGATCCGGCCAAGCGGCTGTGGGGCAGTCGCCTGGGACCGGACCGGCGGATTGCGTTAGATTACCGCTCCCCCCGCATGGAATCTGGACAAGCGGTGGCCGCACTCTCTATCCTGTTTGCTTTCCCTTTCGTGCCCGTGGGGGCCGAGGTGGCGATCCGCGGGCCAGGGACGCGACGAGAGCCCGTCCATCGCGCGGGCCAGGCGGAGTGAATTGCAGATGCCATCGCGCACGGTCGTGTCATTGGGCGGCAACGCCCTGCTCCCGGCTCAAGGACCGGGCCGGATCGCCGAGCAGATCCGCGTGACGACCCAGACGATGGCGCAGGTCGTCGAGCTTCTGCAAGATGGTGAAGAGGTCATCGTCACCCACGGCAACGGTCCGATCGTCGGGAATATCCTGATCCGCAACGAGGCCGCGGCGCGCATCATTCCCCCTACACCCCTGGATATCTGCGGCGCCGATTCCCAGGGCGGCATCGGCTACATGATCCAGCAGGTCCTGCGCAATCTCCTGCGGCGTGCCGGAATCGAGCGCGATGTGGCGACGATCGTCACGCAGATGGTCGTGGCGTCCGACGATCCGGGCTTCCGAGATCCGACCAAGCCGATCGGGCCCTTCTACTCGACCGAGGAGGCCCGTTCCCTGATGCGCCAGCGCGGCTGGCGGATGATCGAGGACAGCGGCCGGGGCTGGCGCCGGGTCGTCGCATCACCCGAGCCGTTGCGCTTGATCGAGCTGGGGCCGATCCGCGCGCTGATCGAGGCGGGGGTGATCGTTATCGCCGCCGGCGGCGGTGGCATCCCGGTCGTCGAGGAGTCGCAGGGGGTTCTGGAAGGCGTCGAAGCCGTCATCGACAAGGACCTCGGCTCGGTCGTGCTGGCCGAAGCCGTCGATGCCCGGCGTCTGGCGATCGTCACCGCCGTCGAGCGCGTGGCACTCGACTTCGGCACGCCGCAGCAGCGCGACCTCTCGGCGCTGACCATCGCCGAGGCGCGTCGCCATCTCGACGCCGGGCAGTTCCCTGCGGGCAGCATGGGGCCGAAGATCCGCGGGGCCATCCGCTTCCTCGAAGCCGGGGGGCGCGAGGTCCTGATCACCGATCCCTCCTCCCTGGTGCGCGGACTGGCCGGCCAGGCCGGGACGCGGATTCTGCCCTGATCGGCTGCGGGAGATTCCCGACGCAGCGCCTCTTGAGCACCGCGTGTGGGGAGCGCCCCGGAGAAGAGCGCTGCCTGCGATGCTCGGGATCTCGCGCCAGATGAGCTCCGGGCCCACCGGTTCGGGCTCTTTCCGCTTCCCTTCGCCTGGTTGGTCCCCGCCTGGCTTCCCCCTCAGCCCGGGTTCTCTGCGTCATCCTGCGACCGCGCGGCCGGCGGTCGCGCGAGCGTGGCGCGGTGGACCGTGGGTCGATCGAGACACCAAACCGAACCAAAGGAGGGAAGATGAGACTGCGCATCTGTCTGACATGCGTGCTCGGTGCGCTGCTCTGCCTGCCGGTGGCGGGGCACTGCAGTTTGAGCATCAACGAGATCATGGGCGATCCGGCCTCGGACTGGGATGGGGACGGGGACTACAACTACCGGGACGATGAGTGGGTCGAGCTGTTCAACGGCGGGCCGGGACACGTGAATCTCGGCGAATACCTGCTCGGAGACGATCAGGGTCTGCGGACCTTCGGCTGGGAGGACGGAGAAGTCCTCTCGGAAGGCGAGGCGCTGGTGATCTACGGGAGCCAGTCACTGGCCTGGCAGCAGGAGCATGACGAGTCGTCCTACGGCTTCGGGCTCTCCAACGACGGCGACTGCGTGGTGCTCTGGCAACTGGCCGGTGACGACACACTCCTGGTCGATACGCACACCTTCAACACCCACGAAGCCGACGACGACCGCTCCACCGGTCGCAATCCGGACGGCACGGGGGATTGGGAGATCTTCGATGCCCTCAATCCCTACGGGGGGACCACTCCGCCGCTGGGCAATGGCCTTCCGCCGACGCCCGGCTGGCCCAATCTGGACGATCCGCCCAGCGGGGCGAGGGCTCGAAGCTGGGGTGACGTCAAGGCGCTCTTCCGGTAGGCGCGAAGCTTGGGCCAACGCATCGCTCCAGTAAGCGCAACGCCCCGAGCATCCGCGGCGACCGAGACCGCGCGAGATCCACGGACGGGTCTCGCGCGGTGTGCCGCGGTGTCGCGGGGCTAGGGGCTCCGCAAGGCCTCCAGACGCCGGCGCGCGGTGCGATCCCGCGGATTCAGACGCACCGCCGCCTCCCAATGCTCGATCGCCGTCTGGCGGTTGCCGCGCGCCTCGGCCACGAGCGCCCGTTGAGCGTGAGCGGGGTGACTCCGCGGATCGCGGCGCAGCAACGCGTCGAAGACCTCCCGGGCGCGCTCGAGGCGTCCGGCCTCGCGGTAGAGGATCCCGAGGTTGATGCGCAGGTCGGCGCGACGGGGATGGGCCTCGGCGCTCTCGCGCATCAGCGCGATCGCCTGGGGAAGCTGTCCCATCTGCCGGTGCACGTAGGCCAGGTTCATCTTGGCCTCCGTTTCGGAGGGATCGAGCTCGAGCACCTTCTCGTACATCGCCCGCGCTCGTTCGAGCTCCCCGCGTTGGGCATAGACCGATCCGAGCAGGAAGTAGGTGTCGGGCCAGTCCGGCGCGCGCTCGCGCAGGGCGAGCAGCTCGGCCTCCGCCTTCTCGGGCTGATTGCGGAAGAGGTAGTACTCGGCCAGGCTCCATTGCCCCCAGAGCGACATCTCGGCTTCGGTATCCTGGGCGCCGATGTAGCCCAGCGAGCGCAGGCGCTGCTTCATCTCGTCATCCACCGCGGCTACGCTGCTCTGCGCCCGCGCACGGCTCTCCCGCCAGGCCTGATCCTCGTAGCTGGCGATGCGTGGAGGTGCGCTCTGCCCCTCGACCAGCAACTCGCTCAGCAGGCGTCCCTCCATGTCATTGGCAATCGGCAGGCCCAGCAGCGTGAGTGCCGTGGGGGTGATATCGAAGACCGAGACGCGTTGGAATGGCGAGCGGCGGCCCGGAGGGGTCGCGGCGGACTTGATCTGCGGGCCCCGCATGGCGAAGAGCCCCTCGAGCCGGTGCCAGCCGGCCGCGGTGGCGTAGTCGAAGCGATCGCCCTCCTCGATCGGACGCTCGCGTCCCAGCAAGAAGCCGTGATCGGAGACGATCATCACCGTGGTCTGCTCGTCGGTCAGCGCCAGCAGTTCCCCGAGCAGACGATCCTGGTGGCGGTAGAAGGCCTCGACCGTCTCGCCGAACTTGCGCCGCTCCGCGTCCGTCGTGCCGGGATAGGGAGGGGGCGCGTATCGCACGTACATGTGCCCGGCCGTATCGACTCCCTCGAAATAGACCGCCATCACGTCCGGTTCCTCGGTCTCGAGCAGGTGGCGAGCGATATCGGCGTAGCTGTTCATCGTGGCGTAGATGTGACGGAAGTGAGAGATCGGATCGTAGAAGTCGAGGCTGGGCGCGGCGGCGTACTCCTGCGGCGTGACGTCGATGAAACGCTGCGCCTCCTCGTACGGCACCTCCGCGGGGTCGTGACGCAGCGCAAGGATCTCGGGGAGCTTCTCCGGCGGCGAGACGAGACCCTCGGTCGCCTCGGGGGATTCGATGAAGGCATGGTAGCTGAGCCGGTCCGAGACGATCACACCCGCGACTGGTTCGGCCGGCCAGGTGGCCCACCACCCCACCACGCAGACGCTGAGGCCGCGCTCGGAGAGGATGTTCCAGAACGCCTTGCTGCGCCGGATCTGACTGGTGACGACGATCATGCGGCCCGTGTTGGGATCGGGCACGGTGAAGTCGAGCACGCCGTGCTGATCGGGCCCCTTGCCCGTGGCGATCGTAGTCCAGACCACCGGGGAGAGGATCGGCTTGAGGCTCCAGAGCGGACCGGAGACGCCGCTCTCGATCACGCGCTGCAGATGGGGCAGTTCCCCGGCGGCCATCAGCGGTTGCACCATGCGCCACTCGGCGCCGTCGATCCCGACGATCAGGAGCTTGGGGGGAGTGGGCCCTCTCTCGCAGCCTGTCCCCAGGCAGGCGAGGACGAGTAGGAGTCCCCAGCCGATGTCGATGGCCAGGCGCAGGGCACGCGCCGGCGCGCCCCCTGCCGTGGCGGAGATATGCGAGCGGGAACCAAGCCAAGCCATGCCGTTCTCCTTCCGATCGAATCCACCCGCAACCTAGCCGCTCCCTTCACAGGGAACAACCACTCCGCGTCGCGCGAGGCGCCGTGTCGCGCGCACGGGATTCGCTTGCCGCGGGGCGGCGGCTGATCTAGGCTGCTGAAGAGTCCAACGCTCGAGCCACGAGACAGCGAATGCTCGGCGGGATCGTGCGGGGAAGAGCATGTCCCCCTACGAATCGTCCGGAGGAGAACGGGATGGACTATCGTACGCGCAAGGTAGGGGATGTGGTGGTCTTCGACCTGAAGGGGGCCCTCGAGGGGGGCGAGAAGAGTTACCGGATCAAGGATGTCGTCAAGGAACAGCTCGCTGCGGGCCAGCGGAAGTTCCTCCTGAATCTGGACAAAGTAACCTTCGTCAACTCGACCGGTGTCGGCATCGTGGCGATGGTCTTCACGAGCATCTCGAACGCCGGTGGTGAGATGAAGATCTGCAACGCGAACGAGAAGGTCTCCCGGGTGATGATGATCACCAAGCTGCTCGAGGTCTTCGATTCGTACTACCAGGAGGACGAGGCGCTGGCTGCTTTTGCCGGCGACTAGGAGACGAGCGCCGGCTCGCCGCGCGCACTCCGGGACGGTGGGCTTGCGGAAGGGGGGACTCGAACCCCCACGAGGTTGCCCTCACTAGACCCTGAACCTAGCGCGTCTACCAATTCCGCCACTTCCGCAAGGACACGAGATGGTGCCACCGTCCGGGTCGGCTGTCAATCCCTCGCGCGGCGCATCCGGGGCTGTGCTATTGATCGGTGGGGGAGGCTTCTGATACCCCTTACGGCGCTGGCGGCGCAGGGAGGAGGCGGAGCTGTCTGGCGAGAAGAAGGACGCCGAGGTTCGGGTCGTCGCCCGCAACCGTCGCGCCACGTACCTCTACGAAATCCTCGACCGCATCGAAGCCGGTCTGGTCCTCCAGGGCTCGGAGGTCAAGAGTCTGCGCGCTGGCAAAGTGAGTCTCGCGGACGCCTATGCCGCCCCGCGCGGGGAGGAGTTCTTCCTCCACAACCTGCGCATCCCTCCCTACGACAAGGCCAGCATCGACCCGCCCGATCCGGTGCGACGCCGCAAGCTGTTGCTCCAGAAGCGGCAGATCCGCAAGCTGCTCGGCAAGGTCAAGGAGCGCGGACTGACGCTGATTCCCCTGCGAATCTATTTCCGCGACGGGTATGCCAAGGTCGAGCTGGGACTGGCCCGCGGCAAACGCAAGTTCGACAAGCGTCAGGCGATCGCCAAGAAGGACCTGCAGCGCGACATCGAACGCGCGCGCGGAGGGCGAGGCGTCTGATGGGCGCCTCCGGCTGCATTCGCGGGCGGGCTGGCACACTACTGGCCTCGGTGCTGCTCTTTGCGGGCTGGGCGAGCTCGGCTACTGCCCAGCCGCCGGGTCCGGTGGTGGAGGAGATCGATGCCTCGCGGCGCGCGGCGCCTTCCGGGACGAACGAGCGCAGCGGTACGGCTTCTCCCGTGGCAGAGTGGGCCGCAGAAGAATACCCGCGAGGGGCGGAGCCCGGGGATTCCTCCGCTTCGGCGGAGCGCACCATGTTGGGGGAACGCCTCGGGGATCTGCTGGCCGCACGCCCCGCCAGCCAGCGGGCCGGGTGCGGCGGATCGCCGGTCGGCCCCCTTCTGCTTCCCGCGCCCCCGCCGGGGGCTGTTCTGGGCGTGCGCTTCTGCGACGGGCGCGCGTCGCGCTGGGATCGACTCTGGGTGATCGGCGGCCGCTGGTTCTGGGCGCTCGAGGATGCCTGCTCGGCGTTGCGCGCGACACTGTTCTGGGATCCCGCCTGGCTGGAAGGTGAACTGGTCGTCGACTCGCTGCGCGTTCGTCTCGTCGTAGGCAGTGAGCTGCTGCGCTGCGGCGAGCAGATGATCCAACTCGCCGACCGCGTGCTCTACCTCGAGAACCGATTGCTGCTGCCGGTCAGCTTCGCCTCGCGCATCGTGGGGCGTCTGCTGCCCGAGCGCTGGCACTTCGACGCCGACTCGTTGCTTCTCAGCCAGCGCCCCCCCGGCCCGGGCATCACGCGCCTGCGCATCCAGGAAGCGCGTGAGCGCGTCTACCTGCGATGGGACGTCACCGAGCGGCCCGACGAGCAACTCCTCTTCGATGGTGCAGGTCGACTGATCGTCGAGATGGGTGGCATGCAGGCCGATCCGCGCGGTGATCTGACACCTCCCCCGCGTGCGGGAGCCTGCCTGCGAGCGATTTGGCCGCATTCCCGGGGGACACGCTTCATCTTCGCCATCGGCGAACCGGTCGCCGGCTGGCGGACCGAGTGGCGCGGCGATCGCGGAGAGTTCCGGATCGTACTGACGACCGCGCAGGCCGACCTCAACGGCTGGCAGGCCTTCCAGCCCTGGCCGGCGACGGTGGGGGCCGAGGGGCCGGGCGGACCGACCGTCCTGGCAGGGCGGCGGGAAGCGGAACCTTTGATCCTGGTCCTTCCGAGCCTCGAGTCCGAGCCGCGTCAGCAGCGCGATGCACAGACGCAGGCCGCCCTGCGCTTCGTGCGCCAGCTCGGGGAGCAGCTTGCCGCCGCGTGGGCGGCTCTCGGCGGAGAGGTTCAGATCATCGAACAGCTCGACTCGCGGACGCGGGCTCCGTGGACCGCGGCGGTCAATGCCACCGGGCGGGGCATCTGCCTGCGTCTGGTTCCCGACTTCGTGGGAGATGCGGTGGCGCGCGGGTATCGCATCGTCACCGTCAGCCGAGCCCCGTCCGATCAGGCCCTGCGCGACCTGCAAGCGCCGCCCGCGGCGCAATCGCTGCGTCCGTGGGCAGATGTCGCTTCGCCCCATCTGGGAACCAACGCGCAGCTGGCGTGGATCCTGGCGCTGCATCTGCAAGCGGCGGCACCCGAGGCTACGGTGCGGCGGGAAGGCTGGCCGGTTGCCGCCCTGCGCGGCCTCGACATGCCGGGGGCGGTGCTCTACGTAGGTCGCCGTGGCGAGGCCGAGGCCTATCCCGGTGTCGAGGATGAGTCGTCTCTGGCCCAGACGGCCGAGGCCATCGCCCTCGGTCTGGAGGCATTTCAGCTACAGCGCGTTGAGATGGAGGCGTCCGAGCTGCAGCGCGGTGGAGGGGAGGGTGCGCCGTGAGCTCTACCGCACCCCCGCGCCGTCGCCCCAGGCGCTTGGGCTGGCGATGGTGGGCCGGGCTGCTGCTGGCCGGGCTTCTGCTGCTGGCAACGCTTTGGCTTCTGCGTGGACGCGTTTCGACCGAGTTCGCCGGGCCCGAGCGCGATGGGTACGGTGCCGCGACAACGCCCCTCTGCGCCCGCCGCCTCTACTACGGGCGAGAGGCGGGAACGGGACTGCTGTGCGAGACGCGCTACCTGCCCTGCAGCGGCATTCTCGGGGAGGATGCCCGCGTCCTGATCGAGGCGCTCGGCGAGCCTTCGGCTGTCGGCGGCGTGGCGGTCTGGCCCGCCGAGACCGTGGTGCAGGACCTGTTCCTATCGGACGCCGGCGTGCTCTACGTCAACTTCGGTTCGTCGCTGCGTTGGCGCGCGCCCCGCGGGGACTGGGCCGAGTGGCTGATCGCGGCGACATTGACGCGCACCCTGTGCGAGAATCTGAGCGGTGTGGCCGGTGTGCGGATTCTGATCGATGGGGAGTCGACGGGCACGCTCGTGCGTACGATCCCTCTGGATGAAGTGCTGCGTCCGGCGGCCTTCTCCGCAGACGGATAGCAAGCGCGCGCGACCGGACTTCCCGGGGAGAGGCGATGCAAGGCAGCCATGGCGGGCGGACCGGCGAGAGGCCCCCGCGCCCGGGCGAGACGACTCAGCGCCCGGGCGAGATGCCCGGAGCTCCTCGGGCGACGGCCCCTGCTTGGGGCGCTGCGCATCCTGCCGCGGCCCGATCGGACGCGGATCGGAACGCTGTGCGCCGTCGACCGATCGGTGTCTTCGACTCCGGGATCGGGGGATTGACCGTGGTCGGCGCCCTGCGCCGCTGTCTTCCGGGTGAGGATCTGATCTACTTCGGTGATGCCGCCCGCGTACCGTATGGCACGAAATCGGCGGCCACGGTGACGCGCTTCGCCCGCGAGAGCGTGACCTTTCTGGCGCGGCGAGAGATCAAGCTCCTGGTCGTGGCCTGCAACACGGCCAGCGCGCTGGCGCTCCCGGCCCTGCGCGAGACGGTGGCGATCCCGATGCTCGGCGTGCTCGAGCCGGGCGCTGCCGAGGCCGCGCGCCAGACCCGCTCGGGACGCATCGGGGTGATCGGCACGGCGGCGACGATCGCCAGCGGCGCCTACCGCCGGGCGCTGGCGGACCGCGACGCGGGCTTCGAGATCGTCGAGCGGCCCTGCCCGCTCTTCGTGCCTCTCGCCGAAGAGGGATGGGTGGCCGGTGAAGTGCCCCGGCAGATCGCCACGCGCTATCTCGCACCGCTGCGCAAAGCGCAGATCGACACCCTGATTCTCGGCTGCACGCACTACCCCTTGCTCAAGGAGGTCATCGCCGAGGCAGCCGGCGCGACGGTGACGCTGGTCGATTCGGCCGAAGCGACGGCCCACGAGACGGCAACGCTGCTCGAGGCGCGAGCGCTACGGAACCCCAGCGCAACGGGTGGGAGCTGTCGGGTATTCGTCAGCGATCGCCCGCGCCGCTTCTCCGAGATCGGCGCGGCGTTTCTGGGAGAACCGCTGACTTCGGTCTCCCTGGTGGACCAGAGCGATCTGCCCTGGTACGAGCGATAGACGCGGGAGGATCGATGACAGCCTCTGACGCGGTCCCACGGGCCGATGGCCGCAGCGCGGCGCAACCGCGACGGATCAAGATCGAATCGGCCTTTCTGGCCCACGCCGAGGGTTCGGCCTCGGTGCGTGTCGGACGCACATGGGTGATCTGCGCGGCAACCGTACTCGATCGCCAGCCTCCGTTCCTGCGGGGCAGCGGCAGCGGTTGGGTCACCGCCGAGTATGGGATGCTGCCGCGTGCGGTCGAGAATCGCCTGCCGCGCGGACGCCCCTCAGGGCGCACCGAAGAGATCCAGCGCCTGATCGGACGCTCCCTGCGCACCGTCGTCGAACTGGAGGGTCTGGCCACGCAGACCGTGCTGGTCGACTGCGATGTCATCGAAGCCGATGGCGGCACGCGCGCCGCGGCGATCACCGGGGGCTTCGTCGCGCTCTGCGAGGCCTGCCGCTGGATGGTGCGCCAGGGGCGCATCCGTCGGATTCCAGTGCGCGAGCAGCTCGCGGCGATCAGTGTCGGGCGGGTGGGGCCGGCGTGGCTGAGCGATCTGACGCATGCCGAAGACGCCGCCGCGGCAGTCGACATCAACCTCGTCCTGACCGCCGCGGGGGAGATCGTGGGGCTGCATGCCGATGGCGAGCGCGCTCCCTTCGCGTCCGCGGCGTTGGAGACGATCGTCGAGTTGGCGCGGCGGGGCCTGCGCCGGACGTTCACGGCGCAGCGGCGGGCCCTGGGGCTCGATCCGAGCGCGCCCTTCGAGGGAGCGAAGCTGATGGAGGCGAGCTGATGTCTCCGATGGGAACGGCGGGCGCCGGCCGCCTGCGGCTGCTCTGTGCAACGCGCAACCCGGACAAGGTCGGCGAGCTGCGCGAAGCGCTGCGGGCGCTGCCGGTGGCACTCCTCTCGCTGGACGATCTGCCGCCCCTGCCCGAGGTCGCCGAGACCGGCGACACGCTGGAGGAGAACGCGCTGCTGAAGGCCCGCTCCGCCTACCGGGCGAGTGGCGAAGCGTCGCTGGCCGATGATACCGGGCTGGAGGTCGACGCCCTGGGTGGGCGGCCGGGTGTCCGCAGCGCTCGCTATGCGGGGCCCGGCGCCGACTACGAGCGGAACGTCACGAAGCTGCTTCGTGAAATGGAGGGCATCCCGCCCGAGCGCCGTGGGGCTCGCTTTCGCACGGTGATCGCGGTGTTGCTTCCCGACGGTAGCGAGCATCTGGCCCATGGCAGCTGCGTGGGGCGCATCCTCGACGCGCGGCGGGGGAGCGGAGGATTCGGCTACGATCCGGTCTTCTGGGTACCCGAAGTCGGGCGGACCTTCGCGGAGATGGGTCTGGCCGAGAAGAATCGCATCAGCCACCGCGGCCGCGCCGTGCGGGCGGCGCGTCAGGTCCTGGTCGACTATCTCGCGGCCCATCGGGGCGCCAACCCGGAGAACTGAGATCGGGAACCCAGCCGCGTCGCGCGTGTGGAATCCGGTGCAGCGAGTAAGAGCCAGGCGTCGGAACTGCCACCGATGCCCCGCTGTGAGCCTCCATCGTTGTTTGGCGCAAACCCGCCAGCCTTGAGGGGTGGGTAGCCCCCCAGGGTTCGGGCCCGGCGGAGAA
>WJJG01000105.1 GCA_014729815.1 Candidatus Eiseniibacteriota bacterium
GAAGCGGAAGGAGGCGCAATGTCGAAGGTCAAGAGCGGAGATCGTGTGAAGGTGCATTTCACCGGTCGTCTGCCCGACGGATCGACCTTTGATAGCTCGCGTGAGCGCGAGCCGTTGGAGTTCGAGGCCGGCGGAGAAGAGGTCATCCGCGGCTTCAGCGATGCCGTGATCGGCATGGAGAAGGGGGAGACCAAGACGGTCACCGTAGCGCCCGCGGAGGGATTCGGTGAACGGCATACGGAGCTGGAGCACGAGGTGCCGCGCTCGGCGCTGCCCGATGGCATCAACGTGGGAGATCAGCTCCAGGCGAAGGCCGGCGAGCGGGTGATCCCGATCTGGGTCAAGGACCTTGGGGAGGAGAAGGCCACCGTTGACGCCAACCATCCCCTGGCAGGCGTCGAGCTGCAGTTCGAGATCGAGCTGCTCTCGATCGAGCCGGCGGCGTAGAATCCGTCGGCCGTCGCATCCACACTCCGGCTTGGATGCGGCACCGGGACGACTTCCGGCGGCAGGCGATCGCAGGCACGAGGGTGACGCGGATGGGTCGCAGGTCCGCGGATTCGAGCGGAGACCAGAGAAGCGCGCGCGGGGAGAGAGATCGCAGGAGCGTGCGTGCCGGGCGGTCCGGGACGGACCCCGCGCGCGTGGACCGGATCTGGATCCTGGGCGCGGCGGCGCTGACCTTCGCTGCCGCGGCCGTCCTCTCGGCGATGCTCTTTGGCCGGATGCCCCACGTGCAGGACTCGATCGCGCAGCTCTTCCAGGCACGCATCTTCGCGGGCGGCCGACTCTGGGCGCCTGCCCCCCCGGTGCCGGAACTCACCGACTACGCCAATATGGTGATCGCCGAGGGCCGCTGGTATTCGCAGTATCCACCCGGGCACGCGCTCCTGCTCTCGCTCGGGGTGATCGCGGGCCTGCCTTGGCTGATCAATCCGTTGCTCGGGGCGCTGAGCGTCCTGGTGATCGGGTTGCTGGCGCGTGAGCTCTGCGGGCGCACGGTGGCGCGTCTGACCGTGCTGATGGCGGCCATCTCACCTTTCCTGCTGCTGATGTCGGCCGGTTTCATGAACCACGCCACCAGTCTGCTGGGAATCTCGTTGGGACTGCTTGGCTACTTCCGTCTGCTGCGCACCGGACGCCCTCGCGACGGCCTCCTGGCGGGCGGCGGGATCGCCCTGGCCCTGCTCGCGCGACCCTACAGCGCCTTCGGCGCTCTGCTGCCAATCGCGCTGCACGCCGCATGGCGCTGGGGGTGCGAACGAGGACGTTTCACGCGCCCGATGATGGCCATGGGACTGGTCGCCGCGGCGGGTGGGGTGCTGCTGCTGCTGTACAACTGGGCGACCACGGGTGCGCCGCTGCGCTTCGGCTACTCGGTGGCCTGGGGCGCCGGGTTCGGCCTCGGTTTCGGTCAGGGCTTCCCCGAGGATCCCCACACACTCTCCGACGGGCTCGCCTACACATGGGACACCCTGCGGCGATTGAACGGCCGGCTGTTCGAATGGCCACTCACCTCGCTCTGGCCGCTGGTTCTGGGGCTGCTGATCACACTGCCGGGATGCCCGCGCAATCGGCGCTGGTTGCTGGCGAGCGTGCCTCTCGGACTGCTGCTCGTCTATCTCTTCTACTGGTACCATGACGGGAACGACTGCTTCGGTCCGCGCTACGTCTACGGCGCGCTCGGGCCGCTGCTGATCCTCTCCGCCGCGGGGCTCGCGGCGCTGGGCGGATGGGTCACGCGACTGTTCGGTGGCCAGGCGCCGCCGCTGCGCGACCGGAACGGGGCGCACCACTGGACGCTGGCAATCGCCGGGGGGCTGATCCTCCTGCTCGGCGTCTGGGGCGGTCTGACGCGCTGGCCGGCGCTGGTCTGCGCCTCGCGAGACGTGGCGGAAGCGGATGCTCGCACGTCCGCGCGCAGCGCCTTCGACTGCTTCGGCCCCAACTACTGGGGCGTGAGCCCCGCTCTCGGCCGCGCGGTGGCCGAGCGGATCCCGGGCCGTGCGCTGATCTTCGTCGATACGCAGGTCGCCCGGCATCCGAATCCGCGCATGCGCCGCACCGCCCGCCACCTGCTCTTCGGCGCGGCCTTCGCGCATCAGGAGCCGCAGCTGGAGCAGGCGCGCGTCGTCTACCTGCATGCCACGCCCCCGGACTGGCACCCGCAGACCGAGGATCCGGGCGCGGAGATCGGGGCGATCATGCGCGCCGCGGCCGCGCATTTCCCCGGGCGCCGGCCTTATCTCTATCGGCGAAGCTTCCCCGCCCCGCGTCCGCTCGATCTCTGATCCGCGAGGCGCGATCCGTGGGGGGGTGAGGGCGAGCGGTCTGTCGTGCCGATCGCGAGATCCTGGAATCGGTCGCTCACAGAATCGGAACAGTACGAATCTCCCTGCGACCGACTGTGCGCGGCAGACGGCTTGTGACCCGCGGCGCGATCGGTGACACTCGGAGCGGCCCCGCCCGAGGGGTCAGCGGATCGCATCGCGGCGGGTGGGCTGGTTTGTTGTGTCGCGGTGTGGCGCTGCGAGCGGGCTCAGCCCCTCTCGGGCGATCGGATCGGCAGCGCGGCAGGGGGAGAAGCAGCGTGCGACTACACGGGAAAGCCGGACGACGCGAGCTGATCGGAACCAAGATCGTAGCCACGCTCGGCCCGGCGCGCGCCGGGATCCACGATCCCGATGGATCCGAGTGTCGCGAACCCGTCGCGCAGGAGACCGCCTTGCGATGGTTTGCCGAGGCGGGGGCGGATCTCCTCCGCCTGAACATGGCCTACTTCGAGCCTCCCGGCGGCCTGCAGCGCGAGATCATCCAGATCCTGGATGCGCACCGCGCGGGCTGGGCGCGTCGATTGGCGCTGCTGGGGGACCTGCCCGGCCCCAAGATCCGCCTGCGGATCCCCGCCGGCGGGGCGCTCGAGCTGACGCGCGGCATGACACTGCTCGTCGACGCCTCCGGCCGCTGGGCGGAGGGCGCCGCACCCGAAGCCGCCGTGTCGTCCGGCGCCGAGCCGCTCGTGCGCGTGGTCGCCTCGGGCGAGCCCTTCGATGCTGCCGTGACGGGCATCGATGGACAAGCCACCCTGGCCGACTACGTTCGCCAGGCCCGGCTGCGTGGCCAAGCGCCGGTCTTCTACATTGGTGACGGACCGG
Organism: Candidatus Eiseniibacteriota bacterium; assembly: GCA_014729815.1. GTDB lineage: Bacteria > Eisenbacteria > RBG-16-71-46 > CAIMUX01 > WJJG01 > WJJG01. The sequence continues at coordinate 3,156 of WJJG01000105.1, forward strand.
AACTTATTCTGCAAGCGATCGGCATCGCGGAGGGAAGCATCCGCTGCCGGGTCGAGGAGGGGGGACGGCTCGAAGAGAACAGCGCGTTCACGATCAAGTACGCCCGGGTCGACCTACCGTCGTTCCAGGAGGCCGATCGACGGGCGCTCGACTTCCTGCTCGAGGAGGCCGGCGACCTGCTGGCCTGCGTGGGGGTCTCGTTCGTGCGCGACAGCCAAGACATCATCCAGGTGCGCCGCCACATCGAGACCCACCTCTGCGCGCGGCGCAAGTGGGACGAGTCCCGGGCACGGCGGTGCAGCCCCGCGATCATCGCCAAGATCGAAACCGCCGACGCCTACCACCACATCGACGAGATCCTCGATGTGGCCGACGGGATCATGGTCGCGCGCGGCGATCTCGGATTGCAGCTCGATCCCGAGGACGTTCCTCAGATCCAGAAGGAGATCATCCGCCGCTGCAATCTACGCGGCAAACCGGTGATCACGGCCACGCAGATGCTCAACTCGATGATCCAGGGGGATCGCACACAGCCGACGCGGGCCGAAGCGACGGATGTCTTCAATGCGATCCTCGATGGCAGCGATGCCGTGATGCTATCCGGGGAGACGTCCGTGGGACGTCACCCGATCGCCGCGATCCGCATGCTGGGCCGCATCGCGCAGAAGGCCGAGGCCTACTTCCGGCAGGGCGGATTGGATGCGACGGCTCGTCGGCGCGGAACGATGAATCGCTTTCGCGACCTGCTGGGCGATTCGGATGCGCTGATCGATGCGACGACGCGTCGTCTCCAGGAGCGGGCCGTGGCGGCGATGGAGGCCGGCGACACCTGGCTGCAGGGCTTCTATCAGGAGAAGTTGCGCAAGATCCGCCGCCAGCGAACGACCGATGGCATCACCCATTCGGCCTGCATGCTCAGCGAGGGCAGCGCGGAGTATCAGGCGATCGTCGCCGCCACGGCATCGGGCCGCACGCCGCGCATGCTGGCGCGCTACCGACCCAACGTGCGCATCATCGGGGCCGCGCACGACCCCTGCAACTTCCGCAAGCTGCTGATCAGCCACGGTGTCTATCCGGTGCTGATCGGACAGGACCAGCAGACCCACGCCGAACTGTTCCGCGATGCGGTGTCCGCCGCCACCGAACCGGAATGCGTTGCCTGGGCGCCGCGCTTCCGTCTGCTGCGCCGCCAGGGCGAGGTGATCTTCACCGCCGGCACGCCGATGTTCACCCCGGGGACGACGAACGTCATCCAGGTGCGCCCGCTCGGGGCCGCTTGAGCGACCTACGCCCCTTCTCCCCACGCCAGCCAGATCAGAACCAGGGGCCGATCGCCATCGTTGCGCATCTGATGGGTCACCTGCGGCGGGATGTAGTAGCTCTCGCCGGCGCGCACCGCACTCTCGGCATCCCCCACCCGCACGTGGCCCTCTCCCTCGAGTACGATGTAGGCCTGCCGGTACGAGAAGGCATTGCCTCGCCCGTCGAGCTGCTCGCCGGGCTCGAGCTGGTGCCAGGCGCTGCGCATCCCGACCGCGAAGTAGAGCGGGATCGTCTGCGTGCCCTGAATGCGCCGCGCATGTTCGGCGCCCAGCGGAATCCGCTCGGGGCGGGACGGATTGAAGAAGCGTTGCAGGAACTCCATCATCGTCTCGCGCATGTCCGGAACACGACTCGCGGCGGCCGTGGGACGGAACTCGAGCGGCGGCCGATCGGCGGCCGTCGCCTTGGCGATGGCGGTCGCGGCGGTCATGCGCCCTTCATCGATCGCGCGCAGCGTGCTATCGGACACCGCGAAGATGAACGCACTCTCGGCGTGTCCCCCCTCGAGCAGGCGGGGCGCTTGGCCCGGCCGAATCAGAAGGTGCCAGCGACCTTCCTCGGCCGCCGCCGGGGACCCCTCGGCCGCCATGGGGTCCCCCGCGTCCGCCACCCCCGCCGCGGAGGCGGTGGGCCGCACACGGAACTCGACCACCAGCGAGAGGCTCTCGGGCACCTCGGTCTGGTAGGCCTCGGTCCAGGCCGCGAGGATCGCGCCCGGCTCCTTCGAGGCCGAGGCCTCACAAGCGGTCGGGTGGAGTGTCGTGAGCAGCAGACAGGCCAGTAGCAGGAGCGGTGCCGGGGCGTCCGGGCGAGGCCGGATCGGTTTGCGGGCCATCGGGGTTCCCCTCTAAGTCCATTGCCTATAAGGAGTTAGGGTCTGGTCACTTGCCGCCCGAGGGTTGTGGAACGAAGATTGGATCTCGCGCCGCCCTCCATCCTCGACCCGGTATTGTGATCGGCGGCGCCTGCCGCGTCCATCCCTGCATCTTCCCGCAGGATGCCTAGCGCCATGGGCCTGCCCGGGGACCCGCTCCAATCTTCGTTCCACAACCGTTGGGATGAACATTCCGGCAGGGGTAAGCGTCCTACTCGATGGAGGCTATGCAGTTCTGTCCCTGCTGAGTACGGGAGGCGAGCATGTCCGTGCGCCGCGAGAGTCCGGGATCGCGCATGCCGATGCGCACCGGAGCGCGCCCGCGCCATGGCCGGTGTGTCCAGCCGTTTCGGCACTGGGCTCCGGGGCGTCGGCCTTGCTCGAACAGCCCCGCGTATCGCTGGCTGACGGGGGCGCTCCTGTACTCCCTCCTGTCCTGGGTCGTCCTTTTCCCCGTGTTCGCGTCCGCCTGCACTGTCGATGATGAGTCGCCAGCTCCCCCTCGACGCGGGGGACGCGACGCGGGGAAAGCTGTCTGTTCGGCTGTCCCGGCCGCCGAGGCGGCGACACCGGCGGCCGGTGCCGAAGAGATGGCGGCCATCTATGAATCCGCGGAGTCAGACGCCGGCGGGCTGCTCACCGACCCCCACATAACCCGCACCCGGTCCGAGCGGTCCGCCGGGTCGGCTCCGGACTGGATCTGGAATGCACCCGAGCGTCTCCTGCGTCGCATCCCGGCGGCGCTGCGCGCCACGGTGCGCGCACAGGGCAGACTACTGCGTGCGATCGGAGAGACGGTGGAGATTCTCCTGCGCGCCGCGGTGGTGGGGATCCAGTCGTAGCACTTCGCGCCACTGCGCGGCCGCTTCCTCGTATCGTCCCAGGTTGGCCAGCGCCATGCCGAGATGATTCCGGTAGTCGGGTTGGCGAGGATTCAGCTCGACCGCCCGCTCCAAGGCCGGCACCGCCTGCGCATCGTTCCCGGCACGATGATAGGCTACGCCCAGGGCATAGTAGGTGATCGCCGAGCGTGGCATCCGTTCCAGCGCTTCCTGATAGGCGCGGATGGCTGCGGCATACTGATGCACCTGATAGTGGATGGTTCCCAGTCCGTGCCAGGCCTCGCCGAAGTCCGGCGAGAGTTCGGTCGCCCGGCGGTACCAGCGTAGCCCCTCGGCGAGATTCCCCTGCTGCATCTGTCGCAGACCGACCGTATAGGCATCGAAGGCGCGGGCGGCAGCCGCCGGGTAGCTGGGCGGCAGCAGATGCATCACCAGGATCGCGAGCGCCGCCGCTCCCGGCAGTAGCCAGCGCCGGGCGCGAATCTCCCGCACCGCAAAGGCGAGTCCGGCGCCCGCCAGTCCGATCATCGCCGGGTAGGCGACGATCCGGTAGCGGCCGGCCGCGAAGAAGAGGATCACCTGCAGCCAGACGATCCCGATCAGCGCCAAGTAGGGCGTCAGGCGGCTGCGTGACGCGGACGCGCGGCGACGCCAGAGCAGGACCGCCGCTAGACCCAACCCTAGGAGGGGCACGAGCCAGGCGGCGCGGACGAATGCCAGCCGCAAGGGCAGGGTGGTGGCCGAGAGCGCATCGTAGTTGTAGATCTGCGGGATCTCACGCGGGGCGAAGAAGAGCAGCGCCTTGCGCGCGAAGAGCCGTAGAGCCTGGAGTGGCTCGGTGCGGATGAAGTCGAGGCCGCGCCGCAGCCAGTGCCGGGAGGACTCGGCGAGGGTCAGCTCACGGCCGGCCTGGATCGAGGCCGCGCGGCGGGCCGTCAGGTCATCGTTCAGATCGATCTGGGGCGGATTGCTGAAGATGCCGCGGGCGTAAGGGTTGTTGCCGATGTAGAAGTTCAGCCCGCCGTTGAGCGTCAGCAGTTGCAGGTGCCCGGTGGTTCGCGTCTGATGCATGGCCTGCGGCAGAAGAGGCAGCAGCGCCCCCAGGAGGATCAGGGCCGGCGCCACCCAGCGCCGCCCGCCGCCGTGCGACGGCCGCCGCCCGCCCGCGGACCTCCATGCGATGACGATCCAGACCACCGCCGCGATGGGAAGGAGCAGGAAGCTCGCCCGCCCGAGTGCCATCAGACCGGCGGCGAGTCCGAATCCCGCGGCGGGCAGCGGATGCCGCGCAGAGCCGAATCGCGGATCGGTCCACGTCCAGAGCATGACGGTGGAGAGGAACAGCAGCAGCGACTCCATCAACACCACGTTCTCGATCGCCAGGATCGGTCCGGCGAGCACGAAGAGGGCCGCGGCGAGATGGCCGGCCAGCGAGCCGAAGCTGCGGCGCGTAGCCACGAAGAGCAGGCAGAGGCTGGCGAGTCCCAGCGCGGCCTGAGCGATCTGCACGGTGAGCGGCTGCGCGGGGGCGACGCGAAAGAGCCCCGAGAGGAGCGCGGGGTAGAGGGCGCCGAAGAAGAGCGGCGCATGGGGCCATCCTTGGCCCTCGCTCAGGCGGAGCGCCAGGTCGAAGTAGTGCCGCGAGTCGAGAACCGGATCGGTGATGTGCGGATCGCGGGCCAGCGCAGCCACGGTCCAGATGCGCAGGGCGGCGCCGGCGCCCAACCAGGGGAGCAAGGCGCCCAACGTGCCACCGCCGGTCGCGCCGCGCCCGGACTCCCGCGCGACGGCTGCACCGGCCCGGCCGCCCCGTCTGCCGGATGGATCCGATCGGCGCATGCCGAAGGAGTAGCCGAAGCGGGGGGCGGAGTCGAGTGCTGATGGCCGGCGGTCCACGGCCGGCCCCCCCGCACCGGCTCCATCGGGACCGTCCCCGCAGCAGGCGCGAGGTCTATCAGAAGATGAACGAGATGCCGACCTTGTAGGTCTCGAGCATCAGTGCCGGCTCGGTGTCGAAGGGCCAGTTCATCTCTTCCGTGCGCAGCTCGTACCAGGCGTAGGCCAGAGCGTTCTTGAGAACGAAGTGGACGAGCGGCGCGGCCTTGGGCGAACGATCGTGGATCTCCTCGATGAATGCGTCGAGCGCCTCCTGAGCCGTGTGTTCCAGACCGGCACTGAGCAGCCACTTCCAGAACAGCCAGCGGCGAAAGACCGCCGTGCGCTCGTATCCGGCGCTCAGCTCGACCATCGGTCCGAAGCGCAGGCGCAAACCGCCTTCCATCTTCGAGCCGAAGCGGAACTCGTCCCGATAGAGATCGATCAGCGCCTGATCGGTCCTGCGATCCAGCGGCGCGTCGACCGTCAGCTGCGTGGCGTTGAGGCCCCAGCCGTAGTAGGGCGTGATCGCCGAGCCGCGGATGCGGTAGCCATATCCCGATGCGCCATCGAACCCGATGCGCCAGAATTCGCCGTCGATCGTGCCGGCCTCGGCCTGCTCGCTCAGTTCGGTCGAGAGACGCGCGAACGAGAGCGCCCCGTAGGTGTAGTCGGTGATGCCATTCTCGTTGAGCTCATAGTCCGAATAGCCGAGCGCCAGCTCGGCCTGTCCCAGCTCGGCAAAGTCGGTCTCCAGTCCATCCAGCGTGACATCGCAGAGACCGTAGCCGAGGCGGATGGTGGGCGCCTCGGCCAGCTCGGCGATGTCGAGCTCTTCCATCACGCGGATCTTGGCGCTGGCCGTCGTCAGCAGGCCGAAAAGCATGCAGAAGAGCAGCCCCGCAAGGACATGGGGTGTGCGATGGGGGCGAAGCATGGTACCTCCTGGTTTCGTTTTGCCGTCCTCGTTTCCTCTCTGCATTCCCTACGCTTCCCCGCCAGAGGAGGTTGCCACCGCCCGAAGGGCGGAACCCCTGTGTGCGGAGGCTGCCGCCAGGGTGGACCGGCGGGACCCCTCTGTGCGGAGGCTGCCGCCAGGGTGGACCCGCGGAACCCCCCGCCGCACGCGAGGGGTGTGCGTAGCGTATGCGGCGCGGGACGGCGTCGTCCAGGGAAACCCGTCCATTGCGGGCAGTTGTCCACCGCGCCCGACTCCCGTACAGTCGAATCCGAACCGAAGACAGATCGTCTCGCAACACTCCCCGCCGTAGCGGCGCTGCCCACCGCTCGGAGGTGTCCGATGCCAGCCCCTCTACAGTTCGCCCGCAGGCCCGTCGGACTGCCGGGTCGCGCGCACCGCCCTGTGATGGCGATCTTCGCCACGCTTCTCGCGCTGCTGGCTTGCTCATGCAGCGAGGATCTTCAGGACGTGGTCACCGAGACGGAGTTCGTCGCCGAGCTGAGCGTGGCGCAGAACCATCCACAGATCCGGATTGCCTCGGAGGATTCCGTGGCGGTCGAGACGCTCGACTGCGCGCAGATCTGGGACGATCCGGAGGAGTCGCGTCTGGGCTGTCTTCTCGAGAAGCGCCGCTATGCGAGCGGCAACCGCTACCGCATCGCCGTGGGGTTGACCGACTACGATGCGGCCGACAGCCTGGTCGGCTACGTTGCGACCATCAACGCGCGCAACTTCTACTACGGCACGGTGGATTCCGGGTCGGTGGCCTGCGGCCAGGAGTCCGAACTGCCGATCGTCGAGCTCGAGATCGACATCGCCCCGGCCAGTCGGCTCTCTGCCCATCGCGCCGCGGCGGGGATCTCGGAGGTGCTGATCGATCTCGGAGCCGGCACGCGCTACGGCTGCCATTTCGACGCCGAGTCCGAGATCGAGGAGGAGTGGATCATCTTCTCGCTGCCCAGCAGCAGTCAATGCCGTCCGAGCGATCTGGGAAGCAGCTTCATCCCGGACGTCGGGGGGGAGTATCTCCTGGGATGGCGGCTGACCAGTCCGGCCGGATCGGATACCGATTCGCTGCAGCTCGTGGCCACTGAAGAGCACCGCATCGAGTATCTCGCCGGCACGGTCCTGCCCGAGGGGCCGGGCATCTGGTGGGAGGATCCCGGCTTCTGGTACGTGGACACCGGCGGGCTACGCCAGGTGCGTGTGAGTGGCAGCGGCCTCGATTTCATCCCCTACCCGGTGGCCATCGACGATCCAGCGGGCATCTGCTCCCGCGGCGACGAGCTCTGGATCAGCGGCGGAGACGGGCTCGGCGGGATGCAGCTCTTCGCCATCGGCCGCGACGGGAGCCTGACGGACAACGTGCCGATCAGCGATCTGGGGGTCACGCGGGCGGTGCTGGCCTGCGACAGCACCCGGCTCTGGATCGGAGCCTGGCAGGGCACGGACGTGCAGATCATGGGATCCGATCAGCAGATCGTCGGCTCCTTCGAGGTTCCCGACTCGCTGGGGGTCATCACCGATCTGGCGTGCGACGGCGAGGCGCTGTGGGTCGCGGTCGAGGCGCTGGATGGCAGTCGCGGCGGCCTGCTGCGCCTGAGCGGCGCGGGCGACTTGTTGGCGACCTGGCCGCTGGAGTTCGTCCGTCCCATGGGGGTGGCCTTCGACGGCACCACGCTCGTGGTCCTCGACGAAGCGTCGGGGGGCATCACTCCCGGCAGGCAGGTGGTGAAGCTGACGCTGCAGCGGTGAGCGGGTCGTGAGTCCAGATCCGGACGCCCCCCTCGCCGTGGCGGCCAGGTGCCGCTCGGCAGACCGAGGGGGGGCGCTCCCGCAGGGGGAAGCTGATCGAGGCGCCCGTGTGCTCCCGTACGAACGTCTCGGTTCCGCCGCCGCGCCCCGCCCATGGGGCCCCGACGATCCGCGCCCGCTCGCGCCGCACCCCCAGCCGCATCTCCGGCAAGCGGTCGAGGATCGGCGCGAAGGACTTGACCAGCGAGAGATTGCGCGCCGCCACCTCGCGGGGGGCCAGCGGCGTCGATTGCGGTTCCCGTTGGCCGAGAAGGGCGAGGTACTCCGCAACTGGGCGATCGTGGATGGCAACGATCCGGTCGCCCGGACGCAGGGAGCAGGGATGGACGGGATAGGTCCTGACGACCCGCACCGTGCTGTCGGCGTCGCACGTGGCGGCAAAGCCCAGCCTGTAGAAGCCGTCGATCGGTCGGCGGGCCTCCGGAATCCGCCAGGCGAAGTGTCCGTCCGGGACCATCGCACGCAGACTGCGCAGCTCTGTGATGAACGAAGCTGCCTTCCAGTCGATGCTGTCGGCATGCGCGCGGCGCTGCGCGAGGAACTCCGCACGCGACGAGGAACACTTTCGCTCGAAGTAGACACAGTCCGAGGCGATCGGATCGCACGCCTGCAGGTAGTCGGGGCGCAGGTCGGCTGCCGGCAGCGGTGCGGCCGGGGTTGCGGCCGGGGCTGCTCGACCTCCGCGCAGACGTGTGCCGCAAGAGGGATGGCAGCGATCGCGATGTGCGCGCGTCCGATCCTGCCGGGCGGGGTTCGAGGAGACGCTGGCAGGCACACAGAAGAGGCGCAAGCCGCGCGCCGGGCGAGCGTGTGCCTCAGGCTCGTAGAAGCCAAATGAGCTCCCGCGCTCGGCGCTCGGGGACGATCCTGTGCGTAGTCACGCCCAGCCACCAGAGGATGGCGCCGGATTCGGGGATGTCCGCCGGGTTGGCGTCCCTTCTGGCGATCTGCGGGAGAGCGGTGCACGACCGCTCGGGCTACCCACCTCACCCCGAGGGGTGCGTCACCGGAAGACCGGCCGACACCCAGGCGGCGAAGCTGCCATCGAGGCGGTAGACCTCGACGAATCCCAGATCTAGGAGCTGTTGTGCGGCGACGCGCGAGATCTCGTCATCGTGTGCGTAGATCAGATAGGGCCGCTCGGAATTCAGGCGCGGGGCTACGATCTCGAAGACACCCCCGGCGTAGCTGTAGTTGACCGCGCGGGGGATGAAGCCGGAGATGTACGCATCGGAGACATCGATGATGTAGAGATCGGTGCGGTTCTCTGTCAGCGCGAACGCCTCGATGGGATCGAGATCTACGTATGTCGAGGGAGGTTGGAACGGCGTTCTGTCATCCGAGCTGCAACCGGCGATCCAGACCGCGGCAAGAAGCGCGGCCACCAGGGTCAGCATGCGCAGCGGCGCGCGGAGGGCCTTGCGCACCACGCGCGACGCCCGCATACGGCGCCGCATCGCTCGAGCCAGCGGCTGTCTCGATCGCATCGCCTGCATGATGGGCCTCCTACGTCTCTGCTGCTCTGGTTGCTGTCCCAGAGCGCGGCAGGCGAGCGATGGTCGAGCCCGCCACGCCTCGTTGACTCAATGTGGTCACGGGGCGCCGCGATCCTTCGCGACGCCCCGCTCACTCCGCATGACCTCTCCTGCGCGTGCGCTGGAAAGTCACCTGCGATGAAACTGCTGGCTCGGCCTCTTCCTTTCCTTGGAGCCGGTCGCTCCAAAAGATTCTGCGGAACGGCAGCCCGCGTGTGGCAACTGAACTCCCCCATTCCGTGCCGACGAACCTCGGGTGCCGTCCCGCAAATCCATCGAATTTCTACTATATCTACAGACCCCGCCAAGACTGGTTCCCCAGAAGCGCCATCGAATGCCCCTCTTGTCCAAGTCTATGCGATATAGTTGATTCCGCACCTCCCGGCGGGGGGGATTGCGTCATGGGCCCCCAGTGGGATCGGTGCGAAGCCTGGGTGCCGCTCTCCCGACCCGCGCCCTCCCCGCCCACCCCTGCCCCTGGCGACGCGCGTTGTCCCGCCATCGCGCGGGCGCTACCATCAGCGCCGCACCCGCTCCGGCGCGTGAATCCTGGGAGGGATCGGATGCTCCGCCGCCTGGTCTGGATCGCCCTGCTGCTCACCTCGCCGCTCCTTCTGGGGCCGCCGGTCGGCTGCTGCGCGGACACCGGAGAGCAGAGCTGGGCGGCGAAGCGGAACAAGATGGCCGCCGAGCTGCGAGCGTGGGGCATCGCCGACAGCTCGGTGCTCGGTGCCCTGAAGGCGGTGCCCCGGCATCTCTTTGTGCCCGAGGGGCATCGGGCTCGCGCCTACGAGGACACACCGCTTCCCATCGGCTTGCGGCAGACGATCTCGGCTCCCTCGATCGTGGCCCTGATGACCGAACTGGTCCGGCCGGAGCCGGGCGATCGCGTGTTGGACGTGGGCACCGGTTCCGGGTACCAGGCCGCCGTGCTGGCGGAGCTGGTTGCCGAGGTTTGGAGCATCGAAATCCTCTGCCCCCTGGCCGAGGAGGCGCGCGAGAGGCTGGCCTCGCTGGGGTACGAGAATATCGAGGTGCGCTGCGGCGACGGGTACCGCGGCTGGCCGGAGCAGGCGCCGTTCGACGCCATCATCCTGGCGGCGGCTCCCGATCATGTGCCTCCGGCCCTGATCGAGCAGCTCGCGCCCCGCGGCCGGCTGGTGCTGCCGGTGGGGGATCTCTATCAGGAGCTGATCTTGATCGAGAAGGACCGCAAGGGGAACGTGGCGCGGCGGTCTGTGCTGCCGGTTCGCTTCGTGCCGATGACCGGGGAAGCGCAGGAGAAGTGACGCGCATCCTGCCGCTGCCGAGCCATGTTCCGCTCCTGGCCCGCGAGCTTCGGGAGGTCGTGTGAGCTACGTGCGGCTCAGTCGGAACGAGAAGCTGGCAACCGTGATCCTGGCTCGCGATGTGATCAACGCCGTCGATGCGCAGATGGTCGAGGAGCTGGCCGCAGCCTGCGCGGAGGTCGCCCGCGATCCGGATCTGCGGAGCTTGGTGCTCACCAGCGAGAGCGAGAAGTTCTTCTGCATCGGGTTCGATCTGCCGGCGCTGCTGCCGTTGCCCCGCGAGACGTTCCAGGCCTTCTATCAGGCCTTCAACCGGCTCTGCCTCGCGCTCTACACCCTTCCGAAGCCGACCATCGCCGCACTGCCGGGGCATGCCACCGGAGGCGGCTGCATTCTGGCGCTGTGCTGCGACTATCGTTTCATCGCCGAAGGGCGGCGACTGATCGGCATGCCCGAGCTCCAACTGGGCGTCCCCGTTCCCTATCCTTCGGTCTGCATGCTGCGCGACCTGGTGGGTTCCCGGATCGCGCGCACCATCATGGACGAAGGCGACTTCTACGAGCCCGAGCAATCGCTGACCTGGGGGCTGGTCGATCGCATCCTGCCCGCGGCGCAACTACGGAGCGAAGCTGCGGCTTGGGCGACGCGCCTCGGCGGGGCGCCCGGCAACAGCTTCGCGCGTATCAAGCGCAGTCGCACGCAGCGCATCGAGGCCGAGATCACGCGGGATCTGGCCGAGCGGGAACAGTGGTTCCTCGACTGCTGGTTTTCGTCCGAGAGCCGTCCCAAGCTGCAGGAGGCCGCTCAGCGCATCCAACGCGGCTAGGTCCGCTCGCGCAACTCCCGCGCGCGGCGGGCGGCGCAGGCGGCGGCATCCACCTGCGGGCAGGATGCAGACGGCCGCCGAGCGGGTCTCACGTAGCATCCTGCACGGTGTAGCCTGCATTCTGAACGCGCCGCGCCCCTGCGGCGCCGGCATCGAGCCCCGGAGTTCCGCCCCGCCCTGCCCCCAGTGGTGCAGCGCAGCCACCGGCCTTGCGTCATCTCAGACGCTCGCCGCTTTGGCGTAGATGGGCGCTGGCGAGCACGCCCCGGCCGCCGATATCTGCTTGGGTACGTCGCAAGCACACCGTCACCAGGAGGTCCAATATGAGGCAAGCGTTCGTTGCTTTCGTACTCTCCGCTTTGCTCGGGATGACTGTCTGGGGTTGCTCGGAGACCATGGGACCCGTGGAAGACCACTCCTTGCCGCCGGCAACGCCGCGTACGGCGATCGTCGATGATCCCTGCGGCGAGATCTTCGAAACGGCTCTGCTTGCCGGGCAGCAGATCGTCATCGGCCACATCGTGGTCAGCAACAACGAGACGACACTGCAGGTCGAGATCGTGGTCACGGAACCGGGATGGGTGATGAGCGAGACGCATGTCGGCATCGAAGATACGTTCGAGGATCTGCCGATGACCGGTTCCGGAAATCCGAAGGTCGGCAAGTTCGAGTTCTCGACCGAGTACGATGAGCCGGTGATGATCTGGGCCTATGAGATCGATCTGGCCGAATACGGCTACGCGCCTCTGACACAGCTCTATGGCGCCGTTCACGCGGCCGTCGAGCTCCGCGATGAATACGGCAACACGGTCCAGGAGGAGACCGCCTGGGCCGAGGGGCCCGAATTCCCGGGCAATAGCTGGGCGATGTACTTTGGGTACGTCGTGCAGGAATGCACCTTCGGCCCCGGCTTCGAAGTCACCTACCCGACCGCCGGCACGCAGATCTGGCCGGGAGACACAATCGAAGTGACGTGGAGCGAGGAGTTCTGGACGCCGGTGATGATCGAGCTGCTCTATGACTCGGCGGTCATCGACAACATCACCTACGATCCCGAATGGGGCCTGCCCTTCATCATCCCCGAGGAGGGCATGTCGCTCTCGAGCTTCACCTGGAGCGTCGGGTGCTACGTCGAAGCCGAGAATCCGGATCTCTACCAGCTGCGCGTGACGGCGATCGCCGGCGAGGGGGAGGAGGAGAACATCTGGACCACCTCTGACTACTTCACCATCGTGCCCGATTGCGGCAGCGAGTAGCCGGCGGAATTGGCGATCGACCAGCCGCCAGACCACGTAGAAGGGGCCCGGCACGCGCTTGGGCGGCGCGCCCGGGCCCTGATCGCAACGCTCGTCTCTGCTGCGATTGGCACGCCTCAGCCACTCCGCCCGCCGCGGCACAGAACCTGCTCGCCTTGCGGCTACAAGGAAAGGAGGCCAGCCGTGCACAAGTCGCCAATCTTCTATGCCGCCGCGCTGCTGCTGGTCGTTGGGGCATGGGGATGCTCCGACTCCTCGACGCCCGCGACCGCGCCGGCAGCCTCGGATCCGTCGATCGGCGCTCCGGTCACCCTCTATCTGGAGGATCCCTGCGGAGAACCACTGGAGCTGGGGATGATCACTCGCCGGCAGGAGGAGCCGGGCCGGGTGACGGTGGCCAACGACACAGAACTGCTGCAGGTGACCTTCGATACGCGTGGGACCGGCTGGGTGATCGCCAAGAGCCGCCTCTTCGTGCGCACGCTGGCGCCGAGCGGCAAACATCTGCGCCCCGCCCGCACGCTGCGCCGTGGTGCCGGGGAGCGGCTATCGGGACGTCACGATCCCCCGGTGACCCTCTACAGCTACGATCTCGCCCTCAGCGATCTGGGTGTGAGCGCCGGAGACCGGGTGGTCGTCTCGGCACGGGCCGTCGTCCAGATGCTCGATGAGGAAGGGCACCCGGTCCGTACAGCGGTCGCCTGGGCGGTCCTGCGGGAGACGCTACGCCCGCGCTGGTCCTTCCTCACACCCTACGAGATCCAGGCCTGCGAGGAGCCGGACCCCTGCAGCGTTGCGGTGACCTACCCGAACGGTGGAGAGTTCTTCTGCGTCGGGTGGCAGGTCGAGGTGCTCTGGGACAGCTCCCAGTGCGGAGCCGAGGTCATGATCGAGCTCCTCTGGGATGGGGAGCCTTGCACGACGATCGCCACGTCGGCGCCGAACAGCGGCAGCTACAGCTGGTACGCCGCGCCGTGTACGTGGGAGACAGAAGGCTATGCGATCCGGGTGACCGACCTCGAGAGCGGCGCCTACGACGACAGCGACCAGAGCTTCGTGATCGGGGAGTGCGGCGAGTAGCCCCGATCTGGAAGACGAGTTCCCGTTCCCCCCGGCAGCGCACGCGCGCCCCCGCGAGTCGGCCGGACGGTACGCGCACCGTCCGGCCGCACTCTTGGGGGTCACATGGTGCAAATGCGCCACCGGGGGCGAGCTCGCATCCGCGCGCCCGCGATTCACCGTCCGCGCCCGCGATTCGCCGGATCAACGCCCCCGTGCCCGCAAGCGATCCGTCGCGCTAAGCCTCTCCGCCGGACCGCCGATGCATCCTCCATAGGGAGCTCAGCCCACCATCCTGCGCCGCATCGCGTGCTCTCTCTCACACGACCCGATGATGGGAGGTTCACGATGCTCTGTCCGCTCTCCACCGGCGCAGCGCGGCGGGCTGGCGCCACGATCCCGCGTCTCCTGGCCGCCGTTGGCCTCTGCCTTCCCCTGCTGCTGTCGGGCTGCCTCGGCGGCGATGAGGCTTCGAACACGACTGGCCCGGGGGCCGAGGAAGAGAGTGCCCAAGAGGGGATGGCCGAGGCGGTGAGCGATGCCGATGGCATCGCCCTGGTCACCGGCAGCGATGGCACGGTGCAGTTCGAAGCCGAGCTGCTGGATCCCGATGGCGCTCCGCTCAGCGGTGTCCAGATCACCTACCTGGCGACGGCCCAGAACCCGGTGATCTGCTTGAACGACTCGGCCAGCGGGGATCCGTACGGCATGTTCGAACTGGTGCCGGGACTGGAGGTCATGTGCGGCGACACCGATCCGCGGGTGCCCGCGCATCCCCAGGGCGATGCATCACACGAGGTCGGGGTTCTGATCCTCGAGCTCCTGGATCCGGCGTCCGGACACATCTACGATCCCGCACGCGACCATGGAGATCCGAACCGCACCAGTACGCTCCAGACGATCAACCGGGTCGTGGACTTCGACGATCTGCTCTTCTTCATCGAGACGACCCCGGGCGTCGAGCACAGCGGGGAGTTCACCGCAGGCTCGATTCGGGACCACTCCAAGACGTACGCGCGCTTCTTCGAAGCCTTCATCGATTCGGAGGATCCCGCACGGCAGGCCATCGCCCAGCGCATCGCATCCTACGCCAGCTTCGTCATCGGACAGCATGACAGCTACCGCTATCGCAGCTACCGGTATGACCCGAACGGCGACTGCGATGAGGATGACGATGCAGACTGCATCAAGATGGCGATTCCTCTCGGGGTCCAGGCGGCGATCACGATCGACAATCCGGTCGATGGCACCACCTACACGGATCCCGACGATCGGCTCCAGGAGCTGAGCGGAGCGATCAACCTGCCCCCCGATGTGATCACGCTGGATGGTGGGGGCGTCGAGCTCTACGCCAATGGCGTCCTGCTCACGGACGCCGTGGGTGTCGGCGGCGATGGGACGGGCGAGGGATCGCTCTTCTCCACCGGCGAGATGCAGCTCGCCGAAGGCCAGAACATGCTGCAGATGATCATCTACGTTTCAAACGTCAACCGTGGCATGGAGAATGGCGACAACGGCGAAGCCGGCCAGGCCACCGTGACCGTCAGCTATGAACCCGGCGCGAGCGCCCCGACCGCCCCGGTGCTCAGCGACGTCAGCCACCCGACAACCTACGGATGTCCGAATGGCGTGGTGCCGGTTTCGTTTCACTTTTCCGACCCGGATGGAGACGTCGTGACGGTCTACGAGAGCTTCGTCTGGAACGTTGGCGGCGAGGACGGCAGTCGCAGCGGTAGCGTGCCGCTCGATGAGCTGCCGCACCTCTCCTGCCTGGGCGGCACCGCAGGCGACTGCCAGGTGGACGTGGGCTACTATGGTCTCCACGACGGAGACTGGTTCACGTGGGAGTTCTGGGTCGAGGACGCCGAGGGCCTGCAGAGCAACCACATCGATCTGACGGTGACGATCACCGGGTGCGCGCCTCTGACGCAGCACGTGGCTCGGACGCTCACCGGCGGCCTGCTCGAGGTCCCTGGCGACTAAACGGCTTCGCGTCGCTGGGGGTGCGGCGCGGTGCCCGGCGCGGGAAAACGTCCTACGAGACGGGCGCCCCCTGCGTCCCCGCACGCGCCGCCCCGATCGGCTCCACGCATCCGTGAGCGAGGCGCGTCGACTTCGGGCCGATCTGCGGGAACCGCGTGAAGCCGCCTAGCGTGACATCCCGCCCCGACGCCCCCGGGGCGCTGCGGATGGCCCGGCCGAGCCCTCGGCGTGCGCCTCCGCGTTCGCGAAGTCGCCGGCCCGGACGATCGAGATCTGCTCGAGATCGATGTGTCGCTGCACCGCGGCATGGATCTCGGCGGGCGTCAGCTCGGCGATGCGCGCCTCGAGCGCCGCATCCCAGGCCATCGTGCGGTCGACGTAGGCCAGGGAGGCCAGGCGATGCGCCAGCTCCCGCCCCTGGCTGCGCGAGACGGTCTGGCGTTGCAGCCAGCCGGCGCGCGCCTCGGCGACCTCCTGCGCATGAAACCCCTCGGCGCGGATCCTCTCGATGACCTCACGAAAGGCGCGCAGCAGACGGGTGTCGTTCTGCGGGGCATAGATCGCGTAGGCGCCGAAGTAGCCGCTGCGATCCTGCGCATCGGCGTGGAACATCGAGCGCACCCCGTAGCTGAGCCCCTCCTCTCCCCGAATGCGCTCCGCCAGGCGGGAGTTGAGGAAGCCGCCCCCGGTCATCACGTTCGCCAGGACGAGCGCCGGGTAGTCGGGATCCTCCTCGCTGATCTCGAGTCGCAGTCCGCCGGTGAAGACGGCGCTCTCCTTATCGGGCGTCTCGATCGACTCCAGAATCGGCGGGCGCGCTTCATACCGTTCGACGATGCGCGCGTACGGGGTAGCGCCTGGCCAGTCTCCGAGAAGCTCCTCGATGAGGCCCCGCATCTGGGCCGGATCGAAATCACCCACCAACGCGATCTCACCGGCGGAAGCGCCATAGAAGTCGTTGTGAAAGCGACGCAGATCCGCGAGCTCCACTTCCTGGGTCTCGGCGATCTCTTCTTCTGGGGTAGCGTTGTAGCGCACGTCGTCGGGGTCATAGGGATAGAGATGACGCTGCAAGGCCGTGAAGGCACGGCTCCGTGGGTCGCTGCGCGCCTCTTCGAGTCGTGCCAGGTGTTGCTGCTTGAGCTGGGCGAACTCCTGGGCTGGGAAGGAGGGGTTGCGCAGCAAGTCGGCGAGAAGCCGAACGGCGTCAGGGAGATTCACACGCGTGACCTCCAGACGGCCGTAGACGCCCGTGGCCGATCCGTAGAGTCGCAGGCTGGCCTGCAAACGGTCCTCCTCGTCCGCGATCTCCTCTCGGGTGCGGCTTCGTGTTCCGCGTGTCAGCATGCGTCCCGCCAAGTCTCCGGCCATGCCGCGCCCGCGCAGAGTCTCGCGGCTGCCGAAGTGCAGGCGCACGCTCATATCGACGGTCTCGCCACGGGTCTTGCGTGGCAGCATGACCAGCTTCAGTCCCACCGGCAACGTCTCGCGCAGGACGTGCGCTTCGATGTTCTCCGGTGATGGGTCGAACGCTTCACCCTGCGCCATGCCGCGCCCGCCCGCATAATCCCCGATCGTTTCCTCCAGCGGCGGCGCGGGCGGAATCTCGGCCCGCTGCGGCGCATCGGTCGGGATGAAGAGGCCGACGGTGCGGTTGGCGGGGATCAGGTAGCGCTCGGCAACCGCCCGCACCTGCTCGGGCGTGACCGCGTGCAGACGATCGCGGTGCACGAAGATCAGGCGCCAGTCCCCCATGGCGGCCCACTCGCTCAGGTTGATCGCCGCCCAAGAGGAGTTGCGCATGCGAGTCTCCCAGCGGCTGAGGAGGCTGGCGCGCGCACGCTCGACCTCCTCGGCCGTCGGCGGATCGGAAGCCGCGCTTTCGGCGATGCGCACGATCTCGTCCCGCACCTCCGCCAGTGGCTTCTCCTTCCGCACCTCGGCCGAGATATAGAAGAGCCCCGGGTCGCGGAAGCGATCGGCGCTGGCGCGCACCCGGGTGGCGCGCTCGGTTTCGACCAGCGCCTTGTGCAGGCGTCCGGAGGGCGTGTCTCCGAGCAGATGCGCTAGGACCGCCAGCGCGGGAAAGTCGGGATGTGGTCCGGCCGGCATGTGATAGGCGACGCCGATGGCCTGCGTATCGCCCACGCGCCGCAGGGTCACGCTGCGCTCGCCATCCTGGGCCGGCTCGTCTGTATACAGTGCGGGCGGTGGGATCTCGGGAGACTCGATCGGGCCGAACGTCTCGCTGACCAGTTCCAACGTCCGCAGCGGGTCGATCTTCCCCGAGACGACCAGCATGGCGTTGTCCGGCCGATACCAGGTGCGATAGAAGGCCTGCAAGCGCTCGATCGGAACGTTCTCGATGTCCGCCCGCGCCCCGATCGTCGTGTTGCCGTAGTTGTGCCACAGGAAGGCGGTCGAGTAGACGCGCTCCTCCAGGATTCGGCCGGGATTGTTCTCCCCGGCTTCGAACTCGTTGCGCACGACGGTCATCTCGGAGGCCAGGTCGTCGGCGGCGATGAAGCTGTTGACCATGCGATCGGCTTCCAGCGCGAGGGCCCAGGCCAGGTTCTCCTCGGTGGCGCGGAAGGTCTCGAAATAGTTGGTGCGGTCGAACCAGGTCGAGCCGTTGGGGCGGCAGCCATGATTGGTCAGCTCGTCGGGGATGTCGGGATGGTCGGGCGTCCCCTTGAACATGAGATGCTCGAGCAGATGGGCCATGCCGGTCTCGCCGTAGCCCTCGTGCAGGGAGCCGACGAAGTAGGTGATATTCACTGTGGCGGTCTGCGTCGCCGGATCAGGGAACAGCAGGAGCTGCAGGCCGTTGTCCAAGCGGTACTCATGGATGTCCTCGACGGAGGTTACGTGGCGGAGGCCGTCGGGGAGGTCAGTGGTGGGGATCGCGTCCTCTGCACCGCAGGGCACGGCGCCGCCGGCGAGCAGCAGCAAACCGAGGACCGGGATGGACGGCCGCATGAACCGGGGTCGGGGAGCGGGATGGGCGAACTGCATGAGATCCTCCATTCGTATCCGATCGTGACGGCGCCAAGCGACGGCGTCGCCGTAGCATTTGCTGTGGGGAGAGAGGGAGGATACCCGATCGGCCCCATCCCGACTACCGCCCGAAGGCCGCCTTCACCGCCCCCCAGCTCGTGACCCGGGCCGGCGATCCTCCGCAGCCCACCGGCCAGGCGCCGATTCGGTCGCACTCGGGATTGGGCGGGGAGAAGGGCGCGCAGGGCGAGAGGCAGTCGATCTGGAAATCGCCCGCCTCCGGATCGCAGAAGAGCGGATCCTCGCAGATGTTGCCGCGCTGGCCGAGCTGATCCTCGATCGCGCCCACCCAGTCCCCTCCCGCGTTTCCGAAAACGTCGCAGCAGGAGAGCTCGGCGTAGTCGTAGTGGGACGCCACGCCCGGACCCTCGGCGGCGAAGGCCACCACGCAGTTCTCCAGTACGAAGCGCTGATTGCCGGCGAGAACGGTTGCGTCGGGAGAGGCATTGCCCCAGAAGGTGCATCCGCGCACCTCCGTGTCGCTGATCTTCTCCGACCAGATCGCCGCGCCCTCGCCGGCGGAGCGGTTGCCGGTGAAGGTGCAGCTCTCGACCAGATTGGGACCCGAGAGCCAGAAGGTGAGTGCGGCACCGGAGGCAGAGGCAACGTTGTCGGCGAACCAGCAATCTTCGATTTGGGCCGTGCTGAAATCCGTGCAGGTGACCGCGGCTTCGCGCCGCGCCGTGTTACCGATGAACTGGCAGTCGGTGAGTCCGACGTCTGCATCGTAGGCGAAGAGCGCTCCGGCGACTGCTTCGGCGACGTTCTCCCGAAAGGTGCATCCGTCCAGAAGCAGCGTGCAGTGCTCGCCGTGCAACGCGCCTCCATAGAGGCCTTGGTTCGTGGTGAAGTCGCAATCGGTGAACCGGGGCGCCGATCCGTTGCCACAGGAAACGGCGCTGCCGGCACTCGTAGCGATCACACATCCGATGATCTGCGGAGCGCATCCATCCCCGCAATGGATCGCGCTGCCGACCTGCGGGTGGGAGACCCAGCCGCCCCGGATCGTCACGTCCCGTAGCTGCGCGCCCTGCGGCTCACCGTTGCGGAACTGCACGCCGCGATGCGGATCGGCCGCGCTGCCCTCGCAATCGATCACGCATGCGTCCGGATCCCCGCTCTGAGACAAAAGCAGGAGAGCCTTCCCCGCGTAGTCGAGATCGCGGTTCCCCTCGCCGGTGAAGAGTCCATCGGTCAGTTCGACCGTGTCTCCGTCGGCGGCGGCATCGATGGCCGCTTGGATGGTGGGGAAGTCGCCCGAGCCATCGGGGGCCACGACGTGGGTCGTCGCCGCAGCGGGGATCGACGCCAGGATCAGCGCTAGTGCAGTTGCCAGGCGGAGGATGCAAGAGAACTGGTGATCGCGCATTCGGCCCTCCTTCCAGTGCGCGTCAGCGAACGAGCGTCTCTGGGGCCGGGGAAAACCCAAGGAATTCTAGCAGATCACGCCGCGGGTCGCCATCCACGTCCCCCGGGGCGGCAGTGCAGCCATGCGCACCGCGGCACGGACGCTCGGCGCGAGCACGCACCCGTGTCCGGACGCGTCGCGCCGGCACCCATCGTCGCGCTCGTCCGCCGCGCCGCGCGAGCACGCATCGTCAAACGCACGCGCCGCACGGTGTGCGAGACGCCGCCTGGCATCGCGGGATCAATCCTGGTCCGCGTCGTCCTCCGCCGGCAGCAGTCCGGCCAGCCGATCGCGATGCACCATGGCGCTGAGCATTTTGAGGCGGATGTAGTCGCCCTGGAAGAAGTAGTAGCCCGCGTGCTCTCCCAGGCGGGAGCTGCGATTGCTGTCCTTGTCGAGGAACCAGTCTCCACCATCCAGCTGCAGGTAGCCGACCAGATGGAATCCGTGGTCGTCGGTGGTCGTGCGATTGTAGATGCGGAACTCCCGGCTGGCCTGATCGATGCAATCGCGGGGAATGTCGAAGCTCGGGACGACCGCCGCATCCTGCTTGCCGTCGACGCCCGGCTCACTCGTGTCACCGCCCACGCATACCGTATAGCCCTCCTGCACCGCCGAGCGGATCACGCCGTAGAAGCGCTCCAGCGGCAGATTGAGGTAGTCCTCACGGCGCCGCCAGTTGTCGTGGACGTCGAGCCGCATCCAGTCGCCGAACGGCTGGCGCATCGTGGAGCAGATCTCGAAGTAGTCGTCCATATCGAGTTCGAGGATGCTGCGCAGGAAGACGCGGGGCGTATAGGTGCGCTGGTTGTAATCGAAGAGCTGCGGCGGGATTCCCAGATGCTCATCGAGGATGCCGCGCACGTAGTCGACCACCCGCTCCTCGAACCAGTAGTCATTCTCCTCGACCCAGTGGAGGTAGCGATGGATCTCCCTGCTCATGAGGGTGTGATCGTGCCGTCCGTCCTCGCGCCGGTTTCCGGGATAGGCCTCGAGTGGAACGGCGCCGTATTGGCGATAGATCTCGCGCGTGGCGTGTAGCTGCGAGCCGGGGCCGAGGTTGGAGTGCCCGTATTCGCGGACGAAGCGCCGCACCTTCTCGACCCATTCCCAGTAGACGGTCCACATCTCGGAGAGGCGGATCTGTTGCCCCGTGAGGCGATGCACCTCGGATTCGAAGAAGGAGGTCGTGGCGAACGCCCAGCAGGTGCCCGTAGCATGCTGGGGTTGAGGCGGGAAGTGGAACGCGCTGGCGAACGCAGCCGGATCCTCCGGCGTCTCGACCCCGCTCCAGTCGAGCCGCAGCCGCTGCTCCTCTGCTTCTTCGCGTTCGGCTTCCTCCTCGTAGCGTTCGTCGGCCAGTTTGCGCAAGGAGTCTCGCTCGGCCAACAGCGCCTTGCGCGCCTCGCGCAGCTCGTCGAGCACCGGATAGTCGTACTCGGGCCCGTAGACGGGGCAATCGGCCGGCGCGGCTTCATCGGCCCAGGGCGTTCCCACGCCGGGGAGCCCGAACAGCAGGCAAGCGGCGGTGCAGATCAGAACGGCTGCGGCGCGGCGGCGCGACCCGTTGCGAGACGGCATGCCATCCTCCTCTTCTCGTGTGCGACCCGGTGGACGTAGCCTCAGATTCGGTAGGCAATTGTAACGGCATCCGCGCAACACCGAAAGCGCCGCTTCGTAGGGATCAGATGAATACTCCTGGGAAGTGGGGGTAAGGACGGGTAGATTCGGGCGAGTGTGACACGCCGCGATCCCCCCGGATCGGCATCGATCGAGCGGCGCGAGCCAGCGGGACGGATCCGCGCGATCCGCTGCCAGCGGCCGCCGCGTGGGAATCGAAAGGAGATCAGGATGAGCAACCCAAATGGTGTGCGACCCCCCCGGCTCGCAAGCCTCTGTGTCTTGGTGCTGCTGGCGACATTCCTCACCCCGCTCGCACGGGCGGGGGAGGAGGTCACGATGGATGGGGTGCCGCACATCAAGAACGGGACAACGCCGACGCAGGGGCACGAGATGATGGAGCTCGAGGAGCTGTGGAGTGCGGGGGGCGAGGATGATGAGGATGTCCTCTTCGGGCTGATCGCCCAAGCCCGCGTCGGGGATGATGGCAACATCTACCTGCTCGACCTGCAGCTCTCCGAGATCCAGGTCTTCTCTCCCGACGGAGAGTATCTGACCTCGCTGAGCCGCGAGGGCGAGGGTCCGGGCGAGGTGCGCATGCCTCGCGACTTTGTCTTTCTCTCCGACGGCAGCATCGGCATCCTGCAGACCTTCCCGGGCAAGATCGTCAAGATCGGGCGCGATGGGATCCCCGCCGGAGAGGTCGTGCTCAGCACGGGAAAAAAGGGCGCGGGGGGGCAGATCGCGCTCCTCGACGCCGGCCTGCGTGGCGGCAACTTCGTCGTCGCCGGCGTGACGATCGAGCAGGCGCCCCCGGCGGGACAGAACCGCCACCTCTTCCTCGCGCACTATAGCGAGGATGGCAAGGAGCAGAACCGCTACGCCGAGCACACGATCGAGATGGACTTCAGCAACTTCGATTTCCACGAACGCGAGCAGTACTTCGGGGCGCCCCAGCGCTGGGCGCTGGGGCCGGACGGCCGCGTCTACTTCCCGCCAAAGCGTGAAGCCTATGTCATCGAGGTCTATGCGCCCGATGGCACGTTGGAGCGGGTCATCGAGCGCGAGTTCACGACGCCCCAGCGGACCGCCGAGCGGATGGAGCTTCTCGAGTCGGCGCGCGATAGCCAGATCGAAGCCATGAAGGCGCAGGGGATGGACCCCAAGATCGGTCTCTGCGAGACCGAGCCGGCGATCTCGGGGATCCATGTAACCGAGGACGGCATGATCTGGGTGCTCACACCGGCGGGGACGCAGGATCAGCCCGAGGGTGTGATGGCGACCTACGATGTGTTCGATCCCGCAGGCCACTTCGTCAAGCAAGTCTCTGCCGGGTGTGAGGGTGACGGGGAGAACGACGCACTATTCCCGGCCGGAGAGGATCGCCTCATCAAGGTTACCGACATCATCGCCGCGGCCGTGGCCATGCAGGGCGGCCTGGGCGCCGAGGCGCAGGAAGAGTCGGAGCCGATGGAGGTCGTCTGCTACCGCATCGTGCAGTAGGTACGGCGGCGCGGCAAATGGGATCGGAAGCGGCGACGACGCCTCCTGCCTCGAGCGCGGTGGGGGGCGTTTCGTCTGCGGGGAGATCTACATGCACTCGAATCCGGTGATCGAGACGCTCCTGCGTCATGCCTCGGTGCGCAAGTTCCGTGATCGAATGCCCGATGAAGAGATGATCGCGACGGTCGTCCGCGCCGGCCAGCAGGCGCCCTTCGCCATGCAGTTGGGCAGCGTGATCCTGCAGCGTGGGGGGGGCTTCGCCTGGGGGGCGCCGCTCAACTTCATCATCTGTGCGGATGCCCATCGCATCCGTCTCATCGCACGCCAGCGTGGGTGGGACATCGAGACCTGCGACCTCTCGCTACTGCTCTTCGCCATCCAGGATGCGGCCTACATGGCGCAGAACATGGTCGTGGCCGCGGAGTCGCTGGGTCTGGGAACCTGCTACATCGGTTCTGCACCGATGCTGGCGCCCAAGATCGTTGCCGAGTGCCACCTGCCGCCCAAGGTCTTTCCCCTGGTCATGCTGGTGATGGGCTATCCGGCCGAGTCGCCGCCCCCCCGGCCGCGCTACCCGCTCTCCTTCACTCTGTTCGAGGAACGCTACCCGTCGTTCAGCCAGGAGCAGCTCGACGAGGCGATGCGCGTCATGGACGAGGGCTACCTGGCGCAGGACTACTACAAGGCGGACGGTCTGAAGCTGCCGGTGCCCGAGGATCGCGAGGATCGCTACACCTTCGACGACTACTCCTGGACCGAGCACATCTCGCGCAAGATGCAGTGGGCGAAGTCGCCGGAGAAGCTGCTCGAGCATCTGCGGGCCTGTGGGTTCGAGCTGGGCGTCGGCACACCGCGATGGGAGCGATGAGCCTTCTCGGTCCGCGCCGGCATCGATCGATCACGCCATCGCGGAGAAGTGAGCCCGTGCTTGGATGAGGAGATCGGAGTGATGACTATCAAGTACGAGACGGTTCCGGAGCACCTGCTGCCCAAGTGCCCCATTGCAGCAACCGCTCGACCGAGTCTGGATCCTCCGCAGAGGTTCGGGGGTGATCGAGCAGCAGCAAGTGATCGTCTGTCCGAAGTGCGAATGCTTCCTGGGATACGGGTCGGTCAGCAAGTACTAGGTGCGCTCGCGTGACTTCGCAAAGAGTCCTCTGCGGCGCGTAGGCGCTCTTGAAGGTCAGGCGCAGCCGTTTGGATGTACGGGGCGGGCATTGGGTGCCTTGGGGACGCGCCGGTTCCCGACGCGCATCCAGGATGTCGTGCGGCTGGTACATCTCCGGCGATGCATAGCGCCATCCGATGGCCTAGAATCCGCGTATGCGCCCAACGGTCGTCCGCGAGGTCCACGCCAAGTCGATCCTCAATCGCTCGAAGATCCACGACTACTGCATCAACCCCTACACCGGCTGTGAAGTCGGCTGCGTCTATTGCTATGCGGCGCTCTTCATGCGTCGCTACAGCGGGCACAGTGAGCCGTGGGGGCAGTTCGTCGATGTGAAGATCAATGCGCCGGCCTTGTTGGCCCGGCAGATCCTGCGAGCCAAGCGCGGGTCGATCTGGATTGCATCGGTATGCGACCCGTATCAGCCGCTCGAGGAGCGCTACCGTCTGACGCGCCGGATCCTGGAACTGCTTGCCGAGAGGGACTTCCCGATCGTCATCCAGACGAAATCGGCCCGCGTCCGCCACGACCTGGATGTCATTCGCCAGATCCCAGACGCGACGCTGGGACTTACGATTGCGACGGAGAACGAGGCGACCGCACGCCTCTTCGAACCCCATGCATCTCCGATTGCCGAACGCGTCGCCGTGTTGCGGGAGTTCAAGGCGGCGGGCGTAGCCACGTACGCCTTCGCGGGCCCGCTGCTTCCGGGCGATCCGGAGCACCTGGCAGCGCTGCTGGATGGCGCGGCCGACCGCGTGCTGATCGATCGCATGAACTACGTGCCGACCGTGCGGCGGTTCTATGCCCGCCATCGACTCCTGGATGCGCTTGGAGAGCCCTTCTTCAGAACACAGGCGCGGAGGCTGGCGCTGGCTCTGCGGAAGAGAGGAGTCGCGGCGGACGTCGTCTTCTGAACCCACTCCGGCAAGAATCCACCTCCGGAGCCGTTTCGGTTCAGCCAGCGTCTTCTCCTGAGCCCCGCGGCCCGCCAGGAAGCACCCCAGGTTGCCAGGCGCCAGGCGCCTGGTGGTCGCGACCGCCGCGTACTCGCAGGTGCCATCGTCGGGAGAGAAGAGATCGAGCTGGCAGTTCTTGGTCGTGGGGAGGGAGATCTTCTTGCGATAGCAGACCGCGCGCAGCTTCACACCCCACTGCGCGCTGAGGGATGTCAAGGCTCCGGTGAATGACCGCTGACGGATCTTCAGGGTCGTGGGGAACGCCGAGACGCCTGGGGCCACCGGCTGCCAGCGTGTGCGCATCTGAGTCTGCTCCCGCAGCCCCAGCCACTGACACATCGGCACCTGGAGGGCGAACTCGCAGCCCCGCCGAAGCAGCCGGTGCAGAATCCTAGGCTGGAAGAAGCCTCCATCCATCCGCAACTCCAGAGCCATCTTCGATTCCAGGGAACGGCGCGGGTCTCGCCTCAGATCCTCGAGAAGGCGCACCGCGCGGCGGCCAGCGTGGATGTTCCCGGGCCGGTTCTTGCAGGCCAGGATCTGGCCGGTTTGTGCCCAGTGGGCCAGGACGGGATCGTAGCGGGGCAGGTTGCGTTGGTGGGGGGCATGGCCCCGGAAGGCCCAAGCGACCTGCAGGCTGGTGGAGATGACCGTGGCTGCTCTCGAAAAACCGCCCGGGAGAAATGCCGGATTGGGGCTGAGCAACCGCGCGTGATTCCCGAGTGTGGCCAGACGCCGAGTGCGAGAACGTCGGACGGGGTGCACGCAGCGTGTCCGAGGGCCGTTCTGTTTCCGGCGCCAGGGGGATCGCGCGCTCCATCCGAGGCGCCATCGGCCGCCGA
Source organism: Candidatus Eiseniibacteriota bacterium (assembly GCA_014729815.1). Lineage (GTDB taxonomy): Bacteria > Eisenbacteria > RBG-16-71-46 > CAIMUX01 > WJJG01 > WJJG01. The sequence goes on from WJJG01000105.1 coordinate 29,351, forward strand.
TCGGTACGGGGCGCGACGCGCCCCATCGACCTTCTCCGCGCTCGGCAGCCGAGAGTGATCCTCCGCGCAATCATGCCGAGCCACTCGGTGCAAAAGCCCCGCCACCTCCGGGGGGAGATGGCGGGGCTATGGGCTCCGTGCTCGTCCGCAGCCGATCGCGCGACGAATCGGATCGCGCCGACGGCGCTACCTGGTCAGGATCAGCTTCCGCGTGACGTCGATCCCATCGGCCCGGAACTGGTAGAAGTAGACGCCCGAGCCCAGAGCCACGCCGCGCGCATCGCGCCCGTCCCACGTGACTACGTAGCTCCCCGCATCGACGCTGCCGTCCTGCAACGTGCGCAGCAGGCGGCCGCTCGGATCGAAGATCTCCAGCCGCACGTCCGAGCGTGCGGGCAGGCGATAGCTGATCATCGTCTGGTTGCCGAACGGATTGGGCCGGTTCTGATCGATCGCCGGGCGCAGCACCAGGGGCGTCGCCTCCCCGCCGTCCGACGGATCGAGCTGCGTGCCCGAGAAGGAGACGTCATCGATGTACCAACCCTCGCGGGTGTCGGCGCCGTCACTGCCGAAGCGGAACCGGAAGCGCGCCTCGCCGGCATAGCCGACGAGCTCGAAGGTTGCCGCGGCCCAGTCGATGTTGCCCGAGTAGACGGGGGTTTCCGCCGGGAACGGTCCGGGTGTGCTGCCCTCCCGCACCAGGTAGGGATACCCGCCGACGGGTGTGATCTGCTCCCACGGAGCCCCATCGACCGACATCTCGACCAGGCCACCGTCGTAGCAGTAGTCCGGATAGGCACCGCTGGTCTCGGCCTCCATCCAGTGCCGGAAGCGCAGGTAACACTGATTGCGCAAGGCGACCGGCTCGGTCTCCAGCGCTCCATCGGCCAGATTGGTGTAATCGCCGCTGCCGGTGTCGCCGAACTTCCAGCTCGTCGCGCCGCCCGGCGTGTAGTTGCGCTGTGTCGACTGGTGCCACTGATCGACGAACCCGCCCGTGACGATGTAGTGGGTCCAGAGCCCGTAGCCGCTTTCCATATCGTCCCAGAACCCGCCCACCGGCAGGTCGAAGGTCGGTGACGCCGTCTGCTCCCAGTCGGCATTGATCACCAGGCAGCCGCAGAGGATGTCCGGCTCGGGACACTCCGGGGCGATCGTGACCTCGAAGGCCGTGGCCGGGGGGGCCTCGCCCCCCGCCGGCAGCAGATCCAGCGTCGCCATGCCCTGGTCGATCGTCACGTACTGCGAGTAGACGTGCAGGTGGATCGCCAGGCCGGTGGCATCCTCGCTGCCCGTGTTGCAGAGCATCGGGAGGAGCTGCACCGTCTCGCCCGGCTCGGCCAGACCGTCGCCATCCCCGCCGGCCGCATCCATGACGCTCACCGCACCCAGTTCCAGGACCGGCGCCTCGACGAGCAGGTTGAACTCCTTCTCCCAGACCATCCGGTTGTCCGACTCGACCAGCACGTCGAAGGCCAGCAGGTGCCCGTCCGGACAGGCGGGGGAGATGTGGAACTCGAAGTCGTCGATACAGAATCCTTGCTCGTCCGGGGCGATGTCACCGTACTCCTCATAGGCATCGAGGATCTCGACGTGACCATCCTCACTGCTGATCGTGGCCCGCACGTTGGTGGCGGTCTCGATGCCCACGTTGCGCAGGCCGAGCAGCAGCTCGAGCGTCTCGCCGGCATCGCAATCGCCGTCGGCATTGCCCGCGCTGTCGTCGGCCAGGTCGTCGTCGAGGATCCGATCGCCGACCGAGATGTAGGGGCCGTCGGGCGGGATGATCGGGGTCTCCCCGTTGAAGGTCAGATAGTCGTGGGCCGTGACCTTCAGATAGAGCGTGCCGGGCTCCTGCGGCTCGACGAGCAGGGTCACCGCACCGGTGGCATCCGTGACCCCGGTCGCATAGACGCCGAAGTCCGCCGTGTAGGCCGTCACTCGCGCGCCGGCTACCGGGCCGCCGCCGCCATAGACCGTGACCTCGTACTCCGGCACGCCGATCAGGACGACATCCGGGTAGCTGACGTTCAGCGCCACCGGATCCTCGGTCCAGAGATGCATGGCCGGATCGCCGAAGAGGTTGAGCTGGTAGTAGCACCAGCGGTTGGCTCCGAAGTCGATGGCCCAGATGACGTCCATGCGCGAGTCGTCGTTGACGTCGGCCAGCGGGTAGATCTGCTCGTCGAAGATCGCATCGAAGAACTCGCGGTCGAAGTACTGCGACGAACCATTCGTGCCGCCGGGATCCCCCCAACCGTAGCGCGAGTTCATCACCAGCGCCGCCGCGCCGTCATCGTCGGTCTGGAACTCCTCGGCGAAGGAGTTCGAGTCGAAGGCGCCGCAGTAGCAGCCCTGACTGTAGACGAAATTGTAGCTGTGCTCGGTCCCGTCGTTGTCGAACGAGGGGATGTCGCTCAGGTACATCTTCATCGCGTAGTCGGTGTTGCAGTGGCCGAGATGATTGACGATGTTCAGGCCGCTCTCCATCATGTTGATCAGCGTGGTCTTCGACCAGGTGGCGTCGCGGTCGTAGAGCGTGCCGACGTTCATCGGGCCCGGGATGAAGCCGACCGTCGTATAGCCGTTCGCGCTGGATCCATCCTTGATCTCGTCCTTGTAGGTCCCGCCCCAGGTCAGCGGACTCGACCAGAGCAGCTCGCCGACCATCAGCGCTTCGTCGCACTCGGCCACGATCGGTTCGTCCGTGTAGCGCAGCGTCTTGGTGATGAAGTTCTCCATCTCGCCCGCGTCGGTGACGCAGGCCCGTCCGACGCCGATCTCGAAGTAGAGATCGTCCTCGCCCTCCTCGCCCCAGCGGCCGTCGCCGTCATCGTTCCAGGTGCCGTCGAGGCAGCCGTAGTAGAGGTCGGCCGGGATGTTCGAGTCGGTCTCTCCGTAGGCGTAGGCGTAGAAGCCGCGGTGGGGAATGCCGCCGCTGTCGTTGGCGTCGCCGACCAGCAGGACGTATTCGACGTCCCAGGTCTGGTAGGCATCGATGATGAAGTCGCGGATCCGCCACTGATCGTCCTGCCCGGCCGGGTAGTTGCTGACGATCCAGGACCGGGAGAAGACGCCGGCCTTGTGGCCCCGCGCGGTCTGGAACTGGACCAGCGGATCGACCGCATCGACCCAGTCGTCGCCGGCGATGATCAGGTAGGTGTAGGCCTCGGCCGGATCGAGTCGCGAATCCTCGTCGCGCAGGCGCAGGATCGGCTCGTAGGCTCCGATCCGCTCGGGGTTGTCGATCAAGGCCGCCACGCGGGCCTGAGTGCCTGCGTCGGTGCGGATCATCCGTGCCGTCTCACGCATCGCCGCGCCGCTCGGGGCGGTCGTGAGGACGACCTCCAGGCTGCGGTAGTAGGCCAGCGTCCCGGAGGCCGGGACGTACTCGACCGGATGCAGCGCCAGCGTCGCGATGCGATGGCCACGCATCATCCCGGTCTGCACCGCATCGTGCAGGCGGCCGGGGTACGCGCGGTCGCTTTCGTAGATCTCCGGATCGGCCGGCACGGCGGCCACCGGGCCGGTGTGGCTCAGCGGCATCTGCGGCTGACCGACGGCCACGGCGTGGCTGCCCGGCAGCTCGATGCGCGCCCCGGGGATCACCTGCACATCGGTGACCGTCTCCCCCGGCGGCAGGAGGATCCGCGCGCCGGCGAGCGGCAAGACGGGCGCGCCCGGATCGCCATGGCTCCAGGCCTCCTCCATCTCGACCCGCACACTCCCGCCCGCGGCGGTGAGCGTGGGCGCGGTGAAGTCATAGGTGACGCGCGTGACGCCCGCCTGGGCGATCGCGGCGCCCAGGGTGATGCACGCCAGCAAGCACGTGATCTGCACGAGCGCGCCGGCGACCGGTCGACGGTTCCCTCTTCTCATCTCGAGACCTCCTCGATTGCTTGGGATCCATAGATGTGTGGAACGCCGCGCGGGCGTGTCCGAAACGGCACCCCAGGAGCGTGACCTGTGCGCTCGATCCTCACCGCTCCCTTCCTCCAACGCGCGGACGCATGATGGCGGGGCGTTGCCAGGCCGCCCGCGCGCCGGCGAGCGAGCCTATGCAACACAATTGATTCTATCACGCTGGGCGAGCGCGGTCACCCGCGCTGCTGCCTCGGGCAGGCGCCGACGTCGCGGCGGGTAGGGACGCGGCGTCACGACCAGCCGTGGCGAGGCCCATACGTGTATGCGGGACAATGGATTCGGTCCACCCGCAGCCCATCGCGGACCCCCGGCAGAGCACCAGGGCACCACCGGCCGACCGCCGCAAACACCGCCCCCGTCGCCCGCACTGGTGCCCCTTGCTCTGGGGCGAGAGCCAAGGCAGACTCGCGCGGCGAAGAGTGGGGAGGGGGCATGACACGCTTCGGTCTGGCGCTCGGCAGCGGCGGTGCTCGCGGACTGGCGCATCTCGGCGTGCTCGAGGTGCTCGAGGAAGCCGGTCTGGCCCCGCGCTACATCGCCGGGACCAGCATGGGCGCCATCATCGGCGCTCTGTTCGCCGAGCTGCAGGACGCGCAGGCGGTCATCGAGAAGACCGAACGCTACACGGCCGATCCCCGCTTCCGCGAGAGCTGGGAGGCCTTCGTCCAGGAGCCTGCCGAGCAGGAACGCACTCTCTTCGACGAGCTGCGGCGCTCGATCCAGCGGCGGATCCTCACCCTGCGCGGCTTCACTTCGCCCTCGATGCAAAGCGCGCAGAGTCTGCTCGAGCCGCTGCAGCAGATCTACCGCGTGCGCCGCATCGAGGATCTCGCGCTGCCGTTCGCCGCCGTGGCGATCGATCTCTACAGTGGCCAGCCGCGGATCTTCCGCCGCGGGGATCTGGTGCCGGCGATCTATGCCAGCAGCGCGATTCCGGCCGTCTTCCCGCCGCTCTCGCTCGACGGGCAGCTGCTAACCGACGGAGGCGGGCCCTATCGGGTGCCCGTGCAGGTCTGCCGCGACCTGGGGGCCGAGTTCGTCCTGGCCGTCGATATCCCCTCTTTCGCCGCCGAGGGCGGCGAGTTCCATCGGGGGATCGAGGTGCTTCTGCGCAGCGACCAGATCGCGCGCAATCGTCTCAACCAGTTCGTGCTCCGCGAAGCCGACTTCGTCGTGCAACCCCGGGTCGAGCGCTTCCACTGGGCCAGCTTCTGCTCCGCCGAAGAGATCCGCCAGGCCGGGGCGCACGCAATGCGCGCCGCCCTCTCCGACCTGCGCCGGCGCCTGCGACGCCGTGGATCGCCCCTCGGGCGCCTGAGCGCGTACGCGCGGCGGCGGCTCGCACGCGAACGTCCTATAGGTTGATCAGGATCAAGGCCACGACGGTCAGCAGGATCGCCAGGCGTTCGCGCCGCGTCGGCCGCTCCCGAAATGCGGTGACGCCCACCAGGTGGATGATCACGATCGTGCCGGCGCCGTAGGCCGGAAAGGCCACCGCGGCGGGAATCGTCTCCAGCGCGGCGATCAGAAAGAAAGACGAGAAGAGATTGGGAATCCCCACGGCGACGCCGGTCAGGAGTTCCGCTACGCGCACCGGACGGCGGCGGGCCACCGCCACCGAGCTGCTACACAAGAACGCGATGAAGAAGGTCACCAGCAGGAAGACCAACTTGTAGTCCTGCAGCGCGTACTTCTGGAAGATCTTGTTGCTGAACTCCGCCGTGCCTCCGAATAGGAAGAGCAGCAACAGGGCCACGCGAATCGCCGCGCGCCAGTTGCGTCCGGGGGGCCAGTGCACCAGCAGGATCGAGGCGATCGCCAGGGCGATGCCCAGCCACTGGATCGCGCGCGGATACTCCTGCCACAGCAACAGCGAGAGTGACATCGGTACCAGGATGCCCAGCTTGGCAAAGGCGCCCGCCAGGCTCACGCCGTGCTCGCGCACGCTGATCTGGTAGTAGACGAACGCCAGGAAGAAGACCACGCCGGCGCCGAGTCCCACGAGCAGCGCCCAGGCGAAGCTGCCGGACGGTGAGAGGCGAGCGTCGCTCGCTCCCAGTGCCGAGGAGATTTCCACCAGATCAGCCGGCGGCGCGGGCGGGAGCCCGAGCGGTGGCGGGCGCAGCGCGAGCAACAGGATGCTGATCAGGCAGGCGGTCAGGTAGTTGGCGCTGGTGACCGCGTAGCGGTTCATGCCGGCTGTTTCGCTGCGCCGGAAGATCAGTGCGATCGACGCACTGCAGGCGATTGCCAGCCAGAGCACCCACATGGCGCCGCAGCGTAGCAGTCGCCTGACGCCTCTGCTAGCATAGGCCCGCGACGTTCCCTGCCGCGGCGCGCGCCCGGCGGGCCGCGAGCGGTCGGACTGCGGTGCAGAGCATTCGCAGGGAGGAGGTCGAGGTGGCAGCGCGCAAGAGCAATCGGCGACCGATTCGGATCGAAGACCTGCACGGGCTGAAGTTCATGCCGCCCGGGGCGCTGTCCCCCACGGGGGAGCGCTACGTCTTCCCGGTCAAGTCGGTGCGCGAGGATCGCAAGGGCTATGATACGCACTTGTATATGGCCGAGGTCCACGAGGGAGGCGTGCGGCAGCTCACCTTCGGCGAGCGCTCGGATGCCTCCCCGCACTTCTCCCCGGATGGATCGCACCTGGCCTTTCTCGGCACGCGGGGTCGCCATCCCGGCATCCAGCTCCTGCCGATGGATGGGGGAGAGGCGCGCACGCTGGTCGAGCGGGACGGACAGTTCGCCGACCTGACCTTCTCCCCCCACGGTCGCCAGATCGCATGCACCTTCCGGCCCAACGATCCCCCCCAGACCCTCTCCAGCGAGGAGGGGCGAAAGGAGACCGCCCCGGAGCGCGGCGGCTCGGACGGTGAGGCCAGCCGAGCCGAGCGGCAGGCCAAGGAGCGCGCATCGAAGGTGCCGATCTACCGCCACATCGACCGGCTCTTCTACCGTCTGGATGGCCAGGGCTTCCTGCCCAAGGCCGAGCCGCAGATCTGGCTCTACGACGTCGAAACCGGTGAGGGCCGACAGCTCACGCGCGGGAAGCGGGGCTGCCATGCGCCGAGCTTCTCGCCCGACGGCCGGCGCATCGTCTACTTCTCGAACGTGCGTCCGGATCCGGACCTGGAGATGGCCCGCACCGATCTCTTCGTGATCCCCACGCGCGGGGGGCGCGCGCGGCGCATCCCCACGCCCCCGGGTCCGGCCTACCTGCCGACGTTCTCTCCGGACGGGAAGTCGATCGCCTATCTGGGCCACGACGACATCGATGCGCTCTGGTATGGAAACAACCGCGTCTGGATCGTGCCGGCCAGCGGACGGGGCGCGGCGCGCTGCACCTGTCCCGGCTTCGATCAATCCGCCGAGGACCGCACGCTGGGCGATGTGGGCGGCGGATGGTTCCAGCTCCGTCCCACCTGGAGTCCGGATGGTCGCTGGATCTACTTCGTCTCGTCCCATCACGGTGCGACCCGCCTCTATCGGGTGACCGCACGCGGCGGCACTCCGCAGCCGCTGACCCCGGATCGCCAGCATCTGATGAACGTCACGCTCTCGGCGGACGGGAGATCGGCCGCCGGTACGGTTTCGTCCGCCACACGGCCCCCGGAGGTCTTCCGCTACGATCTGCGCCGTCGCAGCGGCACGCCGCTCTCCCATCTCAATCGCGATTGGGCCGCCGGCCTCCAGATCCAGCGGCCGCGCCACGTGCGCGTGCGCTCGACCGAGAAGACGGTCGTGGATGCCTGGATCCTCAAGCCACCGCGCTTCTCGATGCGCCGGAAATACCCGGCGGTCGTCGAGGTGCACGGCGGGCCGCAGGGGCAGTACGGCTACACCTTCTTCCACGAGATGCAGCTTCTCGCGGCGCAGGGCTACGTCGTGATCTACAGCAATCCGCGCGGTTCCGGCGGATACGGCCGGGCCTTCTGCGAGGCGATCCGCGGTGCCTGGGGCACGCGCGACTTCGACGATGTCACGGCCGTGACCGACTACCTCGAGAAACTGCCGTACGTCGATCGCAACCGCATCGGCATCACCGGGGGTTCCTACGGCGGCTACATGACCAACTGGGCGGTCGGCCACACGCGGCGCTACAAGGCGGCCGTCACCCAGCGATCGGTGGTCGATCTGGTGCCCTTCTTCGGTTCCTCCGACATGGGCTTCTCGTTCCACCACACGTTCGATCACTATCCGTGGCAGGACCTGGAGGGCTACCGCCGACAATCGCCGCTGACCTACGCCAAGCAGATCCGCACGCCGCTCCTGATCATCCACTCGGAGAACGATCTGCGCTGCAACATCGAGCAGGCCGAGAACCTCTTCGCCACGCTGAAGGTGCTCAAGCGGCGGGTGGAGTTCATCCGCTTCCCCGAAGAGCCGCATGGCCTCTCGCGCGGGGGACGGCCGGATCGCCGGCAGGTGCGGCTGGAGAGGATCCTCGACTGGTTCGAGCGATATCTGTAGCCGCCGGCGTGGGGCGATTGAAGCGCGGCGGGCTGGCGCGGCATCTACCGAGTGGCGGCCTTGCGCGGCGTCTACCGGGCGGCGGCCTTGCGCTGCTTCTTCTCGGCGGCTGCAACCTTGCGGCGGGCCTTGGCCGTGGCCTCGGCGGTGTCCTTCTCGGTGGCCATGCGGAAGTCGAGCTCCGGAAAAGAGCCGGCGATCACATCTGCGGCCTTGTGGATCGCAGAGATCCCGCGGCCGGAGAACTCGTTGCGCTGCATCTGTGAGAAGAGCAGCAGCTCGAAGGCCAGCGACTTCATCCAGTCGACGTCCACGCGGTATCCGCAGACGCCCAGCGCCCCGGTCTTGCGCACGAAGCGCTGTAGCTTGCGCTTCTCGATTCCCAGCGTGCTGCACGAGGAGAACATCAGCACTCGGTCCTCGCACTTTCCCTCGAGCAGGCGCGCCATGCGGCTCAGCTTGTAGACCTTGCCCTGGATCTCGACTCCGCTCTCCATGCCGTGGCTGGCCAGGTACAGGATCGGGAAGGCGGCGTACCGCCTCTGAGTCCAGCGCTCGAGATAGAACTCCAGCTCCTCGCGCGTGGCATACTCGCGATGGATGTACTCGATGCCTTCGTGCAGGCGCAGCAGCTCGAGGATCGGGCGCACCGTGGAGGTCACGCGCAGATCCGGATCCCAGAGTCCTTCGATGCAGAAGATCCCCTTCTTCTGCTTCCGTTTGCGCACATATCCCTCCGCTGGCGATGCGCGTTGCGTGGGGGCGGTGCGAGCATCTCGCGCGCTGTCTTGCCGCTTGCGGACAACTGCCTATCGAATCCGGATCATCCTGCGGGTCTGCATGAAGTCGCCGGCCGTCAGGCGGTAGTAGTAGATGCCCGCCGGCACCGCCGCCCCGCGGCCATCGCGCCCGTCCCATTGCAGCGCATGCAGCCCGGCGCGGCGGCGGGCCCGCACCAGGGTGCGGATCGCGCGTCCCTGGGCATCGTAGAGCTGCAGGCGTACATCGGCGTCTCGGGCGAGTCGGTAGCTGAGCTCGGTATGCGAGCGGAACGGGTTGGGGTAGTTGCCTTCCAGGATGCTGAAGCGCGGCGGATGCCGGTCCGGGGCGCCAGACCCCGTGAGGATCTGCTCGAGCACGGTCAGGAACGACTGCATCTCCTCGAGCGTGCCGGTGGAGACGCGCAGATGGTTCTGCATGCCCCATCCAGTGCGCACGTAGATCCCTTCGTCGGCCAGCGCCGCCGAGACGGGCCCGGCCGGCTGGCCCACGTCGACCATGAAGAAGTTCGTCTCTGAGGGGATGTAGTCGAGGCCCAGTGCATCGAATCCGTCGAAGCAGAGCTGTTTGGCCTGATCGTTGAGCGCCACGGTGTCGCTGATGTGCTGCGCGTCGGTCAGCGCCGCCCGGCCGCCCTCGAGGGCCAGACGCGAGACGGTGCCCCAGTTGTGCCACATCGTCATCGAGCCGATCAGGCTCTGCTTGCCCACCGCGTAGCCGAGTCGCACGCCGGCCATCCCGAAGATCTTCGAGAAAGTACGGATGACCACGACGTTCTTGCCCTGGCGCACGAGCTCCATGGCCGACTCGTAGGCCGGGTCGTGGATGTACTCGTGATAGGCCTCGTCGATGATCACGGTGACATGCTCGGGCAGCGCATCGACGAACGCGGCGATGTCGACCGCCGGCAGAACGGTGGCCGTGGGGTTGTTGGGGTTGGTGAGGCAGACCGCGGTCGTGTGCGCGTCGACCTGCGAAGCCATGTCGGCCAGATCGATGCGCCAGTCCTGATCGAGACCCGAGTGACGCACTTCGGCGCCCATGAAGGCGCAATCGGAGCCGAACTGCCCGTAGGAAGGAGTCGGTACGACGACGTTGCCCTCCGGGTCGGCAAAGGCGAAGGCCGCCAGGCGCAAGATCTCGGTGGCCCCGCAGCCGGCGATCGTCTGAGGACGCTCGACCTGATGCAGGTCGGCGAGGTCTTCGCGCAGCGATTCGGCGTACCAGTCGCCGTAGCGATGGCCCATCGGCACGGCATCGACCATGGCGGCCTGCGCGAGGGGCGAGGGGCCCAGGGGATTCTCGTTGTAGCAGAGCCGGCCCACGTAGTCGTCGCGCACCGGCAGGTCGGCCGGCGCCGTCGCGCCGATGCGCGGCCCGCGCAGCAGGGCCAGGGCGGCCATGCCGGCGGTGGCGCCGAAGAAGGAGCGACGCGAGAGGCCCGAGGACCCCAAGCGATGGTCTCTGAGTGAATTGCGAGTTCTGCGGAGTGCCATGGCGCACCTCGAGGGTGATCGGGATCCAGGTCGACGAACCACCCACAATGATACGTCATCTGCGGCGGCAGCGAAACGTTCCCCTGCGCCGCCCGCGCGGCGGAGCCCCTCGCCTCATGGTGGGTGGTTCGTCGGGAGCCCGCGGGGCTCTCGATCACCGCATCCCCACCGGCAGTCCTCCGCACCCCCCGCCCGGGAGCGTGTGGGAGAGCCGGTGCGGCGGCTTAGCGTTCGCCGTCCGGCTCGACCTTGATGACGACCAGGGTGGCTTCGTCGGTCATCGGTTCGCCCTGCAGGAAGCCGCGCATCTCCTCCACGATGCCGCGCGCGATCGTTGCTGCGTCCTCCTCGCGCAGGCGCTGGAGGACTGCACGCACCCGCGCGCGTCCGAACATCTCCTCGGCGGCTCCCATCGCCTCGGTGATGCCGTCGGAGTAGAGCGCCAGGACGTCACCGGGTTCGATCGGCACGCGCACGTCGTCGTAGGTCAGCTCGCGCGTCACACAGAGCAGAAGCTGGGTCTGGCTGAGATGGATGTATTCGCCATTGGCGCGGATCACGATCGGGGTCTCATGACCGGCCGAGGCGTAGGTCAGCGTTCGGGCGATCGGATCGACGACGCAGTAGAGCGCGGTGACGAAGCGGCGGTGAGACTGACAGGCATCGATCAGACCCTGATTGAGCGCCGATAGGACCTCCTCGGGACGATCGAGGTCGACCGGGCCGCGCCGGCTGGCCCACGACTCGCGCATCTCGGTGAAGCTCCGCTTGGCCAGCGCCTTGAGCCTCGTCGACTCCAGGCCGTGCCCCATGATGTCGTAGAGAAAAAGCCCCAGGGCCCGTCCGTCGCGCGGGCGCGTCAAGGGCACCGTGTCGAGGAAGTCGCCTCCGATCATCTCCATCGGCAGCGAGACGGCCGCCAGATCCAGCCCACGGGTCGATTGCAGGCGACGCAGGTCGAAGTCCTCGGGCACATGATAGCTGACGTGCTCGGCGGCGATCGCCTCCTCTGCGGAACCGCGTAGCAGGAGCCGTTCGAGCTTGCGCAACTCCTCGAGCAGAATCGCGCGATGCTTGCGCTCCTCTTCGGCGAGCTGCAGAAGCAGAGCCTCGGACTCCGGCACGTGTGCCCGCGCCCGCGCCTTCTGATAGTAGTTGAAGGCGTCGGTCTCACGTTGGATCGCCTCGCGCAGGATTTGGCGCATCGCCTCTCGGCGACGGGTGTGTGGCGCTGGTTCTCCCATGGGCGGCTCCCTTCAGCGGTCGACGAAGCGGCCACGCGATCGCGCACTGCATCGTTGCAGAGACGATCCTACCCGAGGGCAGGATGGCGGTTCCGCGAGACGGGGCGCGTGTCACAGGAAGCGTTCGAAGCGCTCCTGCTTGGCCTTGCAGATCGGGCAACGCTCGGGCGGCCCGTCGCGCCCGCAGAGGTATCCACACACGCGACAGCGCCAAACGGGGGTCGGGAGCTTGGCCGATCCTGCGGCGGCAGCCGCTCCGGGTTCCGTCCGCGGCGCACGCGCCTGCGCGCGGTGCTCCTCGTCCGGACGCCGCTCGGGAATCGGCGCAACCTCCTTCTCTCCGCCCAGGACGCGCTCCGAAACGTAGAGCCCGCAGTAGCAGGCGTCGTACTCGTTCAGGTCGGCGTCGCGATAGTCGCAAGGACAGATGATATCCAGATCCTCCTGCTTGCTTCCCGCGGCCAAACGACACGGACAGGCCCAGTACCCGTAGCGTCGCTCGTTGACCAGGAGTCCCTCGACCAGGTCACGGGTGAACTCCCGGTCCGGATTGAGATGGTAGCCGCCCTCCTCGGCCTCCCGAGCGAGACGCTCGTGGAGTCGCTCGATCTCCTCGGACGGGATCTCGGGTGCGCTCATGACTCCAACTCCTCGCGAATGCGCCGCTCGTCGTAGCCGCGGATGCAGATCTTCTCGTCGATGACCAGCGTGGGATAGGAAGCGCGCGGATTCCAGCGGCGCAGCTCCGCGACGGCCCGCGCCTTCTCCTCCCCTTCGAGGAGGTCGACATCGATGAACTCGTGGGCCACCCCCAACGCCTTGAGCAGTCGCTTGGTCTTCCTGCACCAAACGCAAGTGCTGATGGCGAACATGAAGACTTTGCCGCGATTCGTCCCAGGGACGTGCGTGGACTTCATCGAGAGGCTCCGTTGTTCCGCTCCGTCGTGGGGGCGGGATAGCGATTCTCGTACGCGAACTCCGCGAGCGCGCGGCGCGCGGGCCGTTGCCGCTCGCTGGTCCGCTGCTTCTCGTTGAGCTCCGAATCGATCTCCGCCGCGCGCGCGCCGATAACGACCAGTGTGATGACCCGCATATCCTCGGGGATTTCCAGGACCGCCTTGACCCGCGACTCGCGGAAGCCGGCGATTGGATGGGCGACCAGGCCGCGTTCGGTGGCGCGCAGGATCAGCAAGGCGGTGGCCATGCCGGTATCGAAGAGATAGTAGACGCGCTTCTTGACCACGCAGTCGAGATCGCGCCGGCTGGCGACGGCCACGATCAGCGAGGCCTTGCGCGCCCAGGCGTTTCCCGAGGAGAGCGCTTCATGGAGCCGGCGAAGCTGCCGCGGCTCGTAGGTGAAGACGAATCTCCAGGGCTGATGGTTGAAACAGGAAGCGGATAGGCCAGCGTGGGTCGCAAGATCCTCGACCAGCGCTTGATCGATCTCCAGCGGGGCCAGCGAGCGATAGGCGCGTCGCTCGCGGATGGCCTGGGATACATCCATGCGGGCCTCCTTGCACTCGAATCGGCGAGTGTGCCGGAGGTCCGGCGGCTACGCAAGGCCCCTCGCGATGCTCCCGAACCGCGCGAGGTCTTTGGCCTCCACAAAGTCCGGCGCGTTGCTTCCGTCCCGTCACGCACCCAGCTTCTGCAGATTGACATGTTCCTGCACCATTGTGGTGAGTCGCGCGATCTTGTCCGACTCCTCCTTGGTCAGCAGATGCTCGATGTCGTCGATGCGTTTGGCGACCTGATAGGTGTCCTCGGCCACCAGCAGCATCGGCACGCCCCGCTCGGCGACCTGCGAGATGATGTTGGCCGGTGGCATGACGTTGTTGGTCAGCACGATGCCCACCGTGTCGCCCTCCAGCGCGGCCAGGATCATGTCGCTGCGATCCCCGCTGGTGATGACCAGGCGCTGCTCCTCGGCGAAGCGTGGTTCCCGGCGTGCGGCGTCGGCGTCCATGGCGCCGACGAAGATGTGCTTGACCGTGCGGTCGAGCTGCCCCTCGCCGGAGAGGATCTTGGCGAAGAGCACGCCGGCCAGGAAGCCGACCGAAGGGTGCGTCAGCTCGGCATCGAAGGGAATCACGCCCAGCAGGGGAATGCCCAGCTCGTCGATGTGACGGCGGTAGGTGTTCTCGAAGTCGTCGGGATCCTTGACCTGATTGGCGATCGCTCCGATCAGAGGCACTCCGCGCAGGTCGATATGGTGCTTGAAGAACTGCAGATCGTCGAGGATCTCGTCCTCGGGCCCACTGGCCACCAGGAGCAGCTGCGCCTCGGCATGCTGCGCCACTGTGAGTGCATCCAGGTGCACCGAGCCGCCGAAGCCGAGATCCTTCCCGGCCTCGATGAAGACCAGCTGCTTGCCCTCTTCGATCTGCGCCAGCAGCTGGCCCAGCTTGGCGCGGGTCGACGCCTGGTCGTACATGAATCGCAGCTTCGAATGATCGAAGCCGATACTCATCTCCTCCGGCTCGGAGTCGAGCCCCAGGATGTTGACCACCAGCGCCGAGTCGTAGTCCCACAGGCGCTTCTTGCGGTAGAGCAGCCGATCGCCGAACGGCTTCATGTATCCCACCGGCTTCTGCAGCGTGCGCGCCATCCCGATGATGGCGCTCGTCTTGCCGGCGCCCTCACGCGTCGAGGCAACGACCAGTCTAGGCATCTGTACTCCCTCCGGCAGTCTCGGTGAGCAATACCCGCACATCGACCGCCTTGGCTCCGTGGCCCTGTTCGTAGGCCACCAGCGGGTTGACTTCGATATCGGAGATCTCCGGGCAGTGCCGGATGATCGTGGCGAGGCGGATGATCGCATCGGTGACGCTCTCGATGTCGCGGCGCTCCTCGCCACGCACACCGAGCAGCAGGGGATAGGCGCGGATCTCCTTCATCATCGCCAGCACTTCGCGCCGATCGAGCGGCGCCGCGCGGAAGGAGACATCCTTGAGCACCTCGACGTAGATCCCGCCCATGCCGAACATGACGATCGGCCCGAAGCTGGCATCGCGCCGCGCGCCGGCGATCAGCTCGACGCCCGAGGCGACCATCTCGGCGACCTCGATCCCCTGGATCCGCGCCTGCGGCATGCGCGTGCGGCAGTTGCGCATGATCGCCTGGTAGGCGTCGATGACCTCCTCGCGGTCTTCCAGATCGAGCGCCACGCCGCCCACATCGCTCTTGTGCAGGATGTCGCGCGAGACGACCTTCAGCACCAGCGGGTAGCCGATCTGCTCGGCGGCCTGTACGGCCTCGTCCAGATTGCGCACCACGCGACTGCGGGGCAGCGGGATGCCGATGGCGTCCATCAGCGCCTGCCCTTCATGCGCCAGCAGAAAGCTCCGCTTCTCCGACCGCGCACCGCGTACGATCCGGTCGATGGCGGCGGTGTCGATCTCGGTCTCGTCCGTCGCATCGCGGCGCTGCTGCAGGTAGCGCCCGTAGCTGTAGAGCCCGCCCATGCAGGCCACGGTCTCGTAGACGTCCCCGAAGACCGGCACGCGCTCCTTGGTGAGCGTATCGAGGCTCGTCTCGGTGTCGGCGCCGCCAAAGATCGAGAAGAGCAGCGGCTTGCCGCGCTCCTTGTACCGCGCGTAGTTGCGGCGGATCATCTTCATCAGGGACTCGGCGTCGAAGAGCGCCGTCTCGCAATAGAGCGCCAGGACAGAGTGGATCTTCTCGCTCGTGAGCGCCGCGTCGAGGGCTACGCGGTAGTGTTCGGCGCTGGCTTGGCCGGTCAGATCGATCGGATTCTTGGTCGAGCCGAAGTCGGGTGTGACCGGACTGAAGATCTCCTTGAGGGTCTGGGCATCATCATAGAGCGGCACGTCGTATTTCTCGCAGGCATCCGTGGCCAGCACGCCGATGCCGCCGCCGTTGGTGACGATGACGGCATGGCGGCCCGCGGGCGGAGGCGTCTCCGAGAGGAACTTGCAGAGGTTGAAGGCTTCCTCCACGCTCTCGGCGCGCAGTACGCCCGCCTGGCGCATGACCGCCTCGAAAATCGCGTCCGACCCGGCCAGCGAGCCGGTGTGCGAGGCGGCCGCTACCGCGCCGCGCTTCGAGCGCCCCGACTTGATCGCCACGACCGGCTTCCGGCCGGTCGTCTCGCGCAGGACCTCGAGCAGCTCCTCGCCCTCGCGCACCCCTTCGATGTACATCAGGATCGTGCGCGTGTTGGCATCCTCCATCAGATAGCGCAGCAGGTCGGCCTCGTCGATGTCGGCCTTGTTGCCCACCGAGATCATGGCCGAGATGCCGACGTTCTCGACGGCCGTCTTGCCGATCATCGCCAGACCCAGGGCGCCGCTCTGCGTGATGATCGCCACGCTGCCGTGGCGGATCCCACCGGGCCCGAAGGTCGCATCCAGCGAAGCGGAGGCCGAGAACATGCCGAAGATGTTGGGCCCCAGGATGCGCATGCCGCGCTCGGTGGCGTAGCCGACGAGCTGGCGTTCCTCTTCGAGGTTGCCGACCTCGGAGAAGCCCGAGGTGATCACCAGATTGTACTTCGTGCCCCGATCAGCCAGATCCTGCACCGCACCCAGTGCGTACTTGGCGGGCACGCAGGTGACCGCCAGGTCGATCTCGGTCGGGACGTCCGCGGCCCTGGCGTAGACCGGGCGGCCGAGGATCTCGCCCCCCTTGGGATTGACCGGGTAGATCTTGCCCCCGTAGCCGCCCTCGATGATGTTCTCGAGGATCGTGTGCCCGATCTTGCCCGGCGTGTGCGAGGCGCCGATCACCGCGACCGAGCGCGGCTCGAAGAGACGGCGAATGTGCGGTCCGTTACCCGGCATGATGTCCTCTGAAACGCATGCGCAGCTCCACGACCCCTTCGGCCGTGCGGCGCTGGATGTCGAAACCCATCTTCTCGAAGAGACTCAGCATCGGGCGGTTCTCGATCAATACCTCGGCCGAGAAGCCCAGCAGGCCCTGCTTCTGGGCCAGCTGCGTCAGATAGGAGAGGATCTCCGTGCCGACCCCGTGTCCCTGGTAGTCGTCGCGCACCACGAGCGCCACCTCGGCGGTGTGCGTGTGTTCGTCGATGCCGTACTGCCCCACACCCAGGAGCTTTTCGCGCTCCTCGTCGGGCGCCTCGCCGGCTTCCACCGCCAGGATGACCATCTCCTTCGTGTAGTCGATGATCACGAACTCCTGCAGTCGCTCGTGGGGCATATCCAGCCGCTGCGAGATGAAGCGCTTGTAGATGCTCTGGTCCGAGAGCGAGTAGAAGAACTCCTTGAGAAGCGGCTCGTCGCTGATCTTGACCGGTCGCAGCTGCATGCTCAGACCCGAGCGCGTCGTGCGCACCACCTCGAGGTCCTCGGGGTACTCGCCGCGCTTGCCGGGGATGAAGGCCTGGTCCGTGTAGATCAGCTTGCGGCGCTTGGCCTCGGCGATCAAGTCGGAGCGGAACTTCGGGTGAGCGATCGCCACCAGGGCCATCGCCCGCTCGCGGATATTTTTGCCGTGCAAGTAGGCGATCCCGTATTCGGTGACGACGTAGTGCGTGTCGCCGCGATCGAGCGTCACACCGGCCCCCTTCTCGAGATAGGGGACGATGCGTGAGACCTCCCCGTCCCGCGCGGTGGAGGGCAGCGCCAGGATCGTCTTGCCGCCGGGCGCCAGCACCGCGCCGCGCATGAAATCGGCATGCCCGCCGATGCCGCTGAAGAAGGTCTCGCCGATCGAGTCGGCCGTGGCCTGTCCGGTCAGATCGATCTGCAGCGAAGAGTTGATGGCCGTCATGTTCTCGATGCGCGCGATCGTCAACGGGTTGTTCGTGTAGCTGATCTGGCGGAACTCCACGGCCGGGTTGTCGTCGAGGAACTCGTAGGTCTCGCGGCGGCCCATGCAGAAGGTGCCCACCGCCTTGCCGCGATCGATCGACTTGCGCGAGTTGTCGACCACGCCGCGCTTCATCAGCTCGACCAACCCGTCGCCGATCAGCTCGGTATGGATGCCCAGGCGCTTCTTGTCACGCAGGTTGCGGATCACTGCATTGGGAATGCTGCCGTAGCCGACCTGGATCGTATCGCCATCCTGGACGATGCGCGCCACATACCCGCCGATCCGCTCGGCGATCTCGTCGGGCGCGTCGTCCTTGTACTCGAGGATCGGCTCGTCGTGGGGCAGGAGGAAGTCGACGTCGCGCATGTGCACGAACGTATCGCCGTGCACGCGCGGGAAGTGGCTGTTGACCTGGGCGATCACCAGCGAGGCGTTGTCGACCGCGGCCTTGGTGATGTCCACGCTGACGCCCAGACTCATGTAGCCGTGCTCGTCGGGACGCGAGACCTGGATCAGGGCTACATCGACCGGCACCTGCCCGCGCTGCAGCAGATCGGGGATCTGCGAGAGGAAGACCGGCGAGTAGTCCGCCAGGCCCTCGTTGACCGCCTCGCGCGAGCTGTTGCTGATGAAGAAGGAGTTGTGACGGAAATTCCGCTGGAACTTCCGATCCGTGTAGGGCGCCACACCCAGTGTCCAGACGTGGAAGACCTCGGCGCCGAAGATCGCCTTGGGGTGATCGCGCACGTAGTCGATCAGGGCCTGCACGAGGTACTGCGGCTCGCCGCAGCCGGTGCTGATGAAGATCCGATCGCCGCGATGGATCCGCGCGAAGATCTTCTCCTCGGGCGCGAACTTCTCCGGATACTGCTCGCGCAGCAACTCGAGGCTCTTCTGTGTCCGCTCGTCAGCCATGGTCCGTTCCACCTTCCGCTCGCTGCGTAGCGGGCGCCGGCCCGCTCGAAGGAATCCAACATTCTGCTACCGCCCGGCCCCCGCGCGGAATGATATTTTGGCATCTCGATCATTCGATAGGATGGTGCGCCCGACCAAGAGGCGTAGTCCACTGTGCTGCAAAGTGTTGCCAGGTCGAAGCGGCCTCGCCGCCGATCGCTAGCGCGCGATCGTCAGACGAATGTCGTCGATCCAGACCGTTCCGGTGCCGGTGACGACCAGATTCAGCTTCACGTTGTCGGGGTTCTCGCCCTCCTTGAGGAAGAAGGGGATCTCCTGCGAGGTCCAATCGTTGGACCCGCTGAGCGCCGACTGCATTCCGCGCGAGAAGGCCTCCCCGATCCCCGGGAAGTGGCACCACATCTCCAGGTAGGTTTGCCCCTCGAGATCCTCGGTGCGCAGGCGCGCCTGGTAGTCGAGGCGTCCGTTCTCGACATCCAGATCCCCGGTCTCGAAGAGATTCACCACCAATGGCTCGGACGCGGTGATGCGCAGCGATCCACCTCCATCGGCGCTGATCTCGCCATCCAGCTCCACGTCTGAGGAGCGGATCACACCCTCGAGGCTATCGAGCGGGTAGTGCTTGAGCTCGGTCACCTCGGGGGGGCCGCTGCTACAGCCGGCGCACAGCAGCGCGGCGCAGCAGAGGCTGGCCCACACGAACGCCCAGACCCGGGAACGGTACCTCATGGCGATGGCCTCCTCCTTCTCGGCGATCCTACGGCTCCTCTTCCTCAGACTCGTCCGACGGCACGGTTCGATAGGGCACGTCGATGACCTCCTCGGGCGGCAGCTTGACGCCCTGCGAGGAGCCCCGACGGCGCATCCGCTGCGGACCGGATGCGGGGCCCGCGCGGCGACGGGCATTGCGGCGCTGCAGCCAGGTGCCCAGCGCCCGCACGCCCGACATCACCAGGCTGAAAACCAGCACGGCCAGGATGGCCCGCAGCAAGAGCGCGATCATGGTTCCCTCTCCGGGGGCGACCGTAGCACAGCGCCCGAGGACAGGGAACCAGACCGCCAGCCTACGAACCGCGCTGGGCCCCGCGTACTACCGGCGCCGCGGCGGCGGAGGCGGCGGCTTGCGACGGTGCCGCGGCGGGGGCGGCTTGCGTCCCGGACCCGCGTGGCGGCGAACGACGCGCCGATGGTGGAGCACCCGCTTGGCCAGCTTCGGGTGGCGATAGTGGAAGCGCGCATGACGGCGCAGCAGCGGCTTGCGCGCGATCAGCAGACGATGGCCCCAGACACGCCGCGCCAGCGCCGGCCGGCGACCGAGCCAGACGCGGCGGGACCAGAGAAGCCGGTGAATCCGCGGGGTCCGGGCAGCGCGCAGGCGATAGCGCCACCAGGTGCGCCAGAGCGCAGGCCGCGGGCGCCACCAGCGCCAGTGTGCGCGCAGGGCGCGCGCGATCGGCGGACGGGCCCGCACGTAGTGGTGCAGTCGCCACCAGGCCCGATAGAGGCCCGGGTGGGCACGCAGGTAGTCGACGAGCACAACGATCTGCGGATCGGATCCACTGTACGTGGGCGCGGCTTCACTGGCGAAGATCTCCTCGGCCAGATCCGCGTCACCCTGCACCTCGGCCACCGCCTCGGCGTGTGCCTCGAAGTCCTCGGCGTCTTCGGCGGCGGCCGTCTCGAACGCCTCCATGCGTTCGCCCAGATCCTCGTCGCTGGCCATCAGGCTGTCGAAGGCCGCCATCTGGGATTCGGCCTCCGGATCGTCGGCCGCGGCCTCCTCGAGCTCCTGGGCGCGCTGGGCGAGCAGCGAGTCCTCGGCCAGCGCCTCGTAGTAGGCCGCTTCGTGCTCGGCCAGCTCCGGATGCGCGTCGACCGAATCCTGGTAGGCCAGGAAGCTCTCTTCGGCTTCCGGGTCTTCGGAGAGGGCGCCCTGCAGCGCCTCGATTTCCTCACGCTCCCCGGGGTTCTCGGCGAGCAGCTGATCGTAGTCCGAATCGGTGGACGGCTCCGCAGCCGATATGCCGGGCGCGGCGAGCAGCGGGAGGACCAGCAATCCCAGCCGGAGCCCCCAGCGGGGCACGGACGTGGCGCGTCGGCGGCGGTTCGGCACACGAATCGAGGCAGCCATCATCGTTCCTCCTTGGCAAGCGAGTCGGTTCGGTTCCTCCTCCCTGCGGTGGGTGGGAAGCGATCTTCCGGGAACGGGCGCGGGTGCGTCTGCGGCGATGTGGGACCGTTCGCCTCCTGTCTATCCCGCTTGGCAGCCGCGGTCAAGCCGCCCGGGGCTCGGGGGCCGCCACTCGGCGCTCGGGGGGGCGTCGGACGGGGCCCCGGACGGGCCGAGGCGCCCCGGGGGTGTCGGAAGTGGCCTCGGGGGGTGCTCGAGACTGTACCCGGGGTGGCCGGGGTTGCCGCGCGAGTTCCAAACCCCGGGAGTGGAACCGGCCGGCGGCCAGGGCGTAGGATGGGATCCTGCAAGAGGCGCAAGGGACGTATGTCACCGGAAGCGAGGAGGTGCGGGATGCGTTCGATGACAGTCTACCGTGGAAGGACGATCCTGATCGTCTTGCTCCTGCCGGCTCTGATCGGCTGGAGCGGCTGCGGCTCGCGCACCAAGAAGGGCGCCGGGATCGGCGCGGCGGCCGGTGCTGTGACCGGCGCGGTGATCGGGCATCAGAGCGGTCACAAGACGGAAGGCGCGGTCATCGGGGCCGTGGGCGCCCGCCTGGACAAGCAGGCCGAGGAGCTGGCGCAGATCGCCGAGACGCGCCGCAC
>WJJG01000106.1 GCA_014729815.1 Candidatus Eiseniibacteriota bacterium
AACTCGAAGCGGTCCAGGTCGCACCGCCAGCGCAAGTGCTCGGGCGCCACGGCATGCCGCGCGAGGACACCGGCCGGCGAGGAGGCGGCGCGCCCCGCGCGGCGCCGCCGGGTCTTGCGCTGCTTCGCGCTGCGCTGGGCGGCCGCGGGCGTGCCACGGCGCTTGGCATCCTGCTTTGCCCCGCCGCGGGTCGTGACCCGTTTCTTCGTGCCGGGCTTGCGGGCAGCCTTCTTCCGGGCACGCTTCATGGTGCGCTTCCGCGCAGTGCGCGCCTGACCGTCGGGGCGTGCGGCATCCGGCTCCTGCGAAACGGGCTTGCGTCTCGATCCTTGCTCGCTCACGACATCCCCTTGTGGCTTCGTCCTTCGCCGAGGGTGGCCGCTGCTCGGGACACGCGCATCCAGACCCGGCGCGGCCGAGTGCTACAATTCCAGCGGAAACTCCCGCAGGATCTCGTTCAACCGCGTCTTGCGATCGGTCGAGGCCTTGCGCTCGCCGATCAGCAGCACGCAGGGCGTGGCGAACTGACCGGCTGGAAAGCGGCGCGGCCAACTGCCGGGAATCGCCACCGTCCCGCCCGGAATGCGCCCGCGCGTGACCACCGGCTCCGACCCGCGCACATCGACGATCGGCGTCGAGGCCGTCAAGACGCATCCGGCGCCCAGCACCGCCTGCGACCCCACCGACACGCCCTCGACCAGAACGCAGCGCGAGCCGATGAAGGCCCCGTCTTCGACGATCACCGGTTGCGCCTGCGGCGGCTCGAGCACGCCGCCGATCCCCACTCCGCCGGAGATGTGCACCTCGCGTCCGATCTGTGCGCCGCTGCCGATCGTCGCCCAGGTGTCGATCATGCTGCCGCCGCCGACATAGGCGCCGATGTTGACGTAGGCCGGCATCACGACGCAACCGGGTTCGAGGAAGCTGCCATAGCGCACGGTGCCGGGCGGCACCACCCGCACCTCCTGCTCGACGAGGCGCTCCTTGAGCGGGATCTTGTCGCGGAAGCGCAGGGGCCCCGCGGCCAGCGGCTCCATGCCGCGCTGGCGGAAGTAGAGCAGGATCGCGATCTGCACTTCGCCGTGGACGATCCACTGCTCCCCCGCCGCTTCGGCGACCCGCAGCGCACCCCGATCGAGCAGGTCCACCACGGCGGTCACCGCTTCGCGCGCCGCCGGGCTGTCGGCGAAAGCCGGATCCTGCCAGGCGCGTCGTAGCGCCTCGGCATGCGAATCGAGCATGGTGGGCACCGCTTCTCTCCTCTCCCGTCGGACTAGCCGGGCGGCGAGTGCTCCAGGATGAAGCCCCGCCGGCCGCCCTCAGGATGGAACTCCAGCAGGAAGCTCCCCATGGCCTCGGGGTCCTCCACCCAGATCACATCGAAGTAGTGACTCCGGCTGGCCAGGAAAGGATAGAGGATCCGCGGGAAGTCGTCATAGGGAATGATCGCCGCGTGAACGTACTGCACGCCACGTTCGCGGAGGTAGTCGAGCATCTTCTCGGGGTCTCGCTCCCGCGGAAACGTGATCGCCGGGAGATCGGTGACCAGGCCGAAGATGTTCGGCTTGCGATCGAGCACCAGGCTGCCCGGAGGGAGATGGCGCCCGGCCCAATCCGCCGCAGCGAAGTAGGAGGCCCAGGGCCGGGGATAGGTCTCGGTCTCCGCCCCGTAGCGCGCTACGTTGTAGACGGCCAAGGCCAGCAGGGCGCCTACGAGGGCCGAAAGTACAGCGATCGAAAGACGGGGCGCAGTCGCAAGTCGAACTATAAGTGCCGGTTGTCGGCCTTTGCTCTGGCTTCGTCTGAAGTCGCGAACCCCGCCCCGGCGCACGGGGAGCTCTCGCAAGAGCAGATCGCAGCCCCGCAGGAAGAAGAGCGTCAGCAGAGGCAGGATCGGCAGCACGAAGCGCACGCTGGCCCAGATCGGAGGCCAGAGCAGGGCCACCAGCAGGGAGGTCCCCGCATAGGCCACCATCAATGGCGCGCGTCGCCAGGCGGCCACGGCGCCCGCCGCCACCAGACCGATCACCGCCAGCGCGGCCGGCAGAGGCAGGGCGGCCGAACGTGCGGCGGGATCGACCGAGTAGGTGCTGCGATAGACGGCGGGGATGATCTCGATCGGGATCTCGTGGAGCAGGTAGCGGTCGGCGTTGCGCGCGAGGCGTGTGAGGAGCGATGCCGCATCGAGCTTGCCGTAGTCGGGGTAGTAGGGATTCTGGTAGACGACCTGCTGCAGATAGGTCGCCCCCTCGGCACCCGAGCCGTACGAGTGCAGGATCCAGGGCACCAGGGTCGCCAGCCAGAGTCCCAGAGCGAGCAGGGCCCAGCGCCAGCGACCTTGCAGCAGCAGCACGCAGAGCAGCGCCGCCGCGAGTGCCGCGCCGATGCTGCGCGTGTAGAAGGCCGCCGCAGCCAACAGAAGGTAGATGCCCAACCAGCGCGCGGCAGTCGGGAGGCGCGCGCTTCCGGCGGGCGCGGATGGCGCCGCCGCAGTGCGGGTATCGGGATTCGGGGCACGCGCCGGAGCGGGCGACGATCCGTTCGCACCTGCCGCCGATTCGTCCCCCACCGCGACAGATGCCGCGGGCGCGCGCAGGAGACGCGTGGCGATCAACCGCTCCCCGACGACGAGGGCCAGTAGCGTCAGGAAGAGGAACGGAACCTCGGACATCACGTAGTGGGAAAACTCGAGCACCGGGATCGAAAGCAGACCGAGCAGGCTTCCAGCGAAGGCCAGCGGCCGCGGCAAGACGCGCTCGCCCACACGCAGCAGTAGGGGGGCGGATGCCAGATAGAGTCCGAAGACGAGCAGTTTCTGAGGCAGCCAGGCCGTCCCGAAGAGCAACTGCACCGGTGCGAGCAGAATCGGGAAGAAGGGCGGGAACTTGCGACTGTCCCACCAGATGCCGTCCTCGATCAGTCGCTCGGCGAGCAGGATGTAGTCGACGTTGTCGCCGTTGACATAGAGCTTCGGGTCGAAGGTCAGGCCCGAGGCCAAGAGCGCGAGCGCCGTGAGCAGGCTGGCGCGCCAAAGGAAGCGTTGCGAGAGGAGGGCGGGGATGCCTGCCCCCTTGGCCGGCGGAGCATCCGCAACGCGCGCCGGGTGCGGCGCGCGGCGGCGCCGAGGCTGGCGCGACGATCGCTTGGGCACATCTCCTCCACCAGCGGGCGAATTCCAGTTGCCGCCCCACGCGGTGGAGCGGCTGCCTGTTTGCCGCCCCTAGCGGTACCAGAACCCCCTTGCGCCTTCCAACGCATTTTCCCTATAGTCTTTCTCAATCCAATCGGGGCTCGCTCCGATAGGTTCTGTATTAGGCGTGTAGCTCAATTGGCAGAGCAACGGTCTCCAAAACCGTAGGCTGGGGGTTCGAGTCCCTCCACGCCTGAAGTCCTAGCAAGCAGTTGCGCCACTCAGCCTCCGCCTCCCCCCCCATCGGCCACCTACCGTCCCACGCACCCTGTCCTGCGCTCCGTCGGACTGGTCTCTGCGGATTGCGCGGGTTCGGCCCGGCTCGAAGGGCAGACGACCCAGAGGCTGCCGGTGGCCTGTGCGTCGGCAGATTCCGCGGCACGGACTCTGTGGAAGGGATGGCCAACCCGGTCCGCCAGAGCCGGCATGCCGCTCACGCGACGGCCGTCTTCGATGTCATCAACGTTGCATTCGCAACACCCACGGTCTCGCACGGATCGACGATGCAGTTCGCGCCCGATCCCGCGATCTACCCCGACGCGGGCGAGTTTCGCGCGGAGATCGAGGCGCTACAGCGCGAGGGCAAGAGAATCCTGATCTCGATCAGCGGCGCGAGCGATCCGATCGTCGTCGACGATTCGACGGATGTGGCGGCCTTCGTGGCCTCGATGCAGGAGATCCTTCAGACCTATGGATTCGACGGCGTCGACATCGATCTGGAGGGCACATCGCTGTACCTCGTGCCGGGCGATGACGACTTCCGCAATCCGACGAGTCCGAGGATCCTCCGCTTCATCGAGGCCATACGCTCGCTCATGACTCTGTTTCCGGACCGGCTGTTGTCCGCTGCGCCGGAAACCGCCTGCGTGCAGGGCGGATACCAGTCCTACGGCGGCATCTGGCGAGCGTACCTGGCCCTGCTTCATGCCCTGCGGGACCGCATCGCGTGCGTCCGCGTTCAACACTACAACACGGGATCGATGTTCGGTCGCGACGGAAACATCTACGACCCTGCGACGGCCGACTTCCATGTGGCCATGGCCGATGTGCTCCTGGCGGGATTCCCCGTGGATCGCTGGGGCAACGCGATCTACTTCGACCCCCTGTGCCAGAGCCAAGTGACGGTAGGACTGCCCGCCGGCCCGTCGGCCGGGAGCGGCTACACGCCCCCGGACATCGTTCATCAGGCTCTCGACTACTTGATTCTCGCCACTCCGTTTGGTGGTCAGTACGAACTCGCGCAGCCGGATGGGTATCCCGGCTTCCGGGGCCTGATGACCTGGTCGATCAACTGGGACGTCTACTATGAGTGCGAGTTCTCGACATCCCATCGGGAATACCTGGACTCCCTGCCGACCTCCTCGGTGCCCGTCGCCGATCGCTCAGGGTTCTCGCGGGTGTTCCTGAGCCACCGATGCGCGCCGAATCCGGCAGGGGCCACGACCGTCCTCCGCTACGAGCTCGGACGGGGCGCTCCGATCGGCATCGAGCTGTTCGATCTCCAAGGGCGGATGGTCTGGCGCAAGGAGGCACGCTGGCGCGACGTCGGGACCCACGCCTTGCGGCTTGACCTCTCAGGCTTGCCGAGCGGGATCTATCCCTACGGCCTCCGCGCCGCGGATCGTGAGGTGCGTGGGAGGATCTGCCTCCACCCGTAGGGTGGGCGCCCTCGGACGGCTGTTGACCGAATCCGGGGATTGCCTCTCGCAAACAGCCAGAGCCACCCAAGGCACGCGCCAGAAACCGTTTGACACACCGCTCGCCGCTCGAAACAATGAAATCCGAAGCGGTTGCGCGCGGCCCTCGTACGCGCGCGACCGCGCGCGCACGAGCGATCGCGACCGCACTTCGGCAACCGGGGGGAAGCGGCAAGAACGGAGAAGGCCGACGCATGCTCTCGCGAATCAAGCTGCCGCAGACGACCGCGATGATCCTGGCCGGGGGACGCGTCGGCGAGCTGTCGGTCCTGACGCTGGAGCGTCCCAAGTCGGCCCTGCCGTTCGCGGGACACTACCGGATCATCGACTTCCCGCTCTCGAACCTCTGCAGCGCGGGGATCAACGCCGTCGGCATCCTCTCACAGTACCGGCCCGCCTCCCTGATCGATCATGTCGGGGTCGGTGAGAGCTGGGACTTCGTGGGCCTCGACCGCGGGGCCAAGATTCTCCCTCCCTACTCCGCCGCCGAAGGTTCGGACTGGTATCGGGGCAACGCCGACGCGGTCTACCAGAACCTCGACTATCTGCGCGACCGTCAGACCGAACTCGTCCTGGTGCTCTCGGGCGATCATATCTACTCGATGGACTATCGCGAGCTGCTCGTGGCACATCTCGAGCGCGGTGCCGAGCTCACCGTGGCGCTCAAGGCGATGCCGCCGGAGGCGCGCGACCGAAGATTCGGCTACGCCACGCTCGGCATGGACGAGCGTGTGCTCTCCTACGAGGAGAAGCCCGCCGAGCCCAAGAGCGACCTCGTTTCCTTGACCGTCTACGTCTTCACCTTTGCGGCGCTCGAGGAAGTCCTGCTGGGAATGAAGGATCACGATTCGATCGAGTTCGGGCGCGACGTGATCCCGGCGATGCTTGCCCGCGAACGCGTCTATGGCCACCGCTTCGATGGGTACTGGGCGTACACCCGCACGGTCGACAGCTACTTCGCGGCGCACGAGGACCTGCTCGAGGGGCAGATCGATATCGAATCGTGGATGATCCGCACCAACAACGAGGACAACAGCCTCGCGCGACAAGTACCGCCGATCTTTCGCACCTGGAGCGATGTCGACTGCTCGCTGATCGGCGAGGGCAGTTTGATCGATGGCACCGTGCACCGCAGCGTGCTCGGTCCGGGCGTGCGTGTCGGACGCGGGGCGACGATCGAGAACAGCATCCTCTACAACGATGTCGTCGTCGCACCGGGCGCGCGGATCCGCGACGCGATCATCGACAAGCGCACCCAGGTGGGGCAGGCCGCGACGATCGGAATCGCCCCGCCCGGCAGCGACGTGCAGGGCCCGCGAGTCACCGAGCGTGGTATCGTCCTGATCGGCAAGGCGGCGCGCATCACGGAAGGAACGGCGGTGCCGCGCTGGGGAGTCGTCCCCCCCGGCGCTCGCGTGGCGCCGGGCACGGCGGGCGCCGCATAGGCGCACGGGGATCAACGCAATGGAGCAGCCGGGCATCGAAACGCGACCCTACGATCTGCGGGGGACTCTGGCGCTGATCCTCGCCGGCGGTGTGGGCAGCCGGCTGAACGTCCTGGTGCGCCGCCGCGCGAAGCCGGCCGTACCCTTTGGCGGGATCTACCGCATCATCGACTTCGCGCTGAGCAACGTGATGAACTCGGGCATCGAGCGGGTCGGGATTCTGACGCAATACATGCCCTACAGCCTGACCAAGCATCTCGGACGTGGTGAGGCGTGGGGCCTGACCGGCCGCTCGCGCGAGGTGCGCATCCTTCCGCCGCACACCGGCACGCGCGCCTCCGACTGGTATCAGGGCACGGCGGATGCGGTCTATCGCAACCTCTCCTATATCGGTCGGTACCGTCCCGAGATCACGCTGGTCCTCTCCGGGGATCACATCTATCGCATGGACTACGCGGCGCTGATCGAGGCGCATATCGATCGGGGCGCGGATGCCACGCTGGCCGTGCGCGAAATCCCGATCGAGGAAGCCCATCAGTTCGGCACGGTCAAGGTCGACGGCGAGGACTGGGTCACCGGATTCGAGGAGAAGCCGCCCCAGCCGACGAGCAACCTGATCTCGATGGGCGTCTACGCCTTCCGGACCGAGCTGCTGGTCAGCGCGCTCGAGGAGATCTGCGAGTCGCGGGGGGGCACCGACTTCGCGAAGGACCTCTTCCCGTTCCTCCTCGAACGCAACCGTCTGGCTGCGTATCGCTTCGGCGGCTACTGGCAGGACGTGGGAACCGTCCGCGCCTTCTTCGACGCCAACATGGAGCTGCTCGATCCCGGCTCCCCGCTGGACCTGCCCCACTGGGGCGTGCGCACGAACCTCTTCGAGGGCGGCCGCGGCGACCACGCACCAGCTTTCGTCGCGCCCGGTGCGCGGGTGCGCCACGCGACGCTGGCGCGCGGCTGCCGCGTGCGCGGAGATGTCTCGGGCAGCGTGCTCTCGCCCGGGGTGATCATCGAGGAGGGCGCGCGCGTGCGCGACTCGATCATCATGCACGAGGGTGTCGTGCAGGCCGGGGCGGTGGTCGAGCAGGTCGTGGCCGACAAGCAGGTCGTCATCGGCCGTCACGCCCACATCGGCGACCCCTCCCTCGGCGAGGAAGTCAACCGCGCCTATCCACGCCATCTCGATCAGGGACTGACTCTGATCGGCAAGGGCGCCATCCTGCCCGAACGTTGTCGCATAGGGCGCAACTGCTGTATCTTCCCCGGAGCCGTCTTGGCGAATCTCGAGATCGAGCGTTTGCCGAGTGGGGAGACGGTCGAATGGGAAGAGCGTTAGGTCGAGGAGAGGCGTGAAGGCGGATCGCATCCTGCTCTATCTGCTGCTGGCTGGCATCGTCGCCGGGGGCCTCTGCGGCTGGCTGATTGGCGAGGCGATGAGCGCCTGGGACTGGGTCGGCAAGCTCTTCCTCAACGCCCTCAAGATGTTGATCGTTCCCCTGATCGTCTCCTCGATGGTCATGGCGGTGGCGGAGCTGGGCGACGTGCGCCGGCTGGGGCGCGCGGGCGGGATGGTGATCCTCTACTACTTCGCCACGACCGCGATCGCGGTGCTGATCGGCATCGTGATGGTCAACCTGATCCAGCCGGGCAGCGGCGTGATTCTCGGCGACGGCGAGATCCCCGAGGTCGTCGCCGGCAAGGAGAAGGGCATTGCCGACATCGTGCTCAGCCTGGTGAGTCCGAACATCATCGAAGCCGCTGCGCGCATGGATGTCCTGCCTCTGATCGTCTTCTCCCTCTTCTTTGGCGCGATCCTGACCACCCTGGGCGAGAAGGGCCGTCCGGTGGTGCGCGTCTTCGACGGCATCAACGACGCCATCCTCAAGATGGTGCGTCTGATCATGTGGATCGCGCCGCTGGGCGTCTTCGCCCTGGTGGCCTCGCGCCTCGGTCAGGCCGGCGGGGGCACCGGGATCGCCAACGAGGTGGCCAAGATCGGCAAGTATTTCGTGACCGTGCTGATCGGGCTCGGGATCCACGGGTTCGTGGTGCTGCCGCTGCTCCTGCGCCTGCTCGGCCGCCGCCGGATCCTGCCCTACGCGGGCGGCATGACCGAGGCGCTCAGCACGGCCTGGTCGACGGCTTCCTCCTCGGCCACCCTCCCGATCACCATGCGATGCGCCCAGGACCACAATCGCGTATCCCGCCGCTCGGCGATGCTGGTCATGCCGCTCGGGGCCACGATCAACATGGATGGCACGGCGCTCTACGAAGCCGTTGCGGCGATCTTCATCGCCCAGGCCACCGGATTCCCGCTGGGCGCGGGCGATCAGGTGATCATCTTCCTGACCGCCACGCTGGCGGCCATCGGGGCCGCGGGGATCCCGGAGGCCGGACTGGTGACGATGGTCATCGTGCTCAACGCCGTTGGGCTGCCGCTGGAGGGAATCGGCCTGATCCTGACGGTCGATTGGTTCCTGGATCGATTCCGCACGACGGTCAATGTCTGGGGCGACTCGGTGGGCACCGCGGTTCTCGATCGTCTCTACGGCACGGCGGACGAACCCCGACCCTTGGCCGGGGGTAGCAGATAGACGCATGCACGAGCTGTCGACACATCCCGTCTGGCACGCGCCGCCCCACAGGGGGGATCGCCGCACATGCCAGAAGGCGCTCTCCGCTGCAGCCCCGCCGCGCGCCATGGTGCTGCTCGGCATGGGTCGACAGAATGCCCTGCGGCTGCTGGGCATGGGCCTCTGGATTTCGACGGCCCTCCTGGCAGCGCCCCGCGCCGAGCCCACCCCCGCGCCGGAGGCGGGAGCCCCGATCGAGTGCCGTCTCGACGTGCGCGATGCGCCCAACGACAAGGGAACCGCTCTGGAGATCTGCTGGCGGGCGCCGGCCGATTCGGCCGATATCACCGTCTACGCCATCGAGCGGCGCGATCCGGAGACCGGAGATTGGCAGCCAGTCGGCACCGTATCGCCCGCGGTCGCCGCGCGCGATCCGCAGGGCGGGTTTCGCCACCAGGATCGCCGGGCCATCGAACCCAACCGAACCTACGCCTACCGCCTGGCCGTGGTGCGCAGCGGTGCGCGCGGAGCGCCCCCCGAAACGCTGCACACCGCCGCTGCCACCGGCGTGGCGCGCGCCCAGTGGTTCAATCACGATCGCCTGCCCGCGGCGATCGCCGTGCTGCTCTTCAGCGCCAGTCTGCTGCTCTTCATCCGCTGGGCGCGCGGGGGGCGTGACCTGTTCATCCGTCGCATCGCCGGACTCGAGGCGGTCGACGAGGCGGTCGGACGCGCCACCGAGATGGGGCGTCCGGTGCTCTATTCCCCCGGACTCGATCCGATGGAGGAGGTCGCCACCGTCGCCAGCGTCAACATCCTCGGACAGGTGGCCCGCAAGTGCGGGGAGTACGAGACGCGTCTGATCATGCCCAATCGCGACGCGATCGTCATGACGGTCGCCCAGGAGGTGGTCCGCGAAGCGTATACCGAGATCGGACGGCCGGATCTCTACGACCCGAACGACATCTACTACACGACGCAGAGCCAGTTCGGGTACGCGGCCGCGGTGTGCGGCACGATGATGCGCGAGCGCCCGGCCACGAACTTCTTCATCGGCCATTTCTATGCCGAGAGCCTGATTCTCGCCGAGACGGGCAATGCCACCGGCGCGATCCAGATCGCCGGGACCGATTCCGATTCGCAGTTGCCCTTCTTCATCACGGCCTGCGACTACACGCTGATCGGCGAGGAGCTCTACGCGGGCAGCGTCTACCTCTCGCGCGAGCCGCTGCTGCTCGGCGCCCTGAAGGGACAGGATGCGGCCAAGGCGGTGATCCTGGCGCTGCTCCTGGGCGGCACGATTCTGATGCTGGCGGGCGTGGACATCCGCCCGCTTCTGGGATGAGGAGATGAAGAAGACCGGACCCGTCATCCTCGGCTTCCTGGTGGGCATCCTGATGCTCGTCCAGTATTTCACGCCGAATGCCTGGATCGAGGCCCGGTACAACAACGTCCTCGACTGGAAGCAGGTCGTCTTCGGCATGACCCTGATCCTGGGCGTCGTCAGCCTCTTTCTCTACCACTGGCGCAAGATCAGCCGCCGCCAGAGCGGCTGGGGCTACTCGGTAGTCACGATTGGCGGACTACTCTTTATGATCTTCGCCGCCCTAATCTGGTCGCCCGAGGCCGGTCCCTATCGCTGGATGTTCGACTACGTGCAGGCGCCGATGCAGGCCACCATGTTCGCCCTGCTGGCCTTCTACGTGGCCAGCGCCTCGTATCGCGCATTCCGCGCACGCGGATTCCACGCCGCGTTGCTGCTGACTGCCGGGGTGATCGTGATGCTGGGGCGTGTGCCGCTGGGCGAGCTGATCGGGGTGCGGATCGGAGAGACGCACATCTCCTTGGCCACGATCTCGTCGTGGATCCTGGACTACCCCAATCTAGCCGCCAAGCGGGGGGTCATGATCGGCGTCGGGCTGGGCATGACCGCCACGGCGATCAAGATCATCGTGGGCATCGAACGCACCTATCTCGGTCGCGGCGCCTAGCGCCGGCCGGAGGAGCATCGCGAGGCAACACGGATACACGCATGGCAGACGAAGGACACAGCCACCGCCGGTCCGGCCGGCTGATCGAGCTGCTGACCAATGTCGATCGGCGAATCATCTTTCTGGTGATCGCGCTGGCCGTGGCGTTGCCGCTACTCTTTCCCCTGAATCTCCCCGTGCGCCCCTCGCGCGAGGCCACGGCCTACTTCGAAGCCCTCGAGGCGCTCGATCCGGGAGACGTGATCATCTTCAGCTTCGACTACGAGCCGGACACGATGGCCGAGCTCGATCCGATGAGTCTGGCGACTCTGCGCCATGCCTTTCGCAAGGATCTGCGTGTGATCGCGCTGACGAACTACCCGGGCGGACCCGGCATCGCCCTGCGCAACCTCGAGCAGGCCGCGACCGAATACGGCAAGCAGCCCGGCACCGACTACGTGTTCCTCGGCTACAATCCGGACTACTCGGCGACCATGCTGCGCATGGGCGAGAGCATCCAGGCGACCTTTCCCACCGACCACTCGCAGACCCCGACGGCCGAGATCCCCCTCCTGCAGGAGGCCAACAGCTACGCCGACATTCCGCTGCTGGTCACCGTCACCGCCAGTGCGCTGGCCGAGTACTGGATCATCTGGGCCGGCGGGAAGTACGGGCAGAAGATCATCACCGGCAACACCGCGATCCAAGCCGTGCTGATCTACCCCTACTACCAGACCGGTCAGCTCGCCGGCTTCCTGGGAGGACTGAAGGGTGCCGCCGAGTACGAGAAGCTGCTCGAGCTGCCCGGCACCGGGATCCTGGGCATGGATGCCCAGTCGATGGCGCACCTCTTGATCGTGCTCTTCATCCTCCTGGGCAATGTGGGCTTCTTCCTGCAGCGGCGCGCGGCGCGCAACGGAGGGGCGAACTGATGGATGCCAGTATGGCCGGCACGATTCTGGCGGCGATCTTCACCCTGGCGATCTTCTCGCTGCTCTATCGCGACAATCCGTTCTACCGTTTCGCCGAGCATCTGCTCGTGGGCGTCTCCGCCGGCTACTACGTGGTGCACTACTTCTCCTCGGCCGTGTTGCGCAAGTTCGCCTACCCGGTCTTCGTCAGTCAGGACTGGTGGCTGCTGCCGGGCGGGCTGCTGGGCCTGCTGATGCTCTTCCGTCTCAGCCGCCATACCCAATGGGTCAGCCGCTACGCGATCGCCTTCTACGTGGCGGCCTGGTCGGGCTATCTGATCCCCTCGGTCATCCAGGAACGTGTGCTCGTGCAGATCCAGGGGACGATCCCTCAACTCATCGGGGCGACGCCGGGGGCCGTGATCGGGGCGCTCATTCTGCTGGTCGGCGTGACGACGATTCTCGTATACTTCTACTTCAGCGCCGAGCACCGGGGAGCGCTCAACTCGCTTTCCCGCATCGGCATCACGTTCCTGATGATCGGTTTCGGCGCATCGTTCGGTTATACGGTCATGGGTCGCGTGAGCCTGCTGATCGGCCGGTTTCAGTTTCTGTTTCAGGAAGTACCAGAGGTGCTCGGGCTGTAGACGGTCCGAGTACCTGCGCCAGAGGAGAGAGACGGCATGACGAGCGGTTCGGATCCGCAGCGCGGGGGCAGCGCGGCGATGTCGGACGCCTCCCGCGCGGGCCAGGAGGAGCGCATGCAGGCCGGAGAGGTCCCCTTTGACCGCCAGAAGATCGACGCCATTCTCGAATCCACCGGCTTCGACCGCGACACGCTCTCGATCCGAGAAACCAATCGCCTGGTCAGCCTCGTCGAGCAGGAGATGGGCGTGCGCTTCGTGCGTATGGAGTTCGGCATTCCCAACCTGCCATGCGATCCGGTGGCCTATGAGTTCGCGCATCGGGCCGACACCGAGCGCAATGCCAGTGCCCAGTACGCCCCCTTTGATGGCATTCCCGAGCTGAAGGAAGAGGCGGCGCGCTTCGTCAAGGGCTTCATGAACCTCGATGTCACGCCGCAGTGCTGCGTCCCGACGGTGGGCGCCATGCACGGGGGATTCGTGGCGCAGGCGGTTGCCGGGCATCGACTGCCCGGCCGGCAGACGATCCTCTACCTCGAGCCCTCCTTCCCGGTCAGCAAGCGGCAGACGCGCTTTCACGGCCTCGCGCCCGACGGGGTCGAGCTCTACGATTGTCGCGGCGAGAAGCTGCTGGCCGAAGTCGAGCGCAAGATGGAGAGTGGACGGATCGGCGGTCTGCTCTATTCGAGTCCCAACAACCCCTCCTGGGTGGTCCTGAAGCCGGAGGAGCTGCGCGGCCTCGGCGAGCTGTGTCAGCGGTACGACGTGCTGCCGATCGAGGACTTGGCCTACTTCGGCATGGACTTCCGCGAGGACTACGGACGCCCCGGTGAGCCGCCGTTCCAGCCCACGATCGCACGCTACACGGACCGCTACATCATCCTCATCTCGAGCTCGAAGATGTTCAGCTTCGCGGGCGCGCGGATTGGCATCGCCGTGATCGCCCCCCAGCTCTGGAAGAGCGAGGCGGCGGGCCTGCAGGATCGGTTCGGCACGACCAACGTCGGTCACGCCTTCGTACATGGCGGTCTCTACTGCTCGACCGCGGGGGTGCCGCAGGCCTCGCAGTGGGGTCTGGTGGGCCTGCTCAAGAGCGCCAACGAGGGCCGGCTGGACTTCGTGCAGACCGTGCGCGAATACGGTCGCCGGGCCCACGCCCTGCGCGAGATCTTCCTGCGGCACGGCTTCGAACTGGTCTACGACAACGATCTCGGCGAACCTCTGGCCGACGGCTTCTACTTCACGATTCGCTATCCCGGCTTCCATGGGCGCGAATTGCTGATGGAGATGATCTGCTACGGCATTAGCACGATCACACTCGAGACCACCGGCAGCAACCGCACCGAGGGGCTCCGCGTCTGCGTCTCCTTCGTCGGAGACGACGAGCTTCCGCTCGTCGACGCGCGGCTGCGCAAGTTCCGTGATGATCATCCCAGCAGTGACACATAGGGAGGGAGACGATGCGCACTGATCGACGAATTCGCGGCGCCGCGCTCTTGCTGATTCTGCTGATCGGCGTGGCGCTCGGCCCCGGGCGGGCTTCGGGCGACATGCTGCTGCAGCAAGTCGTGCGCACCGAACCCTACAAGATGCTCGCGGACGAGGCGCCGGCCCCGGTCGACACGGTGACGATCTGGCTCGGCGAGGATCGCGCGGCCATCACCGGATCCGGAACCAACGCCATCCTTCACCGCGACGCGGCCAAGCTCTACCTGCTCAACCGCGGCGCGCGAACCTACTCGGTGGTCGACCTGCCCTGCGACCTGGAGACGTTCTTCCCGCCGGGCCATGCGCAGCACCGGCCCTTCCAGCGGGTGCTCGAAGCGGTCCAGACGGAGGTCGAGATCACCCCGACCGAGGAGACGCGGGAGATCAACGGCTGGCCGACGCGGCTCTTCCGCATCGAGATGCGTGCGGCGCGCGCCAGCATTCACTCCGAAACGTGGGCCACGACCGCCGTCCCGATCGACGAAGGGCTCTACCGTGAGCTGCTGACCTCGA
Organism: Candidatus Eiseniibacteriota bacterium; assembly: GCA_014729815.1. Taxonomy (GTDB): domain Bacteria; phylum Eisenbacteria; class RBG-16-71-46; order CAIMUX01; family WJJG01; genus WJJG01. The sequence continues at coordinate 14,429 of WJJG01000106.1, forward strand.
TCATGAGCACGCACCCGGCGACCTATCAGATGACGAGCACCCTGGACGAGATCGAGGGCATCACCGTCCTCGACGAGCAACGCATCTCGCGACCCCACATGGAGATGGTCAGCATCCGGGAGCTGATCCGCGTGGAGGAGGCCGAGCCACCGCCCGGGATCTACAGCCCGCCGCCGGACTACGAGGAGAGGCCCTTCAATCCCGGGCGTTTGCGCTAGGAGCGCGCCTGGCGAGGGAGCGCAGGGGCTCCGTATCGACCTGATATGTAATCTGTTGCACTTGCGAGCGAATGTGTCGCTGGAAGGCGTGTGCGGGCTGTGCCGGATTGCTCGCCCCGCCGGCGGCGGCACACGACGCCGCTTCCCGATCCCGCGATGCGGCTCCCTGCTCGGCGCCGCCGCGGCCCGCTCGCCCCGCGACGCGCACGGTCCCCCGGGTCTTGCCCCGCCGCTCTGGAGGGAGCCTGGTTCGCGCGGCTGACCTCCATCCCGCGGGCAGGCCTCCGGCCGCAGTCAGAGCGCCCCACGGCGCCGACCTCTTTTGCCGAGGGTACCGCCCCATCCGCGGGGGATCTCCTCTGCCGGGGCGCGGTCCCGCAGGCGGGGCCCGCCCCACCCGCCGGGGCTCCGCACTGCGCCGCGCCGCGATTTCCCGCGCCGCGCGTTTGCACCCCTCGGGCCCGTGCTGTATCCTGGCTCTCTGTTGCTCGACGGATCCGTGGCGTCCGCGTCATGGCGTCGCGAATCCGGTTTCGCTTCGCAGATCGAATCGGATGAGGTGCGTCGTGCGAGGGGCAGGATGAAGCCCTACCCGAAGTCCATTGACCTCCAAGATGGTGCCGAGGTGGTCCTGCGGCCGATGCAGGAGGACGATCTCGACCGCTCTCACCGCTTCTTTCTCCACCTCCCCGAAGAGGATCGTCTCCACCTGCGCATGGATGTCACCGACCGCGAGCAGGTGGCCATCCGCATGGAACCCAGCGATGCGATGGACAACTGGCGCCTGGTGGCCCTGCACGACGATGCGATCATCGGGGATGGCACGCTCGCCCAGCCGCGCTATGGATGGCGACGGCATACCGCCGAGTTGCGGGTGATCATCGCGCGCGAGAGGCAGGGACTCGGGCTGGGCACCATCATGCTGAGTGAGCTCTTCCACGAGGCTACGCGGCGCGGGGTCGAGAAGCTATTCGGCATGGTCAGCGCGAAGCAGCAGGTGGCGATCCGCACCGTGTCGAAGCTCGGGTTCCAGGACGAGCTGGTTCTGCGCGACCATCGCCGTACCCTGCTCGGCGATCTGGAAGATGTCGTTGTCATGACGGTGAGCATCGCCGATGCCTGGCGGCGCATGGAAGATCTCATGCACGCCATGGACGGCCAGGGACGCGAGCGCTACTAGCGCCGGAGGAGAGAGATGATCCGCTATCCACGAGCCTTCCGCTGCCGCGATGGGCGCGTGGTGACGGTGCGTCCGCTCGAGCGCAGCGATCTCGAGCCCCTTCTCGAGTTCTTCGCTTCCCTGCCGGAAGAGGATCGCCTGCATCTGCGGGTCGATGTCACCCAGCGCGAGATCGTCCGCCGGCGCCTCTCCCCCCTCCCCCACTGGAACGTCTTGCGCCTGATCGCCCTCAACGGCGAGCGCATCGTCGCCGAAGCCTCGGTGGCCCATCGCACCTATGGCTTCGAAGCGCACGTCGGCGAAGCGCGCCTGCTGGTGGCCGAGTCGTTCCGCCACTGCGGGCTCGGGTCCTACCTCAGCCGGCAGCTCCTGGCGCATGGCATCACCGAGAACCTCGAGAAGGTCGAGGTACACCTGATGGATGATCAACTCCCCGTCATCCGTTTCTTCGAGAGGCTGGGCTTCGAAAGGGATGGCGTGCTGAAGGACTTCGTCAAGGACATCCGGGATCGGCACCACAATCTGCTCATCATGTCGCTGCGCACGTAGCGCGCGGCCCCCGCGATGAGCGGCAGAAGGTGATTCCATGCGCTTCTGGAGAACCCCGCTGGATCGGGACAAGTTCGAGTGCCCACACGGGCAGGTCTTCATCATCGTCGAGCGGTGCAAGGGCTGCGCCTTCTGCGTCGAGTACTGCCCCCGCGGAGTGCTCGAGATCTCGGAGAAGTTCAACAAAAAGGGCTACCACTATCCGGTCGCGGTACGCGAAGGCGCCTGCGTCGACTGCAACCTCTGCGAGGTGATCTGTCCCGAGTTCGCGATCTATACCGAGTGCCGCAACGAATGCGCCGAAGACGAGGCAGCCGAGGAAGCCTCCGCGCAGCCGGAGGGAGGAGAGGGAACGTCGTGAGCGCCAAGCATGCGGTCCTGACCGGCGAGCATTTCATGAACGGTGATGTCGCAGCCGCCGAGGGCGGCCTGGCCGCTGGCTGCACCTTCTTCGGCGGCTACCCGATCACGCCGGCCACCGAGGTGGCCGAGCGGATGAGCGAACGCTTGCCCGAGGTGGATGGAATCTACATCCAGATGGAGGACGAGATCGCCTCGATGTGCGCCATCCTGGGGGCGGCCTGGGGCGGGGCGAAGTCGATGACCTCGACCTCGGGCCCGGGCTTCAGCCTGATGATGGAGAACCTGGGGCTGGGTTTCATGACCGAGACGCCCTGCGTGCTGGTCAACGTGCAACGCGGTGGGCCTTCCACCGGTCTTCCCACACTGGTCGGCCAACAGGACATCATGCAGGCGCGCTGGGGCTCGCACGGCGACTACGAGGTCATCGCCCTGGCGCCCAATTCGCCTCAGGAGTGCTTCGATCTGACGATCGAGGCGTTCAATCTCTCCGAGCAGTACCGCATGCCGGTGCTGGTCATGACCGATGAGGTCATCGGACACATGACCGAGAAGGTCGTCATCCCCCCTCCGGAACAGATCCGCCTGACGCCCCGTCGCTACACCAGGCGGCCGCCCGCCGAATACGTCCCCTTCGCCACCGGCCAGGATCTCGTGCCGGAAATGATCAAGTTCGGCGAGGGCTATCGGGTCCACATCACCGGCCTGACGCATGACGAGCGTGGCTATCCGGTGATCAATGCCACCGAGCAGGCCAAGCTGGTGCGGCGTCTGGTCGACAAGGTGCGCCGCAATGCCGAGCGGATCCTCCGCGTCGAGGAGGACGGCACCGATGGCGCCGAGGTGGTGATCGTCTGCTACGGGATCACCTCCCGCGTGGCGCAGATGGCGCTGGAGCTGGCTCGCAGGAAGCGCAAGCGGGTCGGCCTGATGCGGCTGGTCACGGTCTGGCCCTTTCCCGAGGCGCGCATCCGGGAGCTGGCCCGCCAGGTGCGCGGCTTCGTCGTACCGGAGATCAACCTCGGGCAGATCGTCTACGAAGTCGAGCGGTGCGCCGCGGGCCAGGCCCGCACGCTGCTCGTGCCACACGCTGGCGGAGACGTCCATCCGCCCGAAGCGATCCTGCGTGCGATCGAGGAGGTTCTCTCATGAGCCCGTCCCGCACCGACAGCGCCACGCGGAACGCGAGCCCGACGGCCCCACCGGCGGCCGAGCGTACCGCCCTGCGGCATCCCAAGGACCTGCTGCTGCGCGAGGATCGTCTGCCGCACATCTGGTGCCCAACCTGCGGCATCGGCACGTGTGTGGCGAGTTTCATCGAGGCCATTGCCGAGACCGGAATCCCGGAGGAGAAGTTCGCGGTGATCTCCGGAATCGGCTGCACCGGACGCGTGGCCGGCTACGTCAAGCTCGACTCGTTTCACACGACGCACGGCCGAGCGATCCCCTACGCCACCGGGCTGCATCTCGCCCATCCCGAGATGAAGGTCGTCGTCTTCAGCGGCGACGGCGATCTGGTGGCGATCGGCGGCAATCACCTGATCCACGCCGCGCGGCGGAATCTCGATATCACGATCATCTGCGTCAACAACTTCATCTACGGGATGACCGGCGGCCAGCTGGCGCCGACCACCCCGCACACCGCGCGCACGACGACGTCCCCGAAGGGCAACTGGGAGTATCCATTCAACGTGCCGCACCTGGTGGCCTCCTGCGGCGCGACCTACGTTGCGCGCTGGACCTCGCTCCATGTGCGGCGCATGCGGCAGGCGATGCGCGAGGCGATCCTGAAGCGGGGATTCTCCCTGGTCGAGATCATCGCCCCCTGCTCCACGCTCTACGCGCGCAAGAACCGGCTGGGTACTGGATACGACCTGATGAAGTTCTATCACGACAACTGCGAGGTGCGGCACGGCGCCGACACCAAAGAGCTGGACATCGAGTTCCAGCAGAAGATCGCCGTCGGCAAGTTCGTGGATGTCGAGAAGCCGACCTTCCTCGACCGCATCGGCGCGGGGCGGAAGAAGTAGGAGGCGCCGGATGCGCAAGGAGATTCGGATCACCGGTTTCGGCGGCCAGGGAATCGTGCTCGCCGGCTACATCCTGGGCAAGGCGGCCAGCGTCTACGATCAGAAGTCGGCCACGCTGGTCCAGTCCTACGGCCCCGAGGCGCGCGGCAGCGCCTGCGCCGCACAAGTCGTGATCGCCACCGACAAGATCCACTATCCCTATGTGCGCCATCAGGAGATCCTGGCCGCCATGTCGCAGGAGGGCTACGACAGCCACTCCGGCAAGTTGGAGCCCGGCGGAACGCTGCTCTACGATCGCGACCTAGTCGAGATCATCGAGCGCCCGCCCAGCGCAGCGCTTCTCGCCGGCGTCCCCGCCACGCGCACGGCCGAGAAGCTCGGCCGCCGCATGGCGGCCAACATCGTCATGCTCGGCTTCCTGGTCGGCTGCACGCGGATCGTCAAGAAGGATGCCATGCGCGAGGCGGTGCGCACGTCCGTGCCGCCGGGCACCGAGGAGTTCAACCTGACCGCGCTCGAGCGCGGCTTCACGTACGCCCGCGAGGCGATGCGGGAGCACAAGCAGACTCAGGCGAAGGAAAGCGGATGATGAGCAAGCAAGAGAGACCGCGTGGCGTCCTGGTGCTGGGCGGCGGCATCGCCGGCATTCAGGCCGCCCTCGATCTCGCCGCCGCGCGCTACCCGGTCACGCTGGTGGAGCGCAGCCCGTCGCTGGGGGGAAGGATGGCCCAACTGGACAAGACCTTCCCCACCATGGACTGCAGCATCTGAATCCTCGGCCCGAAGATGATGGATGCCGGTCGGCATCCCCGGATCGAGATTCTTCGCTGCTCCGAGCTGCTGGCCCTCGAGGGCCACGCCGGCGACTTCCGCGTGACCATCCGGCGCCATCCCACAGGCGTCGATGAGCAGCGCTGCACGGCCTGCGGCGCGTGCAGCGCGGTCTGCAAGTTCGAAACGCCCAATCCGTTCGATGCCGGCATGGGCTTGCGCAAGGCGATCGGGCGTCCGTTTCCGCAGTCGGTACCGGCCGCCTACGCGATCGACTTCGAGGCGTGCAAGCGGTGCAAGCAGTGCGTCAAGGCCTGCCCGCGCGATGCAATCGATCTTGATCAGCAGCCGGTCGACGAGACGCGCGCGGTGGGGGCGGTGGTCGTGGCCACCGGCTTCGATGAGTTCGATCCCGGCCAGATGCGCAACTACGGCTATGGCGTCTATCCGAACGTCGTCACCAGTCTGCAGTTCGAGCGCCTGCTGAGCGCCTCGGGCCCCACCCTGGGCCATGTGCGGCGCCCCTCCGACCAGGTGGCCCCCCAGCGGCTGGCCTACGTGCAGTGCGTCGGAGCGCGCGGGGAAGCGGACCGCTTCCACTGCTCGCGCTTCTGCTGCATGAACGCGGTCAAGAACGCGATCCTGGCCAAGCAGCACGATCCTGGCGTCGAGCAGGTCTCGATCCTCTACACCGACATCCGCGCCTTCGGCAAGGGCTCCGACGACCTCTACGAGCGGGCGCGCGCGCTGGACTGGATCCGCTTTCTGCGCGGACGTCCGTCGAAGATCGAGGAGGATCCCGAGAGCCACGACCTGACGCTCTTCGTCGAGGACACCGAGACCGGTCGCGCCGAGCGCCTGGCCGCGGACATGGTAGTGCTCTCCTGCGCCGGCACGGCCTCTCACGACACCGACGTCCTGGCCGAACGGCTCGGGCTGCCGACCAGCGGCACGGGCTTCCTGACGCCCCAGCCGGGAGCGAGCCCGGTGCGCAGCGCACGCGAGGGCGTCTTTCTGGCCGGCAGCGCCGGCGGGCCGCAGATCATCCCTGACTGCGTGGCCCAGGGCTCCGCGGCAGCCATGCAGGTGGCAAGCCTGCTGGGAGATGCCCACCGGATGCCGGATGAGTCCGATGCGGCCCCGGACTCGGCCGCGGAGGCGTTGGCCGCAGAGCCCGCGGCGCGTGCCGAGGCGTCCAGCCCCCCGGCGGGATCCGCCCCTGGGGACTCGACCCGGCGGTCTACCGCGGCGGGGCCGTCGCGGGTCGGCGTCTTCCTGTGCCACTGCGGGGTCAATATCGCCGGCGTACTCGACATGCGGGCGCTGCTCGAGGAAGTGCGCCATCTGGCGGGCGTGGCCTACGCCACCGAGGAGCTGTTCGCCTGCTCGAGCAGTTCCCAGGAATCGATCCAGGAGGCGATCCGCGCGCATCGCCTCGATCGGGTGGTTGTGGCGGCCTGTACGCCGCGCACCCACGAGCCGGTCTTCCGGGAGAACTGCGCCGCCGCCGGTCTCAACCCGTACCTGGTCGAGATGGTCAACATCCGCGACCAGTGCTCCTGGGTCCACACCGACGAGCCGGCCGAAGCCACACGCAAGGCTGCCGACCTGGTGCGTATGGCCATCGCGCGCGCGCGCCTGCTCGAACCGCTCGAGCGCGTGGCCGTCGGCGTGACACCCCGCGTGCTGGTCGTCGGCGGTGGATTGCCCGGCATGCAGGCCGCGATCGACCTCCGGCGAACAGGGCTGGAAGTGGTCCTCATCGAGCGTGCAGCGCGGCTGGGCGGACTGGTCGGTTATCTCCAGGCCCTCTACCCCGACGAGCGGGATGCGGGCGAGGCGATCCAGCGTCTCGCGAGCCAGCTGCGCGAGAGCGGCGCCGAGGTGCGCCTCGAGACCGATCTGCGCGGCGTCGAAGGCTATGTGGGCAACTTCCGCGTGCGCCTCGCTCCGCCGGTCTCGGCGACGTCGGCCGAGGCGGATGCGTCGCGGTCGGCGCCGCCGAGCGGCGGCGAAGATCCCGCGGAGGCCGCGCCGGGCGAGGAGATCGAAGTCGGGGCCATCGTGCTCGCCCCAGGCGGCTCGGCCTATGCGCCGCAGAAGGGGGAGTTCGGCTTCGGCATGTTCGAGAACGTGATCGCATCGCTGGAGCTCGAGCGGCGCTTGCGGGATCCGGCCCGGCATCTGGCTGGCGTGCGCAGCGTGGCCTTCATCCAATGCGTGGGATCCCGCCGGATTTCGGGTGCGCACCGGGAACTGCCGGGCTATCCGGGATGCTCGCGCATCTGCTGTCCGGCCACGATCAAGCAGACCCAGCAGCTCGGCGCGGCGGGCATCGACTCGGTCGTCTTCTATCGCGACATGCGCACGGTCAGTCTCGGCGCCGAAGAGGCCTACCGCGCCGCGCGTCGTGCGGGCACGCTCTTCCTGCGCTTCCATCAGGACCATCCGCCCGAGATCGAGGGAGCCGATGGGCGCGCGCAGCGCGTGACCGTGCGCGACTCGCTATTGCAGCGCGGGATCGTCGCGCCCGTCGATCTGGTCGTCCTGGCCACGGGTCTCATGCCGCGCGAAGCGGAGGCGCGACGCATCCAGGAGATGCTCAAGACGCCGCGCGGGGGAGATGGCTTCTTCCTCGAGCGCCACCCCGAGCTGAGTCCGGTCGAGACCTGCGTCGACGGCGTCGTGCTCTGCGGCGTTGCGCAGGGACCGAAGGACCTGCCCGACGCGTTTGCGCAAGCCTCGGCCGCGGCGGCCAAGGTGGCTGCGCTTCTCGGACGCGAGACCCTGCTGCTCGAGCCGACCGTCTGCGAGGTCGCCGCCGAGCGCTGCCGCGCCTGCGGCCTGTGCGTCTCGATCTGCGAGTTCCATGCGCCCGAGCTGGTGGAGGATGATCGCGGCGGACGCGTCGCCGCGGTCAACGCCGCGCTCTGCAAGGGCTGCGGCACCTGCGCGGTCTGGTGTCCCACCGGTGCGATCCGCGCTCGCCACTTCACCGACCGGCAGATCACGGCCATGATCGATACCCTCTTCGTCACGGGGGCGAAGCGATGAGCTCCTCTGCGCACGCCAGCCGTCGGCAGACCGCGCGCCAGCCGCGCCGCAAGACGCAGCGGGACACGCGCGGGGTGGCCCGAGAGGCGCCGTACGATCCCCGCATCCTGGTCTTCGCCTGCAACTGGTGCTCGTATGCCGGCGCGGACACCGCCGGCGTCAGCCGGCGGCAACAGACGCCGCACTTCCGTCTGCTGCGGGTGATGTGTTCGGGTCGTGTCCATCCGGCGTTCGTGCTGCGCGCCTTCGCCCGCGGCGCCGACGGTGTGATGGTCTCCGGGTGCCACTTCGGCGACTGCCACTACATGTTCGGCAACTACCGTGCGGCCGATCAGTTCGTCCGCACGCATGCACTCGTCGAGCTGCTGGGGCTCGAACCCGAGCGCGTGCGACTCGAGTGGGTGTCGGCCGCCGAAGGCGCGCGCTTCGCCGAACTGATGAATGAGTTCATCGCTCAGGTGCGCACGCTGGGACCCAGTCCGCTCGCGCCGGATGCGGTCGGCGCGGCACCGGATTCCGACGCCCGCGGCCGGGCGCTCCTGGACGGGCTGCTCCGCGGGCCGCGCCTCTTTCAGTGTCTCGAGTGCGGTCGCTGCACCGGCGTGTGCCCCGTCGCGCGGCACCAGGCCTTCTCGCCCCGTCGCCTGATCTCGCGCGCCCTCTCCGCCGGCGCGGGCGCGCTGATCGACGAGCCGTCCCTGTGGACTTGCCTCACCTGCAATCGCTGCCACGCCGTCTGCCCCACCGCAGTCGACTACGATCGCTTCATCCTGAGCGCACGCGCCGCGGTGATCGCGGCCGGTGGCGCTGGGGCGGCCACGGCGATCGACCGCCAGCAGGAGGCGCTGCTCGAACGCGAGACGCCTGCATCCCAGCCCGACGAGGACCGCCTGGTCCCTTGCTCGCACGGCGGCGTCTTCGAGCAGATCAGCCTGATGATGGCGCGCCCCGCCCTGCGCCAGAAGCGCCTCGGCTGGCTGACCGACGATCTGCGCGTGCGTGTCATTCCAGCCGGGCACACCGACAAGCAACGCCTCCTGCGCAGGCGGCCGGCGCGCCGCAAACAGCGCACGGATCTGCTGTATGTGGGATGCAGTCCCTACTTCGCCACCTACTTCGGCGGAGAGACTGGCGAGGGTCTGACCCGCACGATGCGCTCGGCCGTGCGGCTGCTCAATCGCGCGGGCATCACCCCGCGTCTGCTCGAGAACGAGCGCTGCTGCGGCTACCACCTGCGCCTCAGCGGACGGGTGGCCGAGGCCGAAGCGCTCGAGGAGCGTGTGATCGATCAGCTCCAGCGCAGCGGCGCCCATCGGATCATCACATTCTGCCCCGAGTGCCTGATCGGGCTGCGCGCGGCCGCCGTGCGCCGCAACGTCCCGCTCGAGATCCTGCACCTCAGCTCGGCCCTGTGGGGGCGGCGGAGCGAGCTGGCGTCCGATGGCACGGAGCCGGCCGAAGCCCAGGCGGACGCACCGGAGCGGGTCACCTACCAGGATCCCTGTCGCCTCGGACGCTACGCGCGGATCTACGACCCCCCGCGAGATCTGCTGACCCAGGTCGCCGGCGCCGAGCTCGCCGAGATGCCCCATCATCGGCAGCATGCGATCTGCTGCGGCAACACCGCCTGGCTCAACTGCAACGCGGGGACCAAACGCCTGCAGAGCGCCCGACTGACCGAGGCGGCCCACAGCGGCGGCGGGCGCCTGCTGACCGCCTGCCCGGGCTGCTACATCCATCTGCGATGCGCCCAGGAAGGCCTCGAGGATCACCCGGGGGGTCGCATCGCGATCGAGGATCTGTGGACATACTTGGATCGCCGCCTGTCTGGCTCCGCGAAGACGGAGGCAGGCGACGATGCGCCGAATACGGAGGCGGTCGGTGCGGCCGGCCGCGCCAACCCGGAGGAAGGCAAAGCATGAGCAACGGTCTGCCCCGGACCGGCGTGTTCGTCTGCGATTGCGGACTGAATATCGCCGGGACCGTGGACACCAAGACGGTAGCCGCATTCGCGGAGAAGCTGCCGGGGGTGGCGTGCGTGGTGCACAACCGGTACACCTGCGCCGACCCCGGACAGAACGAGATCCGGGATGCGATCGCCGAGCACAAACTCGAGCGGATCGTCGTGGCCTCCTGCACCCCGCGCATCCATGAGACGACCTTCCGCGCCTGTGTCGAGAGTGCGGGAGTCAATCCCTACCTCATGGAGATGGCCAATCTGCGGGAGCACTGCTCTTGGGTGCATGTGGGCGAGCCCGAGGCCGCCACGCACAAGGCGATGGACCTGATCGCCAGCGCCGTAGCCCGCGCGCAGCGCCTGCAGCCGCAGATCGAACCGAAGATCAAGGTCCAACAGGCGGTGCTGGTGATCGGCGGCGGCGTGGCCGGCATCCAGGCCGCGCTGGACATCGCCGACGGTGGCCTGCAGGTCTACCTGGTCGAGAAGGAGCCTTCGATCGGCGGGCTGATGGCTCAGCTCGACAAGACCTATCCGACCATGGACTGCTCCATATGAATTCTGGGCCCCAAGATGATGGATGTCGGTCGACATCCCCGGATCAAGCTTCTGGCCTACAGCGAAGTGGAGCGCGTCAGCGGATCGGTGGGCGACTTCCAGGTGCAGGTCCGCAAGAAGGCGCGCTATGTGCGCGAGGATCTCTGCAATAGCTGTGCCGAGTGCACCAAGGTCTGCCCGGTCGCCCTGCCCGATGAATACCAGATGGGCCTCTCCTCGCGCCGCGCGATCTACATTCCCTTTCCCCAGGCAGTGCCTTCGGCCTATCTGATCAACACCGACGACTGCCTGGGCAACAACCCGATCGCCTGCGGCAAGTGTCTGGAGGTCTGCGAGAAGAAGTGCATCGACTTCGACATGCAGGACGAGCTGATCGACCTGGATGTGGGAGCGATCGTCGTGGCCACGGGCATGGACGTCTATGATCCGACGGAGATCGTCGAATACGGCTACGGCACCTACGACAACGTGATCACCAGCATGGAGTTCGAGCGCCTGATCTGCGCCGGGGGGCCCACCGGTGGCCACTTCGTGCGCCCTTCGGACGGCCAGCGTCCCCAGCGGATCGGTTTCATCCAGTGCGTCGGATCGCGCTCCACCAAGTATGGTTCCCCCTATTGCTCGAATATCTGCTGCATGAATACGGTCAAGGACACGCTGCTACTGGCCGACCACTACCCCGACACCCAGGCCAGCGTCTTCTACATGGACATTCGCGCCTTCGGCAAGGGATTCGAGGATCTCTACCTGCGCAGCAAGGATGCCGGCGTGCGCTACGTGCGCGGGATCCCCGGCGAGATCGCGCAGGATCCCGAGACCCGCAATCTGCGCTTCGTCGTCGAGAACACGCTCACGGGCCAGATGGAGGAGCACGAGCTGGACATGGTCGTGCTCTCGGTGGGCGTCACGCCGCGAACCGACTCGAATCTCGTGCAGCGCCTGCTGAACATCAGCAAGACCGGGGACGGCTTCTTCATGGAGGCCCACCCCAAGCTCAAGCCGGTGGATGCGCCCAGCAGGGGGATCTTCTTCGCCGGCTGCTCCGAATCCCCCAAGGATGTCAAGGACAGCGTTACCCAGGCCTGCGCGGCGGCCAGTCACGTGCAGATCCTGCTCAACGCCGGCGAGATCACCATCGATGCCGTCACGCCCGAGATCGACGCCGACCTCTGCATGAAGTGCGGCAAGTGTGCCGCGGTGTGTCCCTTCCACGCCATTCATTGGAAGAAGGGCGAGCTGGCCGAGGTGGTCGAAGCCGCCTGTGCGGGATGCGGCAACTGCGCCGCCGAGTGCCCCTTCGACGCCATCCGCATGCGCCACTTCACCGACGACCAGCTCCGGGGGCAGATCGAAGCCATTCTGGCCGACGAGACACACCGCCGGGACAAGCTGGTCACGTTCGCGTGCAACTGGTGTTCGTATGCAGGCGGGGACACGGCGGGCACCGAGCGGCTGCAGTTCCCCACTCATGGACGCCTGATCCGCACGATGTGCAGCGCGCGCGTCTCCGAAGAGCTCGTGCTCTACGCCTTCGAGAAGGGCGCTCCGATGGTGCTGGTCTCCGGCTGTCACTTCGCCGATTGCCACTACATCAACGCCAATCGCTCCACCGTCCTGCGCATCGAGCGGCTGTGGGACCGGCTCGAGAAGCTGGGCATCCGGCCCGAGCGACTCCAGCTCGAATGGATCAGTGCTGCCGAGGGGAAGAAGTTCGCCGAGGTGATGCGCGTGCTCGATGCGCAACGCGCCGCGGTGACCGATGAGGAGATCGCCCATACGATGCAGGTCCTTGCGAAGGAGCGCGCCCAACGCGAGGCCAAGGCGCGGGCGAGACAGGAAAAGATCCTGGCCAAGCGGCGCGCCGCCGCGCAGCAGACTCCGGCGGAGGCGGCGCCCTAGGACGGTTGCGGAACGTCGCGGAGAAGGAGCGAACCGATGGAAGAACGGCGTGACTTTCGATGCATGCGCTGCGGACACCAGTTCGAGGCGATCCATCGCAAGGATGGGGAACTGGTCGAACGTACCTGCCCGAAGTGCCGCAGCAATAGCATCCGGATGATCCGCGAGTCGGGGGAGGATCGCGCCTAGCGGTCTGCTCTCCCTGGCAGGGGGATGCGGGATGACAGAACAGCCTGCGAGGAAGGATCGGCCGCGGGGCGACCCGGCGACGGAGCCGCTCGGCGCGCGGGATGCCTCGCGCCCGCCGCTGCAGATCGACTTCGCCAAGCGTCGCCGCCTACTCGAGAGCTTGGGGGGGAATCGCGCCAGCTACTGCTACCAGTGTGGGGCCTGCGTGGGCGATTGCCCCAGTGCACGGTTCTATCCGGAGTTCAATCCGCGCGAGATCATGCTCACCGCACTCCTGGGGGATCTCGACTCCCTGCTGGCCGAGGATGGCATCATCTGGAAGTGCTCGAACTGCTACAACTGCTACGAGCGTTGCCCGCAGGATGTGCGCCCGGTGGAGGTCATCGTGGCGCTCAAGAACCTCGCTTCGCGGGATGGCGCCGCGCCGGAGTCGGTCCGTGGAACCTATGAGATGATCCGCCGCACCGGCCGCAGCGCACCGGTGCTCGACTCGTTGAACAAGCGGCGCGAGCGCATGGGGCTCCCCCCACTGAATGCGATCGATCTCGAGGAGCTGGATCGGCTGCTCGAGCCCGCGCCGAAGGAAGAACCGTCCGCCGGGGATGCTCCCACCCGCAACCAGGAGTGAGCCGTGTCCGAGCCGACGTCCGCCCCCTCGATGCACCGCGCCGCCTTCTTCCCGGGGTGCCTGATCCCGATCAAGTATCCGCAGCTAGAGCTTGCCGTGCGGCGCACGCTCCCCCGTGTGGGTGTGGAGATCGTCGACCTCGAGGGCTTCGCCTGTTGCCCGGATCCGATCTTCTTCAAGGCATCCGACCGGATGAGCTGGATGACGCTCGCCGCGCGCAACCTGTGCGTGGCCGAGGAGGCGGGACTCGACATCTTCACCATTTGCAGCGGCTGCACCGCAACGTTGAGTGAGGTC
>WJJG01000107.1 GCA_014729815.1 Candidatus Eiseniibacteriota bacterium
GAGTCCGCGCTTGGGCGGGCAACCCTGCCCGGATTCTCTGCACCCCGCAGGACAGTGGCGCCGGCCGGCAGCGCGGCGCGCTGCGCTTCGGCCACCGCCATCGAGAGGCTGCCCCGAATCGGACGGATGCGCCCCTCCAGCGACAGCTCCCCCGCCCAGGCCAGGTTCCGCAGATGCTCCCCCGGCGCCTGTCCGGAGGCGACCAGGATCCCGATCGCGATCGGCAGGTCGAAGCCCACGCCCTGCTTGCGCAGATCGGCGGGCGCCAGGTTCACGGTGATCTTCTTGTCCGGATAGCGCAGGCCCTGGTTGCGCAGCGCCGAGACGATCCGCTCGCGGCTCTCGCGCACCGCCGCATCCGGCAGCCCCACCAGCGCCAGGCTCGGGAAGGCGCCCGAGGCCAGATCGACCTCGACGCGGACCGGCAGCGCTGTGATCCCGGACAGGGCGTAGGTCTGGACGGTGGCGAGCATGCAGGTTCCCCCCCACAACGGGGAGGTAGCGCGAGGCATGCCAGAGGACCGCGACGTGCGGGGATCGCCCGCGAGCGCGCCGACCGGCCTACCGGACCAGCAGCCAGAGCCCAGCCAGCATCAAGCCCGCGCCCACGTAGCGGACTGCCGAGAGGCGTTCGCCGGGGAACTGGTCGGGCAGGACGAAGGAGGAGACCGCCAGGATGATCAGGTATCCGAGCGAGACCATCATCGGATAGGCCAGCGCCAGGGGCAGACGCTTGAGCGCCTGGGTGTAGGCCAACAGGTTCAGGCCGAAGCAGACCATTCCCACGACGAAGGGCACCGTCAGGTAGGTCTGGATCAGCCCCATCCAGCCTCCCTCGGCCGCCGCGCCGGAGGCCTCGCGCTGGAGGTTGGAGTATTTGATCAGCAGATTCGCGCAGGCGTTGAGCGTCAGCGCCAGGGCCAGGAACAGGTATGCGCTCATCCCTCACTCCCCCATCCAATGCGGCACCCACTCCGGCGGCGGCGCCCTGCGGTTCGGCGGCCGCCGGGGCCTTCCAGGTCCGCGAGTATCGCACTAGGCTCCCAAAGGGGCCAGGGGAACCGGACCGGGCGAGGCACCGCATGCCCCGCCCGGCCCGGGTCCGAGCGGCCCGCCCCAGCCGGCGCCCCGAGGCTTGATCGACCTGCCCGCTTCGTGGATACTCTCGGGCTGTCTGACGTCGACAGAAGGAGGTCCGCAAGATGCAGACTGGCCACTCCCACCATCGCGGCCGCGGCCCCCGGGGCCGGCTGCCGATCGGGCTGGCTCTTTCGCTGGTTGTCACCCTGGGGGCGGCCTGGCTGCTCGGGGGCTGTTACGAGCACAAGCGCGGCAATCCGGTGGACGCCTTCCACTACGATCACTTCGTCTCGGTGACTTCGGACCACTCCCACATCAGCGTGATGACCTACGTCAATCGCACGCAGTGGCGGGTCGGCTTCCGACGCGAGGATCTCTATGACGGCAACCGGGACGGCAAGCTGGAGACACCCGGCATGGACCGAGTCCAGATCACCGAGTATGTCGACGTCGAGGATCCTCCCGAGAACGCCGTGCGTCGTGACGGCGACATCCGCGACTACGATGACCTCTTCCAGCGCCTGATCGGTGAGATCCGCGCGGGGAAGGCGGAGGTCACGATCCAGCAGCGGGAGTACGAAGTCCGCTACCTCTAGGCCTGCATGCCGTTCCAGACAGGTGATCCGATGCGGGTGATCCTCGCCGGCTACAATATTGACGGGGATCTGCTCGCTCGGATCCGCTCCGGCGACGTTCCCGAACCCGAGGCCGTGACCCCCGAGACGCTCTCGGCCGCCTACGCCCGCATCAGCCGCGACCCGCGGCCGATCCCCGAGCTGCGCGCCGAAGCCTGCCGGCACGTCGCCCGCGCGCGCCGCTCGAACCGACGGATCGTCTTCGAGTTCGGGCATCACAGCGTGGCCGAGCACGCCATCTTCAACTTCGACATTCTCGGCCTCTCCCGCCTGGCCCTCGAGGCGCTCGAGGCCAGCCGACTGGGTTCCTACACCGAGAAGTCGCAGCGCTACATCCTGCTCGGCGAGGATTGCCTGGTGCCATCCGAGATCCGGGGCGGGCCCCACGAGGCGCGCTTCCGCGATCTGCTCGCCCTGCAGCAACGCAGCTACCGCGACGCCTACGAAGCGATCATCGGCCACTACCAGCGCCGTCATCCCGAGGCCTGGGAGCAGCGCGGCGAACGCACGCGTCTCGAGGGCGCCGCCAAGGAGGATGCGCGCTACTTCCTCGGCCTCGCCACCACCGGTCAGGTGGGCGCCACGCTCAACGCGCGGGCGCTCGAAGCCACCGTGCGGCGGCTCTGCGCCTCGCCGCTCGCGGAGATCCGTGAGCTCGGACGTCGCCTGCACGAAGCAGTGGTCGGCATCGCCCCCTCGCTGCTGCTCTTCACCGACCCCCCAGCCTGCCGCGAGGAGACGCCCCGGGAGATCGTCGACTGGGTGCGCGCCGCGCGCCCCGCCGCTCCTGCACGGTCGGCCCCGGGCGAGCGCGCGGAGCCGCGCGGCAGCGCAGGTCCCGATGGGCGGCCGGGTGCGGGCCAGACCGTGCGCCTGCTGCATGTCACGCCCAGGGCCGAGGAGCTGCTGCTGGCGGCGCTGGTGCACAGCCACAGCGATCTGTCCTGGGAAGCGGTCGAGGCGCTGGTCGCGCGGCTCGATGCGGATCAGCGTCGCGACCTGGTCGTCACCAGCCTGCGCCACCACAGCATGCACGACCTGCCGCTGCGCGCCTTCGAGTTGCCGACCTACAGCTTCGAGCTGGTGGTCAGCGCTTCCTGCTTCGCGCAGCTGAAGCGGCATCGCATGGCTACGCTCATGACGCAGGCCTACGATCCGCGGCTTGGCGTCACCCTCCCCGAGGTCTTCACCGAACTGGACCTCCTGGACCGCTTCGAGAAGGTGCGCACTCGTTCCGAGAAGCTGTGGGAGGAGATCCGCGAGCAGGGAGATGCAGCGGCCCGCCAGGGGGCGGCCGCCGGCGGCCAGACGTCCCGGGCGCCGGTCGGACCGGACGGCAGGCGTCTGTCAGAGGCCGCCCGCACGCCGGAAGCCGGCGCCTACGCGCTGACCAACGCCCATCGCCGCCGCGTGCTTTTCCGAGCCAACGCGCGCGAGCTCTATCACTTTGCGCGCCTGCGCATGGATACGCATGCCCAGTGGGACATTCGCGCGCTGGCGATCGAGATGATCCGGCAGGCCCGTGCGCGGACCCCGCTGGCGATGCTCCTCGCCGGCGGCAAGGATCGCTTCGACGAGCTGCGCGCCGCCGCGTTCGGCTCCGCTTGACCCCGGCACCCGCTGGGCGACTTGCGAGTCGCTCCGCGCGATTCCCGGCTGCGGTGCCGCGCCGAGCGGATGAAACATCCGACAGGGCGTTTGGAACGCGCCCAAGGGACGCTGCATTTCCGCACCGGAGACAGCGGCGCGTTCCATCCGAGGCCCGCCCCTGCCTGCGACCGCCTTCGAGCGCGCCGTCCCCGTCGATCTTCCCCGCGCTCGGCACCCGAGAAGGCATCCCCCCGCGAAACCACGCGGAGCGCGCTAGAACCTCCACGTGCAGAGCGCCAGCGGCTGTCCGCTCTCGAGCCACGACTGCCAGAAGGCGATCGACTCGAGCAGCTTCTGCTGCGTCTCGCCGCGCATCCCGAGTGCGAGCGTCGCGCGCGCGGTGACCGCCGGCCAGTCGCCCGAGGTGATCTCCTCCCAGAGCGTCTTGCGCTTGGGAAGATGCACGTAGGTCACCTCCTCGCCGGGATCGATCCCCACCTGCTGCTTCAGGATCGCCAGCGCATCCTGGAATCCGCCCAGATCGTCGATCAGCCCGTTGCCGAGCGCCTGCCGTCCCGTGAAGACCCGTCCGCCGGCGAGCCCCTCGATCTGCGCGGCGGTCATGCCGCGATACTCGGAGATGCCCGCAAGCCAGTCCTGGTAGTCCTCCTCGTGCACCTCCTCGAAGCGCGCGAACTCCTTCTCGGTCAGCGGCAGCACCGGGGAGAGGATCGTCGCATGCGGGCCCACCGTGACCCGGTCCCAACTGACGCCCAGCTTCTCACTGAGCTCGGCCATCGAACCCCGGGCGGCGATCGACCCGATGCTGCCCACCACCGAATTGGGCAGGGCCACGATCGTGCTGCAGCGATAGGAGATCATGTACCCCCCCGAGGCATTCAGGTCGACCGAGGAGATGACCACCGGCTTCTCGCGGGCCACCCGCTCGACGGTGCGGCCGATCCGGTCGCTGGCCAGGCCCAATCCCCCGGGCGTATCGAGCCGGAGCAGGACCCCCTCGATGCGCTCGTCCTCGAGCGCCTGCTCGAGCGCCTCGATCATGGTCTCGTCCCCCATCGAGACACCCAACGGCGAGGCCCAGCCGCTCTCCCCGGCCGTGATCATGCCCTGGCCGTGCACCACGGCGACGCGCGGGCCGCTCAGATCGACCTGCGCGCGCGACACGCTGCTGTAGTCGAGGCCGCGCACCGCGGCCAGTTCCTCGTCGGAGCCGGCCAGGCGCGCTTCGAGCTCCTCCCAGAAGAGCGCTCCGTCGATGATGCCGCGCTCGGTCGCCTCTTCCGGATCGAA
>WJJG01000108.1 GCA_014729815.1 Candidatus Eiseniibacteriota bacterium
CCTCGAGCGCGTGCGCCAGCTCGCCGAGCGCGGCTCGGCCACCCAGCAGCAGCTCGACGATCTGGTCACCCAGGAGCACGCGGCCCGGCAGCGACTGACCGCCCTGGAAGCCGGGCGCGAAGCGGCCCGCGCGCAGATCGCGCAGGCCCAGGCGGCGTTGCGGCTGCTCGAGCACTCGATCGATGATGGCGTGCTGCGCGCTCCCCACGCGGGCACCATCCTGACGACCTTCGTCAGCGAAGGCGAGCTGATCACGGCCGCCCGGGCGGTGCTCGAGATGGCCGACCTACAGCACTTCTGGATCAAGGTCTACGTCCCCGCCGAGGCGCTGGGCGAGATCGCGCTCGACGAAACCGCGCGCGTCTATCCCGGCGATCAGGGCGAGGCGCCGCTCACTGGGCGCATCGCCTGGATTGCATCGGAGGCGGAGTTCACGCCGAAGAACGTACAGACGCGCGATGCGCGCGCCGACCTGGTCTTCGCCGTGAAGGTGGAGCTGGACAACCCGGACGGCCGCCTCAAGCCGGGACTGCCGGCCGACGTGGCCTGGAACTGAGATGGCAGACGAGACGACATGCGCCCCGGCCGCGGAAGTGCGGGACGTGCATCACCGCTTCGGCCAGATCCCCGCCCTGCGCGGGATCGACCTGCGCATCCCCCGCGATCGGATCTTTGGTCTCACCGGCCCCGACGGCGCCGGGAAGACCACGCTGATGCGCCTGCTCTGCGGTCTGCTGCTACCCGAGGCGGGCAGCCTGCGCATCTTCGGCGACGACCCGATCCGCCAGACCGATCGGGTGCGCCGTCAGCTCGGCTACATGCCGCAGCGCTTCGCGCTCTACCCCGACCTGAGCGTGGAGGAGAACCTTCACTTCTACGCCGACCTTTTTGGGGTCTCCGCCACAGAGCGTCCCGAGCGTCTCGAACGTCTGCTGGCCTTCAGTCGTCTGGCCGCGTTCGTTCGCCGGCGCGCCGGACAGCTCTCGGGCGGCATGCGCCAGAAGCTGGCGCTGTGCAGCGCGCTGATCCACCGCCCACGCCTGCTGCTGCTCGACGAACCGACCACGGGCGTCGACCCGATCGCGCGACGCGAGCTCTGGGAGATGTTGCGGCAGATCGTCGCCCAGGGCACCACGATCCTGGTCGCCACGCCCTACATGGAGGAAGCCGCGCGCTGCGATTCCGTCGCGCTGATGGCCGAGGGGCGCCTGCTCGCCGAGGGGAGCCCGGACGCGCTGCTGGCCGAATATCCCTGGCAGTTGATCGCCGTGCGCACCTCACGTCCCCTGCAGGCCGGTCGCCTGGTCGCCGACCTCCCCGGGGCGGCCGGGGCGCATGCCCTCGGCGATCGCGTGCACGTGGCCACCGCCGACCCCGCGGCGTTGCTGCCCCACCTGCGCGAGCGGCTGGAGCGCGGGGGGATCCCGGTCGAGCGGATCGCCGCCACCCGACCGACGCTCGACGATCTCTTCGTGGCTCTCTTCCCCGCGCGCCGCACGGAGGACAGCGATCGCACTCCGGAGGCGCAGGGAGCGCCCCATGGTCGATGACCGGCGTCACACGGCAACCGCAGCGGATACGGCTGTCGAGGCCATCGAGCTGACGCGCCGCTTCGGAAGCTTCACGGCGGTCGATCGGGTCTCCTTCCGCGTGGCCACCGGGGAGATCTTCGGCTTCCTGGGATCGAACGGCGCCGGCAAGACAACGACCATCCGCATGCTCTGCGGACTCCTGACGCCGACGAGCGGCCGGGCGCAAGTCGCCGGCTTCGACGTCGCCACCCAGAGCGATGCGGTGCGGCAACGCATCGGCTACATGTCCCAACTCTTCTCGCTCTATCCCGACCTGACCGTGACCGAGAATCTGCGCTTCTTCGGCGGCGCCTACGACTTGCACGGACGCCCGCTGCAGGAGGCCGCAGCCCGGATCCTTGCGCGGCTCGATCTGGAGGCACTGCGCCACCGGCGCGCCGCGGATCTGCCTCTGGGCTGGAAGCAGCGCCTGGCGCTGGGCTGCGCGATGTTGCACGAGCCTCCGATCCTCTTCCTCGACGAGCCGACCGCGGGGGTCGATCCGATCTCGCGACGTCGCTTCTGGGACCAGATCTACGCCGCCGCGGATGGCGGCACGACTGTCTTCGTGACGACCCACTACATGGACGAGGCCGAGTATTGCCATCGCCTCTCGATCATGACCGCTGGCCGCATCGTGGCCCTCGGATCGCCGAGCGATCTGAAGGCCGAGCATGACGCCGAGACGATCGAGCAGCTCTTCGTCAAGCTGGCCGCAGAGGAAGAGAACTGATGCGAGCCTCCCTGGCGCGCTTCCTGGGCATCGCGCGCAAGGAGTTGCTGCACATCCGCCGCGATCCGCAGACGCTCGCGCTGACCTTCCTGATGCCGATCCTGATGCTCCTGATCTACGGATACGCCATCCGACTGGATCTGGAGCATTCCCCGCTGGTCGTGCGCGACTGCGACCGCTCGCCGGCCAGCCGAGCGCTCACCCAGGCCCTGGCCGCCAACCCGGCGTTCGCCTTCCGTGGCTTCCACGATTCGGCGCAGCGCCTCCAGCGCGATCTGGTCAGCGGGCGCGCGATCCTGGGCGTGACGATCCCGCGTGGCTACGCGCGCGGCGGCGAGCCATTGCAGCTACTGGTCGATGGCAGCGAGCCGAACAGCGGCACGTTGGCGCTCAGCTACGCCGAGGCGATCGTGCGGGAGCATCCGCCGCGAACCGGAGGGGTCGCCGGGGCATTCCCCGCAGCCGGCGCCCTGGCAGGCGCCGGCGCCTGGTCGACGGACGCGCCGGCCGAATCGTCACCTCCCGCTACGCGCGCTGCGGCCGCCCCCCACTGGCTCACCCGCATCTGGTACAACCCGCAGCTCGAGAGCACGCACTTCATCGTGCCGGGCCTGGTGGCGATCCTGATGATGATGGTCTGCGCGCTGCTCACCTCGATCACCATCGCCCGCGAGAAGGAGCGCGGCTCGTTCGAGGCGCTCTTCGTCTCGCCGGTGCGGCGCGGCGAGATCATCTTCGGCAAGATCCTGCCCTACATCGGCGTCGCCTTCCTGGTGGCGGTGATCGTAATCCTCTTCGGCACGCTCGTCTTCGGCGTGCCGCTGCGCGGCTCGCCGGTGTTGCTGGGGCTCATGGCGCTGCTCTACGGCTTCACGGCCCTGGGCATCGGGGTGTTCATCTCGAGCCTGGTGCGCACGCAGCAGGCGGCCATGATGGGCGCCCTGATGGTCTCGATCATGCCCTCGGTGATGCTCTCGGGCTTCGTCTTCCCGATTCGCAGCATGCCGCTGCTGCTGCAGGGCGTCTGCTGGCTGATCCCGGCGCGGCACTTCCTGGTGATCATTCGCGGCATCATCTTGCGCGGCGTCGGCGTGCCCGAGCTCTGGACCTCGATGCTCTACCTGCTCGTGCTGGGCCTGCTCTTCCTCGGCGGGAGCACGCTGCGCTTTCGGACGCGCCTGACCTAGGAGGGGGACGATGCGGCGCATTACCATCCTGGCCTGGAAGACGCTGCTCGAGCTGCGGCGCGATCCGATCCTGCTGCGCATGACGTTCGTCATGCCGGTCGTGATGGTGGTGGTGTTGGGCTCGGCGATCTCGCGGGATGTGCGCGACCTCGAGCTGGCGGTGGTCGACTACGATCGCAGCCCGCTCAGCCGGCAGCTCGCCGAGAAGCTGCGTGCGGCGTCGTCTTTCGATATCGTCTCATATCCGGATGATCCGCGCGCGCTACGACGCCGGCTCGACGCCGGAACGGTGCGGGTGGGCGTGGTGATCCCCCCGGGGGCCGGCGCGGATCTCGCGCGGGGCGAGGCGCCGACGCTGCAGCTGCTGCTCAGCGGCGAAGACCCCACCGTGGCCAGCATCGGGGAGGTCCACGCCCGCGGCGTCCTCGCCGATCTGGTGCGCGAGACGATCGGCGAACGCATGCCGCTCGCGCCGGGCCCGGTCGGTGCGGGTGCATGGGCGCGTGGCAACCCGGCGGGCAGTGTCACGGCGCCGGGTGGGGCCACCCCGGTGCGGAACGGGCCCGCGCCCCGCTCGCGCGTGCTCTTCAACCCGGACCTGGCGAGCAAGAACTACATGGTGCCGGTGATCGCCGTGGTGCTCCTGATGATGGTCACGATGATGCTGACCGCGATGAGCATCGTCAAAGAGCGCGAGACGGGCACGCTCGAGCAGCTCCTGGTCACGCCGTTTCGATCGCATGAGCTGATCCTGGGCAAGACGCTGCCCTTCGTGGCGATCGGGCTGCTGATCTTCTTCGCCTCCCTCTTCGCCGCCAAACTGATCTACGACTTCCCGATGCGCGGCAGTCTGATGCTGCTGCTCGGCTTCGCGACGCTCTTTATCCTCACGATGCTGGGAAGCGGCATCCTGGTCTCGACCGTAGCGCGCACGCAGCAGCAGGCGCTCTTCGGCACCTGGTTCATCCTGGTCTTCTTCCTGCTGATGTCGGGCTTCCTCTTCCCGATCGCCAACATGCCCCGTGGAATGCAACTGCTGACCTTCCTCGACCCGGTGCGCTACTTCGTCACGGTCGTGCGCGGGATCCTGATGAAGGGCGCCGGGACGAATCTGCTCTGGCCGCAGGCCGCCGCCCTGGCCGGCTTCGGCGTGGCCACCCTGGCGATCAGCAGCTGGCGCTTCCGGCGGGTGACGGGAGGTTAGTGCGCCGGCTTTGATCCGGCAACCTACTGCGCCACAAACGGTTGGACAGTGAGGAGATCGCAAGGGGAACCCTCGGCGCCCCGCATCCGTCTAGCGGGGTGGATGTGAGAGGCGCTGGGCCGGGGGACGCAACGGAAGCCGCATGGATCTCGAGACGCTCATCGAGCGCTGCCGCACCGGCGATCCGCTCGCCTGGGAGATGCTCGTGCGCCGCTACCAGGGCCGCGCCTTCGGCCTCGCCTATCACTATCTGGGCAATGCCGAGGAGGCGCGCGATCTGGCCCAGGAGATCTTCGTGCGCATCT
This sequence comes from Candidatus Eiseniibacteriota bacterium, assembly GCA_014729815.1. Taxonomy (GTDB): domain Bacteria; phylum Eisenbacteria; class RBG-16-71-46; order CAIMUX01; family WJJG01; genus WJJG01. The sequence continues at coordinate 5,001 of WJJG01000108.1, forward strand.
ACGAGCGGCTGGCGAGCTGCACGAGCGCCGAGACATTCGTGCCCTGGATGATCCGCATCGGACGCAATCTCTGCATCGATCGGCTGCGCCGCAGGCGCGCGCGACCTCAGGCCGTCACCACGCCGGTCGAGGAGATGGTCGATCTGGCCGCCGATGCGCCCGGCCCCGCCACCGACCTCGAGCGGGGTGCGCGCCGCGATCTGGTGCAGCGCGCGATCGCGCGGCTCAGTGACGTCAATCGCGAAGTCATCCTGCTCAAGGAGATCGAAGGGCTCACGCTGCAGGAGATCGCCGAGATGCTCGGCGTCCCGATCGGAACGGTCAAGTCGCGCTCGAACCGCGCGCGGATCGCCCTGGCCGACGAGGTGCGCCTGCTGCTCGGTGGCAGCGCGTAGGAGCTGGGCAGCCGCTAGCGCCTCCCGCGCGCCGAACGCGGGCGCGGAGCCGAGGGGCAGACAGGCAGAAGGGGCCGAGAAGCGAGATGAACTGCCGGGAGTTCGCAGATCGTCTCGATCGCCTCCTAGGCGATGCGGTGACCGCAGACGAGGCGCGCCGGCTGCGCGAACACGCCGCGGGCTGTCCGCGTTGCGAGCGGCTTCTGGCCCTCTTCGAGCCGGCCGCGGACACGTGCCCTCCGCCGATGTCCCCCCCGTCCGCGGCGCTCCCCCACGGCACGCGCGAGGCGCTGACGCGCGAGATTCTCGCTCGCACCAGCGGAACTGCCTGCCAGCGCGCCGCCGAGCTGCTGCCCGATCACGCCGATGGGGCGCTGGGAGCGCTGGATCGGGAGCTGCTGGCCGCGCACCTGTCCACATGTCGATCCTGCCGAGCACGCGCCCTCTTGCTCGCGCGCCTGGGCGAGATTCTGCCGCAGCTCGCCGAGATCGAGCCCGATCGGGCCTTCGCCGCCGAGGTTCTGGCGCGCACCAGTCACCGCACGGCACCCGCGGCCGGTGTGGCGCGCGGCAGCTGGTGGCAGCGCCTCCTGTATCGGCCGCGCTTCGCGCTGGAAGTCGCCTTCTGCGGCGCGCTGCTACTCACGCTGGTCACCGGCGGCGCGGGACCGCTGGTCGGCGACCCGTCGCCCGGGCGCATCGCGGCGCGTTGGTCCAGCCCGATCGAGGACGCGCACCGGATCTGGCGCCAGGGCGCATCCGTCGCCGAGCGCGCCGGCGCGCTGGGCGACGCCGCCCGCCGCGATGTCTTCGAGCCTGTGGCCGAGCATGCACGCGGAGTCCGCGGATGGGCTGCCGATGCGACACGGCGTGCAGGGAACGTGCTGCGGACGCTGCACACCCATGCGCAACGCGCCGAGACGGCTGCCAGCAAGGGCGAATGGGCCACGGCATGGGTGGTGTGGCACGAGTTGCGCGCGGCCCTTCCCCGCGCCTGGCAGCAGACCGCGACGGACGAGACGACAGATCCGACCGAACCCGAGACGCCCGCGATGCGTCTTGCGCCAGAGCAGACAGAGAGCCGGCGGCGGGCAGCGCCGCGGACGGGTTTCCCAGATCGGATGCAATCCGACCGATAGGAGGAAGAGATGGAGCCGCACGAGAGCCAGATGCAGCATCCCACCGGCGCGCAGGAGGAGGCCGGCGCAACAGCGTCGACGACTCCACCGCCGCGACCCGAAACCGCTCCCCCTCCACCCCCGCGGGGCGCCCCGTCCTACGGCAAGCCACCGGGCGGGTACGCATCCGCACCGCAGGTGCGCCGCAAGTCCGCGGTCCTGGCCGGGATCCTCTCGCTGATGCCGGGCCTGGGGCAGGTCTACGTGGGGCACTACCAGCGCGGCTTCCTGCACGTTCTGATCATCGCCAGTACGATCACGCTGCTGAGCGCCGGCGCCGGAGACAGCGACACGATCGGTCCGCTCTTCGGTTTCTTCCTCTCCTTCTACTGGCTCTACAACATCGTCGACGCCGTGCGTCTGGCAAACGCCTACAACGACATCGCCGCCGGAGCGACCCCCGAGGAACGCGCCGAGTTGGCGCGCGCTCGCCAGGGCGGATCGATCTTCGGCGGCATCGTATTGGTGGTCTTCGGCATCCTGGTCCTGCTCAACACGGTCCTGGGCGTATCGATGGCCTGGTTGCAGGACTGGTGGCCGATCGCTCCGATTGCGGTGGGCGTCTATCTGATCTACAAGGGCATCCAGGATCGGCAGAAGACCGCCGCGTAGTCCGGCGCACCCTCGAAGAGCGCGCGCGGCGAGCCGCCGCGCTGGCCGGGGACCGAGGCCGCGCAGGAGCCCTACCCCGGCCGCCGGAAGATCCGCTCGCGTACGAACCATCCGACGCGCACGGCGACGTAGTAGGTCGCCGGCAGCGCCAGCAGGATCAGGATCACACTGGCCGAGAGCCCGCCGATCGAGGAGAGCGCCAGGTTCTCCCAGATGTCCTTGCCTTCGAGCTCCTCGAAGCGGATCAGCAGCGGCGCCAGGCCCACGATCGTCGTGCCACTGGTCAGCAGGATCGAGCGCAGGCGCACGCGCGTGCCCCGGCAGATCGCCTCGTGCAGGCGGTGCACGCGCTGGTCGCGCGCGAGACGATGCAGCTCGAACGCGCCGCGCACCGATCGCGGACGCGTGGCCAGCCCATCCCCGAACCGCGTCCCCAGATCGGTCCGCAGGATATCGCGCGCCTCGTGCCGGAAGCGGGCCACGAGCAGGATCGCGTTGTTGACCACGATGCCGAAGAGCAGGACCAGCCCGATGCGCGCCGAGGAGTCGAAGGTCGAATCGGTCAACCAGAAGATCGTGAAGACGCCCACCAGCGACATCGGCACCGAAAGCAGCACCAGAACCGGCAAGGAGAAGCTCTCGAAGAGCGCCGCCAGGATCATGAAGATGAAGGCCACCGCCAGCAGCAGCATCAGCGTCAGTTCCTCTTCCTCTTCCTTGCTGAGGAACTCGCGCTCTGACTCTTCGGCCGTGTAGCCGTACGGCAGGGTGATCCGATCGAGAACGCCCTTGAGGTAGCGCGAGCGCATCGATTCGGTGCCGATGTACTCCCAGGTCAGGTATTTCGCGTAGCGCTGGTCCTCGCGCACGATCGGCCCCGCCAGGGGAATCGTCTGCAGCGTGAGGATGTCTCCCAGCCGCACGCGCTTGCCGCTGGAGGTGAAGATGATCTGATCGGCGACCTGGTCGAATTCGATGTCTTCGGAGTCGTCGTAGCTGAGCTGCACTTGCTCGGTCTCACCATCGATCACCATGTTGGTCGGGTAGTCCAGTCCGATCAGTCGCCGCAGGAAGGCGACCACCTCGGCCACGGTCAGATCGTAGTCGCGTAGCCGGTCGCGCTCGATCAGGATGATCGACTCGTCCTGCGCCGAGTAGACCCGTCCGAGGTCATTGAGCACGCGCGCCTGGCGGACGCGCCGATTGCGCTCGATGCGGCGTTGGGCCTGCTGGGCGATCCGATCGAGGACCTTCGAGTTGTAGCCGGTGAACTTGATCGTCGAGTTGAAGTTGATCCCGCCGAAGAAGCCCTTCACGTAGCTCTGATCGGCGAAGCCGGCGACGTAGATCCCCATGCCCGCCATCTTCTCGGCCAGATCGATCAGCCGCGAACGGTAGAGCAGCGGCAACTCCGAGTAGAGCGTCTCGTCGGTCTCGAAGCTGATCTGCAGACTGCCCTGGTTGCGGTAGACCGAGGCGCGTACGCGCACCCCATCGGGCGCCGGCAGGACCTCGCGCTCGAAACGCAGGAGGGTCTCGTAGGTCATCAGCACGTCGGTGCCCTGGGGCAGCCGGATCCCCAGGTAGAGAATCTCGCGCTCCGGCATGCGGAAAAAGCCGCCCTTGTTGACCTCCTCCTGGTAGATGTAGCCGCCGGCGACCAGGATGGCCGCCGCGAGAAGCAGTACCCCCCACCAGCCGCGCAGCGTGAGGCGCACGACGCGCTCGAAGCGATTCGGCCGCCAGGCGGCTCGCGCCCGCGCTCCCGCGTCTCCCGGGATCCCCCCACGTTGGGCTTCCGCGGCCTCCGGCATCCGCTGCGCGCCCGTCCCCTCGTACTCCGGCGTGGGCCCGGCGTCGCTGGCCTCCCCCTGCGCTGCACCCCCGGGCGCGGCGGACACATGCGTCGCGTGCGGTACGATGCGCCGCAGCCAGAGCGTGCGCAGGGCCACCGGCATCCACCCGAGGGCGACGAAGATCGAAGCGGCCAGGGCGGTCACCACCGCCACGGCCAACGGCGCGTAGTAGAGCGAGAGCCGACCGGAGAGAAAGACGAAGGAGAGAAAGGCGACGATCGTCGTCAAGGTGGTCGCCAGAATCGGGAAGCCGACCTCCCCGGTGCCGTCGGCCAGCTCGCGCAGGGCCTCGCGTACGCTCAGCTTGCGGCGCCATCCGCGGCGGAAGCCGCCGACGACCAGCCCGATGCGTCGATGCACGCTATCGAGCACGAGGATGCTGTTGTCGAGGATTAGCCCGAAGCAAACCGTCAGCCCGCTGATCGTGATGAAGTTGACCGAGATGCCCAGGAAGTAGAAGAGGCTCAGCGAGATCACGACCGCGAAGAGGATCGAGGCCACCACCGTCCCGGCGAGCTGCAGATCGCGCATCGAGATCAGGAGCAGGAGGAAGAGCACTCCGAGGATGATCAGCGAGCGCCAGATCAGCTCGATCAGCTTCTTCTCGAGCTCTCCGCCCTCGTCCTCGTCGACCTCGAAGCTGATCGGGAAGCGCAGACCGGCCTCGATCTGCGGCAGCCGATCGCGCAGCGCGCGGCTGACCGTGACGGCGTTGCTTCCGCGGCGCTTCTCGACGTTGAGCTGCACCATGTTCTCGCCGTTGATGCGGATCAGATAGCTGGGGTCCTCATAGTCCCACTCGATCTCGGCCAGCTCCTCGAGGCGCAGCAGCCGTTCTCCGCGCCGGGCCACCACCGTGGCCGCGAGTCGCTCGAGCGTCGACTCGTCCCGGATGCTGACGAGCAGCTCCAACGGACCGCGGCGCACCACGCCGCCGGCGGTCACATCATCGAGCGTGCGGATCGCGCGCATCACGCCATCCGGCGTCAGAGCCTGCATGCGCAGCTTCTCGCGATCGAGAATCACGCGCAGGATCCGATCCGCCCCACCGCGCACCTCCGCGCTGGCCACGCCCTCGATGCTGAGCACCTGTGGCACGACCCACTTCTCGGCCAGGTCGCGCACCTCGTTCGGATCGAGCGGTGAGATCAGCGAGACCGTGAAGAACTCGCGCTGGCTGAACTCCTCCGGCGCATCACCGCGGATCTGCGGCGACGAGGCGTTCAGGGGGAGTTGCGGGCGCACGCCGCCCACCTGCTCGGAGAGCTCGAGGCGCGCGAATTCGACGTCGATGTCGCGACGGAAGGAGACCTCCACATAGGAAAAGGCCGGGTAGGAGCGCGCGATGACCTTCTCGATGCCATGCACGTGACGCACGGCTTCCTCGATCGGCACGGTGATCGAGCGCTGCACGGCCGAGGGGGACGCACCGGTCCAGGCGGTGGTGATCGTCAGTGAGGGCAGCTCGACCTCGGGCATCGACTCGACGCGCAGCTTGGGCAGGGAGTAGAAGCCCAACACGACCAGGGCCGCGAAGAGCACCCAGGTCATCACGGGGCGTCTGAGCAGCAGGCGCGTCATTTCAAACTCGCGGCTCGCGGCGACCGTGGATCCATTCGTAGAGCACCGGCGTGAAGATCAGTGTCAGCACCGTGGCCAGCGCCAGGCCACCGATGATCGTCAGGGCCAGCGGGCGCTGCAGCTGCTCCCCCGAGCCCAGCCCGATGGCCATCGGCACCATGCCGACCACCGTGGTCACCGAAGTCATCAGGATCGGCCGAAAGCGCAGGCGCGAGCCCTCGAGCACCGCCGCGCGCAGCTCGTACCCCTCGTCCGTGCGCAGACGTCGAATCGTGTGGATCTTGACGATCGCATCGTTGACGCTGATGCCGATCAGGGCCACCAGGCCGATCATCGAGAGGATGTTGACCGACTGCCCGAAGATCCCCAGCGTCAGCGCCGCTCCGGCGACACCCATCGGCAGTACGCTGGCGATCAGCAGCGGATCGACGAACGACTCGAACATCCCGGCCAGGATCATGTAGACGATCAGGATCGCCAGCAGCAGGGCGAAGCCCAGCTCGCGGAAGCTCGCGCGCACTTCCTCCTGCTCGCCGCCTTCGAGGAAGCGCACATCGGGGGGCAGGTCGAGCCCGCGGGCGATGCGCAGGGCGTCCCGCCGCACGTGGTCGGCGCGGCGGCCGCGCACATCCCCGGTGATCGTCACCAGCCGCCGCTGGTCGCGGCGGACCAACTCGCGCACGGGCGTCTCCTCGGTCAGGGTCACGAAACGACCCAGGCGCACCAGGCGACCGGGCCCCACCTCGACCGGCGTGCCCAGGATGCCCTCGAGGTCCTTGCGCTCGGCGTCGGGGAAGCGCACGGCGATGTCGACGCGCTGCTCGGCCTCGTTGAAGGTCGTCGCCGCCACGCCCTGGATCCGGTTGCGCAGCTCACGCGCCAGGAACTCCGGATCCAGTCCGCTGCGGATCGCCTCCTCGCGATCGATGCGCAGGACCAGATTGGGTGTGCCCAACACCCGGTCCACCTCGAGATCCACGAGGCCCTCCACATCGGAGATCGCCGCGCGCACCTCCGCCGCAGCCGCGACGGCCGTCTCCGCCTCTTCAGCCAGAATCCCGAGCGAGAAGGGCGCACCGCTGCTGCCGATGATCTCGCGCAGTCCGATCCCCTCGTCACGAAATGCGTGCAGCACGGAGGGGAAGCGTTCCAGGTACGACGTCATCCGATCCTTGAGCGCCTCGACCTCTCGCTGCCCGGCATGCTCGGGGTGCAGGATGACGCGGATCTCGGCAGTGTGCGGCGCGGTGTACTCCTTGACCGCCGCCAGCGTGCGCTCGGTGGTGCCGACCTCGAGGAAGACGGTCTGGACCGGGTCGAGACCCTCCAGCCGCTCGGCGATGCGCACACAGGTCGCCTTGGTCTCCTCCAGCGGCGTGCCCGCCGGCAGCTCGATGTCCAGCGAGAGATCGCCGGTGCTACGCGCGGGCAGGAAGCTGCGCGGCAGCTCCCAGGCGACGAGCGCCGAGCCGCCCAACAGAATCAGGAGGCCGATGACCCACACCGTCTTGTGATCGAGGGCATGCTCGAGCGCGCCATGGTAGACGCGGTAGACCGCCGAGAGAGCGCGGGCGAAGAGGCGGAACGGTCCCCGCGGCTCGAGCACCTTGACGGTGAGCAGGCGTGCCGCCAGCGTTGGCTGCAGCAGCAGCGCGGCGGCCACCGAGACGAGCAGCGAGAAGGTGACGGTCAGCGCCTGATCGCGGAAGAACTCGCCGGCCACGCCGGGTACGTAGACCACGGGGAAGAAGACGGCGACGGTGGTCAGGGTTGCGGCGGAGACCGCGCCCCCCACCTCCCCGGCGCCCCGCACGGCATGCCCGCGGGCCCCCATGGCAATCGCCGCGGACCCGGCGGGGGGCGCCACTCGGTGGGCGCGCTGTCCGGCGCTCTCCTGAATGTGGCGCGTGATATTCTCGAGCACTACGATGGCGTTGTCGACGAGCATGCCGGCGGCCAGCGACAGCCCGCCGAGCGACATGAGGTTCATCTTCACGTTCGCCAGGTAGAGGAAGGCGAAAGTCACCATGATCGAGACCGGAATCGAGATGCCGATCACGATCGGGCTGCGCCAGTCGCGCAGGAAGAGGAAGAGGATGAAGAAGGCCAGAAAGGCGCCGAAGAGCAGGCTCTGCAGCAGCCCGGTGAAGCTGGCGCGGATGAACTCGGCGTCCCGGTAGATGAAGCGGTAATCGAAGTCCGGATACTGCTTCTCGAGCAGCGCGAGGACGGTAGCGATCTCGTCCGACACATCGATCGTGTTGGCGCCGATCTCCTTGTAGAGCAGGAAGGAGACGACGTCCTGCCCCTCGAGGATCGTGGCGCCCTCCGGCTCCTGCACGCCGTCGATGACCTCGGCCACCTCCCCGATGCGCAGCGCGCGCCCGCCGGGGCGCTCGATGGCCGTCTCGGCGATCTGGGCGAGGTCCTCGAACTCCCCGATGATACGCAGCGAGAGATGCAGCGGCCCCGAACGCACCTGCCCCCCGGGGAACGAGACGTTGGAGGCTTGCAGGGCGGTGACGATGTCGCTGATCGTCAGGTTGTAGATGCGCATCTTCTCCGGATCGGGCTCGATGCGGATCTCGCGATCCAAGCCCCCGACGACCTCGGCCTGAGAGAGCCCCTGGATCTGCTCGAGGGCCGGTTTGGCGACCTCGGTGGCGAATTCGGTGATCTCGCGCAGCGGCTTGTCCCCGCGCAGCACGAGGATGCTGATCGGCCGCGAGGTCGGATCCCAGCGCAGGATCAGCGGACGCTCGGCCTGCTCCGGGAAATCGGTGCGGAAGGCCACCCGATCGAGGGCTTCCCGCAGGTGCAGTCCGGCGAAGTCCATGTCGGTGCCCCACTCGTACTCGATGGTGATCACCGAGAGGCCTTCGCGCGAGCGCGATTCGACGCGGCGCACGCTGGGCAGCGAGGTGACCGCCGCTTCGAGCGGCACGGTAACCAGGCGCTCGACATCCTCGGCCTGGATGTCGGCGTACTGGGTCACGGCCGTCAGTCGCGGGTAGTTGATCTCCGGCAGCAGGTCGACCGGAATGCGACCGAGCGAGACGGCGCCGATCAGTACCAGCCCCAGGAACACCATGGCCGTCGCGACGGGACGGCGGACGGCGGCGCGGATCATCTCGTCCTACTCCCCGGATCCGGACGCGGCGTCGGGAAACGTCTCGCGCCAGACATCCTCGGGAGTCACCGTCTGGCGCACATCGATCAGCGCCTCGTGGGCCAGGGTGAGGTGATCGGAAACGACCACCTGGTCGCCAGCTTCGAGCGTAGCCCCCGGCGCGACGCCGGTGATCTCGACGTAGAGATCGTTGCGGTCTCCGGTCTGCACGTAGACCCAACGGGCCAGCTCGCCGCCGACCTTGAAGACCAGCGGACGCTTGTCCCGCTCGAGCACGGCTTCCTTGGGCACCAGGAGCTTGTCGGGGAGAATCTCGGTGGCGATCTCGGCGCGCACGAACATGCCGGGGCGGATGCGCGGCGAATCGTTCTCGAAGCGGAAGAGCACCTTGCAGGTACGGCTCTCGGTATCGATGCGCGGGTGCACCACGCTGACGCGCACCGGAAGGGTCTGCTCGACCGCGGGGATCGTCAGCAGCGCCGGGTAACCGACGTCCAACGTGCCGAGATCGGACTCGAGCACGTGCACCTCGGCTTCCAGGTCGCGCGTGTTGACCAGACGGCAGAGGACCTGCCCGGCCACGACGCGCTCTCCGGCGGCGGTGACCAGATCGGCGATCGTGCCGTCGAATGGCGCGCGGATCTCGGTGCGCTCGAGGTTGAGCAACGCGCGCTCCTCGGCCGCCTTGGCATCGGCGAAGCCGGTGCGGGCTTCGAGGATGTCACGCCGGAAGGCACCTTGCTGCAGCGCCTCGAGTTCCAGATCGAGGCCGCGGCGGCGGAACTCCTCGGAGGTGATCCGTCCAGCATCCAGGTCGGCGCGCAGCCGCTCGAGCTGGCGACGATAGGCAGCCAACGCCTTCTGATCGGTCTCCCCGGCGAGATCGAGCTCCAGGTTGACGGCCAGCTCCGAGAGGGCGGTCAGGTGCCGGGCACGTGCCTCCTCGAGAGCTGCGCGGTACTCCCGCTGATCGAGCACGGCGATCAGCTCTCCGGCCGGGACGTGGTCGCCATCATCGACGAGGAGACGATCGAGGGTCCCGCTCAGCTCGCACTTGATCTCGGTCTCCTTGCGCGCGCGCAGCATGCCCTCGGCCAGCACGGCATGGATCAGCTCACCGCGCCGGACCGCGGAGACATTGACCTTGATCGGCTTCTTCGGCGGCGCCGCGCTCGAATCCTCGGCGGCCTCCCCTCCGGCAGCCGTGGCGCCGGAGTCCGCACCGGCCGCATCGCCCTCCTCTCCGGCACATCCGGGCATCAGCCCCAGGCCGAGCGTGGCGGCCAGCAGCAGCAGGGCCGCCCAGCCAAGGGGGGCGGGGACGCGCCGCGCACCCGCCGAACGATGACGTACCGGTTCTCGAAATCGCATCCAGCCAGCCCTCCCACTCCCTAGCAGACGGCGTGCAGCACGCCGCCGTTCAGCGCGGCGGCCGACCGGTGCGGCACGGACCGCCGGCACGACGCGCGATCGCTTCAGCGTTCACTACGGCGAGATCTGTCACGGGTTCCGCGCCAGGCTACATCTCGAGACAGGTGATCGTCACGCCCTGCTCCTCGAAGGCCTCGTCCTCCTCGTCTTCGGCTCCCGCGCCCATGGCCGAGGAGACCGAGCCCATGAAGTTGCCGACCACGACCACCCGGTCGCGCAGCACCACGATGTTGTCCTCCTCGGGGTCTCCGGGACCGCGGAGCGAGACCTGTTCGACGAAGCGTCCCCCGGCATCGAAGACATCGTAGACGCCCAGGACGCCTTCGGATGCGCGCCAGCGCCCGGCGCTGGTCAAGACCCAGATCGAGCCATCGTTACGGGGGATGATCGATTCGATGTCGGCATGCACCGACTCGACATGGACCTGGGCATTGGGCATCTGCCGCGCGAAGCCGGCGAACATGTCCTCGACGCGCTGGCGCTCCTCGGGCGTGCGCGGAACCGAGTCGAACTCGCGCTCGATCACCATCTGCGGATTCCCATTCGCATCGAAGACATGGATCTGGTAGCCATGGTATTCGATCGGGGTGTAAAACGTCCCATCCGAACGCACGCCCCAGCGTCGCGTCACCCGGGACGTCTCGGCTTCGTGGAACGGATAGCCCTGGCTGATGTCGATCTGCATCGCGTGCGTGAAGACGCGCGAGGCGAGCATGCCACTCGGATCGCAGACGCCCAGAATGTACTCCTGTGTCAGCCCGGCTTCGCCGAACTGCTGTCCGATGCAGGTCACCGCCAGGCGCTCGCCGACCGAGCGCACCTCGGTGAGCACGTTGAACGACTGGGTGGGGGCGGTCTCATTGAGCTGCAGCGTGGCCTCCCCGGCCGGAGTGCCGTCGGCATTGAAGTAGATCAGCTTGCCGGGAAAGGTCTGGGCCACGACCACGCGCCCGTCCGGAAGACGGCAGGCGTCTCCCGCGTTCTGGAACTCCCCCGGCCCTTCGCCGAGGCGCCCCATCGAGCGCAGCGGCTGGCCTTGCGAATCGTAGACCCGCACCTCGCTCAGCTGCGAGTCGAGCAGGTAGAGGTTGTCCGCGTCGTCCTCGAAGATCGTGGCCACGACGCCGAACAGCTCGGCCTCCTCGTCCTCGGGATCCCCGAGGGTCCAAAGCTCGCGCAGCTCGATCTCGCGGGTGCCCTCCGCCGGGGTGGCGGGATTGAGCACGTGGCGGATGCCGTCGCGCACCTCTTCGCGGCCCGCCCAGTCG
>WJJG01000010.1 GCA_014729815.1 Candidatus Eiseniibacteriota bacterium
GCTGATCGGGACGGCCGCCGCCTACTTCCTGCTGGGCGGCCTCCTCGTGGGACGGCGGCTGGCCGCGGCGCCCCGGGTCCACCTGGCGTGCCTGGGGCTTCTGATCGCGGTTCTCTACGCCTGGAAGTACTGGCTCTCCCGTTTCACGCTGCTCTACTCGCCGCGCGGTGCCACCTACGGCGCCTCGTACACCGACCTCCACGCCCAGCTGCCCGCGTACCACATCTTGATCATCGTCGCCCTGGGCGTGGCCGTCGTTCTCGGATTCTCGGCCTGGCGGCGCAACACGCGTTATCTCGCCGCCGGCGTCGTCGTCTTCCTGGCGGCGGCCTTCGTGGGCACGGTGGTCTTTCCCGCGCTGGTGCAGAAGTTCAGCGTCGAGCCCAACGAGCTGCAGAAGGAGCTGCCGTATATCGAAAAGACGATTCGCTACACGCGGCAGGCCTACGATCTCGACCGCATCGATCCGCGCCCCTTCCCCGTGGAGGAGCAGCTCAGCTGGAGCGATCTCGAAGAGAACCCGGCCACGGTGAACAACGTGCGTCTATGGGATTGGCGGCCGTTGCGCTCCACCTACCGCCAGCTGCAGGAGATCCGGCCCTATTACTCCTTTCACGACGTCGACGTGGATCGCTATCACATCGACGGCGAATACCGGCAGGTCATGCTCTCACCGCGCGAGCTGGCCTACGACCAGATTCCCCAGAGGGCCCGCACCTGGGTCAACCTGCACCTCAAGTACACCCACGGCTACGGCCTGTGCTTGAGCCCGGTCAACCGGGTCACGCCCGAAGGGCTGCCCGACTTCCTGATTCGCGACATCCCGCCCCGCTCCGAGGGCGGGCTCGACATCACCCAGCCGGCGATCTACTTCGGCGAGCTGACCTCGGCCTACAGCTTGGTGCGGACCACCACGGAGGAGTTCGACTATCCGGTGGGCGACACGAACAAGTTCACGACCTACGGCGCCGACGCCGGAGTCCCCATCGGCGACCTCGCCGCGCGCCTGCTCCTCGCCTGGCATCTGAAATCGTCCAAGATCCTGCTGACCGGTTACTTTCAGGAGGAGAGCCGCATCCTGCTCTACCGCCGGCTGCAGGAACGGATCCCCAAGCTGGCGCCCTATCTGATCTACGACGCCGATCCGTACATCGTGATTCACGAGGGGCGACTGGTCTGGATTCAAGACGCCTACACCATCAGCAGCCGCTTCCCGTACTCGGAGCCGTACCGGGCGCGCCTCAACTACATCCGCAACGCGGTCAAGGTCGTCGTCGACGCCTACACCGGCCGCACGACCTTCTACGTCTTCGACGACGAGGATCCGCTGATCCGCACCTATCAGAGTATCTTCCCCGACCTCTACCGGCCCGCCGCGGAGATGCCGGAGGGGCTGCGCCGCCACGTGCGCTATCCCGAGGATCTGTTCAGCGTGCAGGCGCGCGTTTTCGCCACCTATCACATGACCGACCCGCAGGTCTTCTACAATCGCGAGGATCTGTGGGAGATCCCGCGCGAGACCCAGGCCGGCAATGAAGTGCTCGTACAGCCCTATTACGTGATCATGCGCCTGCCGGAGAGCGATCAGGTGGAGATGATCATCATGATGCCCTTCTCCCCCAACAATAAGGACAACATGATCGCCTGGCTGGCGGCGCGCTGCGATGCGCCGCATTACGGCGAGCAGATGGTCTTCCTCTTTCCGAAGCAGAAGCTGATCTACGGGCCGCGCCAGATCGAGGCGCGCATCGATCAGGATCCCGACATCTCCGAGCTGCTGACGCTCTGGAGCCAGCGTGGATCGCGCGTGTTGCGCGGCAACCTGCTGGTGATCCCCATCGAGAAATCGCTCCTCTACGTCGAGCCGCTCTACATCCAGGCCGAGAAAGGCGAGCTGCCCGAGCTGAAGCGCGTCATCATCGCTTCGGGCAACCGCATCAGCATGGCGCCGACGCTGATGGACGCGCTGGAGAACGCCTTCCTGGGTGAAGAGGCGCCCGCGGAGCGGCCCCCGGCCGAGCCGCGGGAGCCCGGGGTCCCGCCGGTCCTGGAGGATACGGCCGCCGAGTCCTGGCGCATCTTCCGCGAGGGGCAGGATGCGCTGCGGGCGGGCGACTGGGAGGCGTACGGCGAAGCGCAGCGGAAGCTGGAGGATCTGCTGCAGCGGATGGCGGAGGAGGTGCAGTAGGCCGGCGTTCGCGCGCTGGGCTTCACCGGGGCCGGCCGTAGAGCGATTTGATCCTGCCCCAGCTCGGTTCGCTTACCGGCGTCGGCAGGAGACCGACATCCAGGCAGTCGAGCCGGTGGGGACCGCGGTCGGAGATGTAGGTGATCCTCACGATATAGTCCCCGGCGTCGAGGCAGATCGTTTCCGTCGACTGAGACCAGTCGTAGACGCAGGTTCACCCCGCTCCCGAGCCGGGCGGGGTGACGATCCGCTCCGCAACGATCGGCTCGCCGGCGCCGGCCGGGGTGAAGGTCACGTCATAGGTGCGGACCAGCATATGATCGCCGGCGCTGCGCAGGGAATCTCGGAAACAGACGTCTTCCGGCAGGCTGAGCTCGATCTCGATCCAGGCGCCGATGCGCATGCCTTCCACCGCCGCGCCGCCCGAGGCGTGGCCGTCCTCGACGATGCCGAAGACCGGCGAGCCCTGGTCATCGAACGCGACGTGATCTTCGGCTTCCAGCCGGATGGCTTCGGAGCTCGCCGGCGTGACGCCGGCCAGGGAGAGCGCCACAGACAGAAAAGCCGGAGCGCTCCGCCGAAGCGGACCTCGGCCCCGGTGACTGTGCTTGTCACCTGCGACCTCGGCGGTCATTGCTCTCCTCCGCGAATCGTTGGCGTGCCGGTCGGAGCGGCTCCCGTGAGATCTGCATCGACAAAACGTAGACAATCGACATCCCTCCCGTATCTGAGAATAAACGCCCGGCTCACGCCGATGAAGTCCGTTCGCGCCGCGGGCTGAACCGCTGTGCGGCCAAGCATCTAGGCCGATCGAGATGCCGGCGGCGTCCTCCCGGGCTTGTGATCACCCCCGCCCTCGGCTAGGCTCCCTTCAGCCGATCCGCCGTGCGAGTGCTCCTCCGGGTGTGAGCCTCACCAGCTAGAAGGGAAGGCGTCCTCATGTGCGCGCAGTTCGCCACCGGCGACCTCTTTGCGTCCCGGCCGGCCGATCCCGGTCTGGACGAGACGCGCTTCGCCGTCATCGATGTGGAAACCACCGGGCTCGAGAACGAAGACCGTGTGCTGGAGGTCGCATGCCTCGTCACGCA
>WJJG01000109.1 GCA_014729815.1 Candidatus Eiseniibacteriota bacterium
TGCCCCGCTCCAGCGCGCGACTGTGCCCCGGCGGCCGCATGCCCCGCATCCGCGCTCGCGGGTGAAGCCGGGGCTCCACACAGCACCGCGACCGGCTCGGCTGCGTGCTGTGGAGACGCACTGCCGGCCAACGCCTCGATCTGGCCCGCGAGCCGCTCGGCCAGGTACTGGGCGAAGGGCCGCACATGCAGGTAGAGGGCCGCCAGCGAGACCACGGTCCGGATCGCGCGCGGATTGTGCCAGAGGCAATCGGCCAGCGCGCGCCAATAGGGGGCGCGGCTCTCGCGATCCCGCAGACCGAGCTGCCGGGTGATCCGCGCAAACGATCGCAGGTCCCGCAGGCGTGAGCGCCAGGAACCTCGCAGACCCGGGCGGGCCCGCCCGAGATCCCGCGCCATGCGCCGCGCGCGGCCGAAGAAGGCCCCCGGCCCGTAGATCGCGCGAAGGATCTCGCGGTAGTCACGCAGGATCTCTGCGCGTGGCCTGAGCGTCACGTAGTTGAGTCCCGAGGTGCACTGATCGGTGTCGCTGTCCGAAGCCGGGCGATCGAAGGTCGCGTGCAGGCGGCCCTCCGCGCACAGCCTGCGCGCGAGCTGCGTGTTGGGCAGCGCGTAGAGCAGTCCCACCATGCAGACCGGGATGGCCGCTTCCTCGATGCAGTCGATCATCGCCTGGGCCACCGAGGCGCTCTCTCCATCGAAGCCCACGATGAAGCCCGCGTTCACGAAGATTCCCGCTCGCTGGATCTTGCGCACACTGGCGGCGATGTCCCGCTGCGCGTTCTGCATCTTGCGCGTGCTCAGGAGCGTCTCGTTGTCGGGCGATTCGATGCCCACGAAGATGGCGAAGAATCCCGCGCGACTCATCCGCGCCAACAGATCATCATCATCGGCCAGATTGAGACTGGCTTCGCTCGTGAACTCGAAGGGATACCCGTGACGCCGCCGCCAATCTGCAACCCTCTCGAACAGCGAGCGCGCGGCTTTGCGATTGCCGATCAGGTTGTCGTCGACGAACTCGACATGTCCACGATGCCCCAACTCGTAGAGCGCATCGAGCTCGCGCAGCATCTGCGCGGTGCTCTTCTGCCGCGGACGGCGTCCATTGAGCTCGATGACGTTGCAGAACTCGCAGTTGTACGGGCAGCCGCGCGAGAACTGCACGCCGACGTGCATGTAGTCCTCCAGCACGAGCAGATCGAAGCGGGGAGTCGGCGAGCGCGAGAGATCGGGGAATGACTCGGCCGCGAAGGTAGCGCGCAGCGCGCCCGCGCGCCAGGCCGCGGCGAAGTCGCCCATCACATCCTCGGCTTCGCCGAGCACGCGGAACTCCGCGGCGGCGTAGACGTCGGGGCTGGCGGTCACGTCGGGACCGCCGATCACCACCGGCTTCTCGGCTGCCTGGGCCCGCGCGATGATCCGGAGCGCATCTCTCTGTTGCGAGAGCATGCTGCCGACCATGACCAGGTCGGCCCACTCCAGATCGCTATCGCGCAGATCTCCAGTATTGCAGTCGATCAGCCGCAGCTCCCACTCGCGGGGCAGGAGCGCCGCGACGGTGATCAACCCCAAGGGCGCCGCCACATAGCGGGCCCCTACAACTTGACAGGTCTCCTGATAGTTCCAGAAGGAGTGCAGACTGAACCGCGGACTGATCAGGAGCACCTTCGGATCACGCGCACGCTTCACGGTCGCCCCCTTTCCGCGGTACTACGCGCGTGGGGCGAGCAGGTTCCGATTCGCCGGGGCTCACCGGGACACTCGCTCGTCCGGCTGCTGACTACGTTGGTAGGAGGCGGGGAAGGCCTCGCGACCTTCCCCCCCACCACAACCACTACGGCGCCGACTACCAGCGACCGCGGCCGCCGCCACCACGATCCTCACGCGGCTTGGCGACGTTGACCTTCAGGGCGCGTCCCTGGAACTCCTTGCCGTCCAGGCTCTGGATGGCCTTCTGGGCATCCGCTTCCTGCGCCATCTCCACGAAGCCGAAGCCGCGCGCGCGGCCGGTCTCGCGATCGGTGATCACCTTGGCGGACTCGACTTCGCCGTGGGCGGAGAAGAGCTCGGCCAAATCGTCATCACCGACTTCGAAGGGCAGGTTTCCGACATACAGTTTGCTCGTCATGATTGAGCACCTTTCGTCTCGACAACCGTTCGCCGCACCGAACATTCGTCATCGCATTGAACCAGGCCTGAGAGCCCCCTCATGGGGTTCCGGTAGGAACGCTGGACCAGGGGTCCGTCTTCTATCCCAGGAAGTTCCGGCAAGCGGTTCGACGAGGGAAGGAGAGGTTTCCGATTCAGCAGGACCTCACCCCGGATGGCCCAGAGTGCGGATCGGATTAGGCTGGCAGTAGACTCCTTGGCTAGCCTAGAACTCAGGCTCCTAGCGCCTCACCGCGCCCGCCACTTGCGAGCTCGCGAGACACACAGAGGACTATCGGCTCTTCTTGCTGGAATGTCCAGCTCTTATTCGGGGAATCGCACGACACACCTCCGTGAGTGCCCGGGCGGTCTCGGTGCTCCTTCCCCCAGCGCGACGGCGCCCTCCTCCGCCCCTCCGATCAACGCTCCATCCAGCGCTTCCGCTGCCCTCACGGCCAGCGCCGCGTCGCCTCCCACGAGCGCCTGGCCGTCTTCCTGGTCTGGCGCAACCGCATCGAGCCCCGGCGGGAGCGCGATCCCGCCCCGGCCGGGACTGCCGCGATGCGGGCGGGGTGGACCCGGGGCCCTGGAGTTGGCGGGCTCGAAGCCGGGGCCCTGGAGTTGGCGGCGCTTGCTGGGCCGACGGCTCTTCCCCTCGAGAATCCCGCTGCCGCCGGTCTGGAGGGCGATCCACCACCGCGCGATCCGGACCGCCGCCCCTGAGGAGCAATCAAGAATGTGCTACAATATGGCATATCCAGTCCGGCTCCGGCTGTGCAACGCCGCCTTCGTGCGCCCATCCAAGGGAGGTCCACCCCATGCCCCGTCTCGATCCCCTGCGCGGTCTCGCCATGCTCGTTCTCTTCGCGGCGGTCGCCTTCGGCATGCCGGCCCCGCGCGCTGACGTCTTCTACGTGGATGTTTCCGCGACGGGCCTCAACGACGGCTCGAGTTGGGAGGACGCATTCACCAACCTGCAGGATGGTCTGGAGGCGGCCGCGGGCCCGGACGATCAGATCTGGGTCGCCACCGGAACCTACTATCCGAGTGTCGAGGTCGGCGGCAGCGGGGATCGCTTCTGCGCCTTCTCACTCAAGAACGGCGTTGCCCTCTACGGCGGCTTCGCCGGCGGGGAGGAGACGCTCGAGGAGCGCGACCCGGAGCTCCATCCGACCACCCTCTCGGGTGACATCGGCGCCCCCGACGACGTCAGCGACAACTGCTACCACGTCTTCTACCATCCCGGGGATTCCAACCTGGACGAGACGGCCATCCTGGACGGCTTCATCGTCACCGCCGGCCGGGCCGATGATCCCGCGGGAGACAGCTACCGGGGCGCCGGCATGTACAACGAGGATGCCTCCCCCACGATCGTGAATTGCGACTTCATCGCCAACCAGGCCGCATGCGACTACGACTCCGATGGAGGAGCCGTCTGCAATCGAAATGCCTCGCCGTGCTTCATCGGGTGCGCCTTCCTGAACAACCTCTGCGGGCAGTATGGCGGGGCCGTTGCAAACATCTGGAACTGCTCCCCGGTCTTCATCGATTGCCAGTTCGATGGAAATCACGCCGGTCTGGAGGACAGCGCCAACGGCTTCGCCGGTGCGCTCTATGCCTACGGCATCGGCAGCCCGCTGGTTCGGGGCTGCAGCTTCGCGAACAACTCGGCCAACTTCGATGGCGGGGCGGTGGGCTTGGATGGCTCGGGCGTCTTCGCCTACTTCGTCGACTGCCACTTCTTCGACAACACGGCAGTCCTCTATGGGGGGGCGGCCTACAACCGCGGAGCGGCGACTCCCACCTACGCCCAGTGCATCTTCGAGGGCAATCGCGGAACGGCGGCCAACGCGCACGGCGGAGCAATCTATAACTACAACGCCTTCCCGATCCTCACCAACTGCGTCTTCCATGACAACGAGTCGGGCTGCGTCGGGGATCAGATCTACTGCTACCAGTATTCGGATCCGATCATCACCAACTGCATCATCACCGGCCCGGATGCGGTCTACAGCGGCGATGGATCGGAGCCGGTCGTGACCTACTGCGCGATCCAGCAGGGCGGCTTCGAGAATCCCGACTGGCACAACGTCTCGGCCGATCCGCAGTTCGTCGATCCCGACGGAGGCGACTTCCACCTCCTCGCAGGTTCACCCTGCATCGACGCCGGCAACAACGACGCCCTGCCGCCCGACCTGGGCGACCTCGACGGGGACGAGGATGTCGACGAACCGCTGCCGCTCGACTTCTTCGGCGACGCGCGGCGCTACGATATGCCCAGCGTGCCCGACTCGGGGAACGGCACACCCCCGATCGTCGACATGGGAATCCACGAGTGCCGGGGCTCGGGATCCGTGCCCCCACCGCCGACGCTGCGCGCCTCCACGCGGATCTACCCGAACCCCTGGCATCGGGCGCATGCCACGACCGCCATCGAGTTCGAGTTGCTGCGCCCATCGATGGTGCAGGCGCGCATCTACGACTGTGCGGGCCGGCTCGTGCGCGCCCTCGCGGATGCGCCGCGAGGCGCGGGGCTCCAGCGGATTTCCTGGGGAGCGCGGGATCAGGCCGGGCGTCCGGTGCCCTCCGGGGTCTATCGGTGCGTTTTGCGCGCAGGCAGCCAGACCCGGTCGGCCAGCGTGACGGTCCTGCGGTAGCTATCCGGCGGCAAGTCGCAGGGCACCTCCCGGCGCATCGCTACGCGGCGGTCCGCGCCATAGGCGGCGTCGCCATGCCGCGGCCCCGGAGGCGCCCAGGCGACGGATGATCTCCCGCTTCGAGAGGCGGCTCGCCGCCACCAGCCCTTGGGCCTCGATCGTCGATTCGTGGAGCATCCGGTCGCGCATCTACTTCGGGCCTCGGTTGCAGTCGAGAACGTGATCGATGGGGACCGATCCTTCGCGTCCCGACGCCAGGGCGTATGGGAAACCCTCCCGCGCCAGCTCATCGTACACCCACAGCTCGACGATCGGATCTTCATGACCTGCCCTCAGATTCGAGTTCGCGAATCAGCCGCAGCACCCATCGTGACGGGCTCCCTTCATAGGAACTCGGCCGTCGGGATTCGACTTCGGGATCAGGCCGCGGCCATGCGAGGCGTGCACATGGCGGGGCGCAGGCAAAGCGGCGGGCAGGGGGCACCGCCGGAAGATGCCCCTGCCCGCCGTGCGGATCCAGGCCTTCACCTTGGCCGCCGCGCCGGGGACCGGTACCTTGGCCGCGACGACCGGGACTGGCCGCACCGGGCCAGCTGTAGAGTAGGAGACAGGCGCCGTGGCTACAGGTCCCGGGTGAGTCCTCCCCGTCCCTTTCGGGCGGGGTCTCAGTCCCGGCGACCATACCCGGTTTCCAGCCTCCCCTCATCGAACCGTGCGTGAGGTTTTCCCTCACA
>WJJG01000110.1 GCA_014729815.1 Candidatus Eiseniibacteriota bacterium
GCCGACGAAGGACTGCTTGCCGGTCGCTGCGCGCAGATCGGCGGCCACCTCCGCCCGCAGCAGATTGGCTTGCGCGTCGTAGCGATAGGCCCCCTGCGCGGTGACCACGTAGACGCTGACTTCCTGCCAGTTGCGGGCCGAAGGCGCCGTGCGCTTCCCCGCGTCCGGGCGGTTGATTCCGGCCGCCGCCCAGAGAAGATCGGATAGTGTCTGCGGCGACAGCTCGGCCGGTGAGAAGCTGCGTGTGGACTGCCTCTGGGCGAGCGCGTCGCGTAGCGGCATCCCGCCCGACGTGCGCGGGGATGGCAGGGAGATATCCGCCGGCTCCTGCGCGCAGGCGGCGGCCAAGATCATCACCAGACCGCAGAGAATCCCGAGTATCGGTCCCTTCATGAACCACTCCTTTGTTCCTAGTACGCGGCGCATCCCATGCGGGCGCGGCCGCAGCGTCCGGGCACCCAGCTTGCGGATCCTGCGCGAGTATATCCGCTGCTCGATGATGGATGCGAATCTTCCGTGACACGATCCTTGCCAGGCGATACCCTGATGGCAACTTGGGTGCAACGCACACGTCGCACCGGGACGTTCCCCACGCGCTCGGTGACCGGGAGGTACCACATGCCGGTTCGCGGAACCCTCACGCTGCTCTTGGGCATTCTTTGTCTCGGCCACTTGCCCGGTCTGGCCGCATCGCAGACACTCCCCGCCGGCGAGGAGGCCCTGGGCAGCAAGTCCTACGACGACTACGAGACGCCAGCCCGCTGCCGGAGCTGCCATACGGATCTGTTTCGCCAGTGGGAGCAGTCGATGATGGCGCAGGCCTACACCCACCACTGGGACGAGATCGAATACTTCCAGCTCGCCGTTCCCCACGCCCAGCGTGACCCCCAGCTCGCCGAGGTCGAAGCCGGCTGCAACGGATGCCATGCCCCGCTGGCCTACTGGGCGGGGGATGTTCCGCCCCCACGTCCGGAGGAGGGGTCGCGGGCCAACGAGTCGGTCTCCTGCGATGTCTGCCACACGCTCATCGGGTACCGCGGCGAGGTGCCCCACAACTACAACCACATCTCCCGCCCCGGGCGCGTCAAGGTGGGCCCCAAGCCCGGCAAGTCGTCCCCGCACCACGACACCGAGTTCAATCGCTTCATGCTGCAGACCGAGCTCTGTGGCACCTGTCACAACGAGAAGAGCCCTTTCGACGTCTGGGTGAAATCGACGCAGCTCGAGTGGCAGGAGGGCCCGTATTCCCGCGAGGGGGTGCGTTGCCACGACTGCCACGCGCCGCGGGCCTGGGCGCGCAGCGCCAGCATGGCCGAGCCGGATTCGGTCGGGCAGCATCTCTTCCACGGGGCGCACAGCATCTCGAAGCTCAGCGGAGCCGTGGAGCTGCGCATGCACCCGGACGTGCGCGAGGTGGAGTTCGACGGTACCGTGGTCTTCAGCGTGCAGCTCTTCAATGCCAAAGCCGGCCACAAGATCCCCACCGGATCCGTCGAGGATCGTTTGGTCTGGCTCGAGGTGACCGCCATCGACGCCGCGGGGCAGAGCTATGTCCTGCCGGTGGACGAGAAGGGCTTTTCGGGTGAAGCGTATACCATCTCCTCCGATGTCCTGGCCTACCAGGATCTCGGCGTGCCACTCGACCGGCCCGACTTCCCCGGCGTGCAGCGCGATGGAATCGGAGCGGGGCATCGCATCTTCCGCATGCCCTACTTCGATCCGCAGGGTCGTATGACGATCATGCAGTGGAACACCGCCTCGCTGGGTGTCGACTACCGGCTGGGCCCGCGGGAGACGCGCATCGAGACGTTCACCTGGGTCCTGCCTCCGGAGATCGCTCTCGGTCGGGTGACCGTCGAAGCGCGTCTCAACTATCAGAAGCTCATGACGCCGGTGGCGGAGCTGCTGGAGGTTCCCGAGGAGGAGTCGGAAGTCGTGATGATCAACCGCACACGCACCTCGATCGAGGTCTACGACTAATCCGCCGGTGCCGGCTCGATCGGAGCTCGGCGCATGGACGAAAGGAGTTGTCATGCTGCGTTCTCGGATCTGCTGGTCTGGCCTGGGGATCTTCCTGCTGCTGGCGCTCGGCCTCCCCGAGCAGCCCGGAGCGATTCCGGCCTTCGCGCGGCGCTATCGGCAGTCGTGTACGACGTGCCACTCCCCCTTCCCACGGCTGAAGCCGTACGGGGAGGAGTTCGCGGGGGATGGATTCATCATTCCCGAGGAAGAGCGCGAGCGCGACTATGTGACGGCCGGGGACGAGCTGCTCTGGCTGAATCGCGACTTCCCCCTGGCCGTGCGCTTCGACGCCTACGCACTCTACGACGAAGCCGCCGAAGGGACCGGCTCGCAGTCGGTTGAGAACGATCTGCAGATCCCCTGGGGTCTCAAGCTGCTCTCGGGAGGGACGCTGTATCGCAACATCGGATACTACTTCTACTTCTACATGTCGGAGCGCGGTGAGGTCGCCGGCATCGAGGATGCGTACGTACACTTCAACGATCTCGCCGGGCAACCGTTGGATCTGATGGTGGGACAGTTCCAGACATCAGACCCGCTGATGAAGCGCGAGCTGCGCATGACCTTCGAGGACTACGAGATCTACAAGCGCAAGGTCGGGGATTCCGGCGTCAATCTGACCTACGACCGCGGCTTCATGGCCACCTACACCATCGAGCCGACCGGCACGGATCTGGTGGCCATGCTGGTCAACGGCAATGGCAAGGACGAGGCCGGGGACGACCACAAGTTCGACAGCGACGACTTCAAGAATGGCGGCGCGCGCATCAGTCAGGCGGTCGGCGAGTTCGGCAGCCTGGGCGGATTCGTCTACTTCGGCCGCGAGGAGGCCGCCTCGGGGGCGGAGAACGAGGTGCTCTACTGGGGCCCCGACCTATCGGTCGGTTTTGGCCCGCTGACCTTGACTGGACAGTATCTCGTCCGCCGCGACGACAACCCGCTCTTCCACGACAGCCCGGGAGATGAGGAGGTCGAGACGACCGGCTTCGTGGCGGAGCTGCTGATCGCGCCCCGCGGCGATCGGTCGCGACACTATGTCACGCTGCTCTACAACCAGGTGGAGACCGACCTGACGGACGTCGTGCCGGGAGCACCGATGGAGCAGGGCGTCGCGTATGAGACCGCCACGCTGGCCATCACGCACCTGCTGGCGCGCAACCTGCGCCTCTCTGCCGAGTACACGCGCGATCTGGAGCTGGAGCGGAATCGCTTCGTGCTGGGCCTGGTCACCGGCTTCTGATCGTCCGCACGAGGAGCGAAGCCGCCGCGCCGTGCCTCCGTCTCGGACAATCATCGCTCGCCTGCGGGCCGTGCGCAGCCCCCCCGTGGGCGCCTCCAACGCGTGGTCGCTGGGAGGCGCGAGGGTCTCTCGGCGGCCATCATGGCCCTGGTCGACCCCGGCGATGAGGTGATCCCCCCTCGCCCACCTCCTCCACGCACATCCGCGCCGACAACCTCGCAGTCCACCTCCGCGTTCTTTTCTGCGTGCCGCTCGAGACGATCGACCGCGCTTTCGATCGCATGGAAGCCTATTTCGGGCGAGGCGAGTGATGCTGACACCGGACCCTGCGCTCATCTTCGGCCCGGTTCCCTCACGGCGTCTCGGCCAGAGTCTGGGCATCAGCAATGTTCCGCCCAAGACCTGCACCTACAGCCGCACCTCCTGCCAGGTCGGTCGCACGACCGAGCTGCGCAGGTCGGCGCCGCCTTTGGGTGTCCGACGCCATCGCCGATGCGCTTCGGAGCAGAATCGCCGTGGGAGGGCGCGAGAACCCAACGATCGACTACCTGACCTTCGTATCCGACGGCGAGCCCAGCCGGGACCTCGATCTCGGGCGGGAGATCGACCGGCTCACGGCGCACCGGATTCCGGTGGCGGTGATCACCAACGCCAGCCTGCTGTGGCAGCCCGCGGTGCGTGCGGATCTCTCCCGGGCCGACTGGGTCTCGGTCAAGGTCGACACGGTGGACCAGGCGGTTTGGCGCGCCCTGAGTCGCCCCCCTGGCACGCTGCGGGTGGAGTACCTGATCGGCTACGAGGGTGACGCATTCGCTGCGCGTGGCGATGCCGCAGCCGATCTGCTCAGCATCACTGCTGTCCATCCGATGCGCGAGGACGCCGTCGCGCGTCTCTTGGAGCGGAGTGGCTCGGGCTGGGCGCTCGTCCACTCGCTCTTGAAGACCGGCCAGCTCGAAGAAGGTCACCCATGGCGGCCGGCGGTTCTACCTGCGCAGGAGGGCCTCGCAGGCCTAGCCACCCGAGCCCCGACCGATCTCGGTGCACCGCAGAGCAGCTCGGCGGCAGACCTCTGATCATCGAGCGCCACTGGGCGCGCAGTGCTAGGGTGTCCACACCTCCGGCTCCATCGAGCCGCTGCCCATATACTCGATGCGCACGGGACGCACCCGGATAATGGCGTAATTCGGGTCGTCGGGTCCGCTGAAGTAGCGCTCGAGCATCTCGTTCCACATCGCTTGGCGCTTCTGCGCATCGCGCGTGATCTCGGCACGCCCGGCGATCTGCAGATACTCTCGGGTCGCTTCCAGCGTGGTGGCGCCGCAGGTCAGATGCACATCCGGATGCATGCCGATCTGCTGCGCTTTGCGTGAGTCCAGCGCGGTGACGATCCTCAGCGTCAGATCGTCGTCGGCGAAGGCCATCACGTAGCGCGCCCAAGGGAGTCCCTCGGCAGTCACCGTCGCCAGCACGGCCAGCTGCGGCCCGCTGAGGGCACGCTGGATCTTCTCGCGCAGCTCGCTCATCTGCCTCTCCTCCCCCTTCGCCCCATCGCGGGCCTACCCTTCTCCCTGATACTTGAGCAACGAGACGATCTTCTCGACCTCCACCC
>WJJG01000111.1 GCA_014729815.1 Candidatus Eiseniibacteriota bacterium
GAGAGGCTATGCACCGGCGATGAGGGGATCGCGGGCCTGATCAGGCGAGAGGAGGGCGCCGGGAGGGTTGGTTCGGGGCGCGCAACCTCTGAGATCTGATCGCCGGGAGCACCGAAAGCGGGTTGGATTCTCTTATCGGCCGGTCCCACCGGGGTTGTACCAGCCGTAGCGGGTGTTGCCCAGAAAGGCCGCCGCGCCGTGCTCGTCGAAGATGAAGGCCTCGGAGATCGCATCGGTGCCGCCGTTGTCGAAGTTGTTGTCGTAACAGCCCTGGGAGCTGATGAAGACGTAGCTGTGATCGACTCCGTCGTTGGTGAAGTACTGCAGATCGGGATTCTCCATCTTCATGCAGTAGGTCGTCCCCGAGTGCCCCAGATGGTGACTGCTGGGGAAGCCCTCGTTGAAGAGCGCGATCGCATCCCACTTGCTCCAAGTGCCGTCCCGGTCGTAGAGCGTCTGCTTGAGGTAGGATTCCGGATAGCCCGAGGTGCAGTAGCCGTGCGTGCAGCAGTAGTCCTTGAGCTCGTCCATGCAGTCCCCGCCCCAGGTCGGGTGATTGTCCATGCGCTCCCCGAGGAAGAGAGCCTTCTGGATCTCGTCGACGACCGGCTCTTCGACGTACATGCGGTTCTTGTGGAACCAGGGAGCGAACTCGGAGGCCTGGCTGATCGAGACGCGCCCCACGGCCAGCTCGCCGGCCAGGTCGTACTCGCCCTCCTCGCCCCAGCGATCGTCCCCGTCGTTGTTCCAGTTCCCGTCGAGGCCCTCGTAGTAGCAGTCGCCGGGGAACTCGTCGACGGTGCCGCCGGCGTTCACGTAGAGATTGCGGATCGGCACGATGTCGTAGTCGCCGCCGAGGACGACGTACTCGGTGGCCCAGTTCTGGTACGCGTCGATCACGAAGTTGCGCAGCTGCATCGCTTGATCATCGCCCGGGTAGGCGGCGATCTCATCGAGGGTCACCACCGTAGCACGCAATCCGCGTCCGGACGCGTAGAGCGCCAACTCGCCGAAGACTTCGGCGAACTCGGGGGCGGTCACGATGACGTACGGGTAGTAGTCGGGCTCGAGGCGCGCATCCGTGACCGGGGCCGCCGCGCGCCCCTCGTAGCCGGCCAGGAGCGCCTCGTTCATGACGAGCGCCGCCAACCGCTCGCGCGTCCGCTCGTCGGTGCGCAGGTTCGGCAGCGGCGAGGAAGCCGTCAGTCCTTCACGCGGGGCGGTGGTGATCTCGAGACTCACGCGCTCGTGCCAGGAGATCCGTCCGCTCTGCGGCTCGTACGCTACCGGGTGGACCTGGAAGAAGGCGATCCCGTGCCCCCAAGCGATCTGCTCGGTGACCAGGTGGGCCGCCTCGGGGGGATAGGCGGCATCGCTCTCGTAGATGCGAGCGTCCGGCAGAGTCGGCGGGAAGGGGCCCGGCAGGCTGATCGGCCGGGGCGTTTCCGCGTGGGCCACGCGATGCGTGCCCGGCAGGGCGCGGGTGCCGGTCGCCGTGACGCGCACGGCGGTCACCGTCTCTCCCGGCGGCAGCAGGACGGCCGCTTCCCGGGCCGGCAGCAGCGGGGCGCCGGGATCGCCCAGAGTCATGCAACCGGGAGCTTCCACGCGGACCGCCGCCTCGCCGGCCGGTCGCAGAATCGGCGCCTCGAAATCGAGATATACTCGCAGCGTCTCCGCGCCCGCCATCCCGCAGGCGGAGATGAGAGCCAAAAGAGCCCATGCCAATGACTTGCCCATACCGAAGCGGATACCCATCTTCCGAACCCCCTCCATCTTGTGCCCCAGCCGCGGAAAGGCCGAAGGGAGCGGGCCGGGCATGGACCCGACCCACACTCCTGAATCCGTCCTTCCGTCAGCCATCGATACTGAGTGCGCGTGATCTCCAGTTTAGCGCACTTCCTGCGACGGTGCACGCCCGCGCTGGCGGTGGAGCCGCCGGGGAGCCTCCAGCGACGCCATCTGAGAACCATCCGTGTCTACCACAGGAACGTCGCCCGGAGGACCGCCCGCCGCCCCGACATGCTAAGATATCAGGGAACCCAGCTGGATCGCCCGCGGAGATCGTGATGCCCACAGGCGGCAGCAATCGGGATGTGACCCTCCTCCTGAAGGCCCTCACGGCCGGCAGGGAGGGGGCCGAAGAGGCGTTGCTGCCTCTGATCTACGATGAGCTCCGCGCCCTCGCCCATCACTTCATGGCGAACGAGCGTGCCGGTCACACGCTGCAGACCACCGCGCTGGTACACGAGGCGTACCTGCGCCTCTGCGGCTCCGCCCCCCAGGACTGGGCCAACAAGTCCCACTACATGCGTGTGGCGGCGCGCGCCATGCGCCGGGTGCTGATCGATCATGCGCGCCGCAAGCATGCCCAGAAGAGGGGCGGCCGCGCCCGCCCCACGGAACTCGAGCCCGAGATGGCGATTCAGCTGGATGACACAGTCGATCTCTTGGCGCTCGATCGGGCCCTCACGAAGCTGAGCAGCCTCGATCCCCGCATGGGTCAGGTGGTCGAGCTGCGCTACTTCTGCGGACTGACCATCGAGGAGACCGCGGACGTGCTCGGCGCCTCCCCCCGAACCGTGAAGACGGACTGGACGATGGCGCGAGCCTGGCTGAAGCAGGAGCTGAGCTAGAGCAGGAGTTCAGCTGTAGCGCTTCGGATCCCGCATCCGATGTCGATGCGGGTGCAGCGCCGAACGTAGGTCCCTTCCCCGGCCGGAAGACGGCTCTCCCCGCGCGGCGTCCGAATCCGTGAGAACCCCCAAGGTATTGCCTGGGAATTGGTTACACTGATCGAGCGCCCCATTTTCCTCGAGCGGCACCGGCTTCTGCGCCCCACGCTGCCCTCTTCCTGCCCCGTTTGCGCCTGGTTCGGTGACAGGCGAATCCGTTCACCCATACCCGATATCGCCCGAGAGAGCAGCCCGCGTACGCCGCGCCGGTCTCCGGGTGCTAGGAGAGGAGGTTTCATGAGACGCCTGAAGTGGCTACTCGTTCCGGCGCTCTGCGCAATGCTCCTCCCGCTCTGCCTCCGAGCCTCGCCGGGCGGCGATGAGGGCGGGCCCCCACTTCGGTCGGACAACCATGCCGTGCGGTCTTTCGTGATCGGTGCGGCGGGAGGTCCGGCGGCAAGCGCCGAGTTCCAAGTCCACGCAACGACCGGCCAACCGGCGGTCGGTCCGAGCACGGCCGCAGACTTGCGCCTATCGGGAGGCTTCTGGACGGCCTGGTTGGCTTGGATCTCGGATGCCACCGATCCGCCGACCCGCGCCCTGTGCACCGTGCTGCACCGGAATCGGCCCAACCCGTTCCGCGACCAGACGGTGATCTCCTATTCCCTGGCGGAAGGCGGTCCGCTCGCGATCACCATCATCGACATCACCGGACGGGTGATCCGGACTCTGGCCGACGGCCAGGGAGTGCCCGGACAGCACAGCACGATCTGGGACGGCCGTGACGACGCGGGATCCGAAGTGTCGTCCGGCGTCTACTTCTGCCGCTTGCAGGCGGAGAGCCAAGTATCACTGAACAAGTTGATCATCCTGGACTAGGAGGACTCGAAGATGAGACTCGCGATTCCGATCTGCTCTCTGATGGCCGGCCTGCTCCTAGCCGCCACCGCCGGTGCGGAGGGGCCCGAGCTGATCACCTACCAGGGCGTCCTGACGGATGCCGACGGCCTGCCGATCCATGGCGTCCACGATCTCACCTTCGCCATCTATGCAGACAGTCTGGTGGGCCCACCCGGGCTCTGGACGGAAAC
Source organism: Candidatus Eiseniibacteriota bacterium (assembly GCA_014729815.1). Lineage (GTDB taxonomy): Bacteria > Eisenbacteria > RBG-16-71-46 > CAIMUX01 > WJJG01 > WJJG01. Next base: position 3,767 of record WJJG01000111.1, read on the forward strand.
GCATGCCGACGTGGATATCGAAGACGGTCTCTTCCATGTGATCCTGGGCAGCCGCACGGCGTTCCCCGGCGATTTCTTCGCGTCCGAAGAGCGCTGGCTGGGGATCGCGGTCGACACCGACCCGGAGATGGCGCCCCGGACGCGACTGACCTCGGTGCCCTGGGCGATGCGTGCCGCCGTCGCCGACTTCGCGATCAGCGGAGGCGGAGGCGAGGCGGACAGTGACTGGGAGATCACCGGCGAGAATATGCACTCCGGGGTTCCCGGGAATGTGGGTGTCGGAGAAGCGGCACCACTCACCAGTCTGCACGTCCAGCGCGCCGACCGGAGCCTGTCCGCCGACGCGCTCTACCAGGATGACCTGCTGATCGAGGACTCGGATGCGGTTCTCGGCCTCTACAGCAGCGACGGCGGTTCCTATGGCTCCGCGATCGCACTGGCCGAGCTGTCCGATGGTGCGCTCACGAACAAGTGGTCCATCGTGCGGACGACCGGCGCCACCTCGCAGCTGCGGCTCCGCTTCGGCCCGGACGCGGACTACTCCGCCAACCCGACGATCGCGGCGTTCTGGCAGGAGGACGACTCCAGCGTCCTGCGACTGGTCTCGACCGGCGCGAACGGCTCTCTCCTGAAGCTCCGCGGCGCCGACGACCAGCGCGGCGCACTCCAGTTCGTCGACTCGAGCAACGACATCGACGCCGAGATCACCTACTTCCACTCGACGAATCCTATCGCCCAGTCGGGGCTGCGGTTCAAGGTCCCCGGTTCGACGCCGATGTGCATCACCTCCTCGAGCCGCGTCGGGATCGGTACCCTGGATCCCGACACCCCCCTCGAAGTCCGCAGCCCGTCCGACGACTATCGCGGCTTCCTCGGAGACGATGGGTACGCCGTTCGGGGCGCGTATCAGTCGGCGACCGAGGGCTGGCTGGGATTGTCCGACTGTGGAGCCAAGGGCACCCACGTCTCGACCGGCAACTACGGCAGACTGGGTACGTCCAGCCACGGCGTCTATGGGTACGCGGGCAACGAGTCGGCCTTCGCCGGCTACTTCAACGGCAAAGTGCGGGTGCGGGGCAATCTCGACATCTGGAACGACACGCGCAAGATCCTCGAGCTGGGCGAGGGTCTCGACTACGCGGAAGGGTTCAACCTCACCGACCCGGCGACCTCTGCCCCGGGGACGGTTCTGTCGATTGATCCCGACACGCACGGGAAGCTGACCGTCTGCCGGCGGGCCTATGACACGCGCGTCGCGGGAATCGCCGCGGGTGCCCGCGGGCTGAAGTCCGGCGTCCGATTGGGCGTCGACGGCTTCGACTGCGACGTCGCCCTGGCTGGTCGCGTCTACTGCAACGTCGATGCGCGTGAGCATGGCATCGAGGCCGGAGACCTGCTCACCACCGCCGCCACTCCGGGCTACGCGATGAAGGCCGCAGACCCCCGCAGGTCGCAGGGCGCGATCCTCGGGAAGGCCATGGAGTCTCTCGAGAAGGGCCAGACGGGCCAGATCCTGGTTCTGGTCACACTGCAGTGAGAGGATGGTGAAGACGATGAAGATCACACGAATCATCTGCACGCTCACCGTCCTGCTGTGCCTCGGCCTGACCGGCGCTGCGCGTGCGGAGCTGGTCACTCCTGAGGAGGCGGAACTCGTGGCGGCCAACTGGATCGACGCCGCGGTCACCGTTCGCGGCGCTTGGGGCACCGCGCAGGATGCACAGGTGAGCACGGTCGACGGACTGTCGGATGAGGACGGGCTCCTCGGGTACGTCTGCAATGTCGAGCCCGAGGGTTTCGTCCTCGTGACCGCTCTGAAGGGCCTGGCACCCGTCAAAGCCTGGTCCGATCGCGGCACGATGCGGGCCGACTGCACAGAGGGCCTCTGCGCAGTTCTGCGCTTCAAGCTCCGGCAGGCACGCGACTACGTGGAGGGCGAGCTGGGCCCCGCACCGAACCTGACGACGGGAAGCGTGGGACGCCTGCTCGGTCATGATCTGAGCGCGCTGTGGGAAGAAGTGCTGCTGGGCCGGCAGGACTTCCACCAGCAGATCGGCACCGGCCTCGTCGGCCAGGACTACGTTCAGGGCGAAGAGCTGATCGAGTCGCAATGGCATCAGGGGCCACCCTACAACAACGATTGCCCCAATCACTTCTGCTCCTACCCGAATCATTGCAACTACAACATGAATGCCGTGGCTGGCTGCGTCGCGATCGCCGGAAGCCAGATCATGCGCCATTGGCACTGGCCTCCGCAGGAGTACTGGGGATACGACTGGCTGAATGTGCTGGATGAGTACGACCCCGAGAACGGCTGCGACTGGGACCCGGTCACGGTCGATGCCGTGGCCCACCTGGTGAGCACGACGGGAGAGCTCGTGGGGATGGACTACGGTTGCGACGGATCCAGTGCCACCCACGACATGATGCTGTTAACCTACGGCTGGAACTTCTTCCACGAAGCCGTCAGCCAGATTCCACGATCGGCATTCACGCAGTCCGGGTGGTTCGACATCATCGCCGCCGAGCTGGACAACAATCAGGTGATGCAGTACGCCGTTACCCTGGACCCACCCGGTGAGGATCCCGTCGGACACTCCATGGTTCTCGACGGCTACAACCGGGATGGCAACCTGTATCACTTCCACTACGGATGGGGGCCTCAGGCACCGGGAGCCTGCTGGTTCGCCGTCGACCAGATTCCCGATTCGGTTCTCGAAGATGAATCGATGCTCGAGAACATCTACCCGGCGATGACGATGCCCGGGGACTCCTACGGGCAGTTCCCCGTCGCTTCCATCCCCTATCGCTACGTCTCGAAGGATACCTACGGCCACTACGTCGACATTCTCGGCGGCCAGGACGTCCAGTTCTTCCCGGGGACGGTGCTGCACTGCGTAGAGGACTACGTGAAGATCCGCGGCTCGTCGCCCACCGCGTCAAAGGTGTTCAGCCGGGCGGACAAGTCGAACGGGATCGCGGTCTGGTCCGATGGCGTGCTGGCGATGTACGAAGAGGGCGGCATCCGGATCTACTAGTCGCGACTGTACCGCCGCGGAGTGATTGGAAGTCATGCCCGTGACCGAACGGCAGAGGAGATCCCGGCGAACGCGGCCGCCGGGATCTCCTCTTGCCCTCCCCGGACGGGCGATCGGCGGGAAGGGCGTTGGCTCTCGCGTGCGGAAACCATCGGGCCGTCCGGAAGACGTGTCGGGTGAACCCGGAGGGCAGGGCGTGATACGGTCGCCTGCGATGGCGGTTGCAGGATCGTCGGATCGTACCGGCTTCCGCAAAGGACCGTGATATGGAGCCTGACCAGTTCCAGAGACTGAGGCGGATCTTCCACGAGGCCCTGGATCTCGATCCGCACGAGGTCGCGTCCCACCTCGATCGCGCATGCCAGGGCGATCCCGCGCTCCGCGTGGAGGCGGAACGTCTTCTGGCCACGGCGAGCGACGACGACGGCTTTCTCACCGAGCCGGCGGTGGTCCGCATCGCGGGGGCCGAACCCTTCCGCCCGGGGCGGACGATCGGGCCGTACCGCCTGACGCGCCGGATCGCGTCGGGGGGCACGGGCACGGTCTACGAAGCCGAACAGGCCGATCTCGGGCGCAGCGTGGCGGTCAAGGTCATGCACCGGGGACTCCTCAGTGAGGCCGCCGTTCGCAGATTCGAGTATGAAGCCGAGATCTTGGCCCACCTGCGCCACCCGAACATCGCGCGCGTGATCGAGTCCGGAACGAGCGGAACGGAACTCCGCGTTCCCTACTTCGTCATGGAGTTCATTCCGGGCGCACGTCCGATCACGGAGTATGCACGCGAGAACCACCTCGGCGTGCGCCAGCGACTGGCGCTGTTCACGCAGGCCTGCGATGCGCTCCATCACGCCCACCTGCGGGGGATCATCCACCGCGATCTGAAGCCGACCAATATCCTGGTCGATGAGGTCGGACAGGTGAAAGTCATCGACTTCGGTGTCGCCCGGGCGGTAGATTCCGAGCTCTCCCCGACGACCATGCTCACCGCCGCCGGCGATCTGATCGGTACGATCCAGTACATGTCCCCCGAGCAGTGCCTCGCCGACCCCAGCGACCTCGACATCCGCAGCGACGTCTACGCGCTGGGTGTCGTTCTGTACGAGCTCGTCTGCGAGGAACTGCCCTACGATGTGCGCCAGGCAGCGCTGCTCGAGGGTCTGCGACTGATCCAGACCCAGCCGCCTCGCAGGCCCTCGACCATCCGGCGACAGCTCAAGGGCGACCTGGAGAACATCCTGCTCAAAGCGCTGGAGAAGAACCGCGAACAGCGCTATCAGACCCTCTCCGACTTCGGCGCCGACGTCTCGCGCTATCTGCGGGGCGAGGTCGTTCGAGCTCGGACCGCCTCTCCGCTGGTGCACTTCTGGAAGTACTTGAAGCGGAACCCGGGGATCAGCACGGCGGCAGGGGGAACCCTGCTGGCAGTCGGGATCTTCGTGGCCTACCTGCTGCTCTGGTCGCTTCCGGTGCTCCAGGCGGAAACGGCGCGAGCGGAGGAGGCCCGGCAGCAGGCGCGCGCGGACCAGCACGCCGCCCTGCTTCAGACCCGAACGGCCGAGGAACGCTACCAGGAGATCACCCGGCTGAAGGACCTCCGCGAGATCGTCCGCCTCGAAGAGGAGGACGAATCGCTCTGGCCGGCCTATCCACGGAACATCCCTCGCATGGAGGGCTGGATCTCCCGCGCCGAGAGCCTACTGGCGCGCCAGCCGCTCCATCGCGCGGCGCTCAAGTCGATCCAGGTGCGTGCGCTTCCGTACGACGAAGCAGCGCGCGCACGAAACCGGGAGAGTCACGAGCGCTGGTGGGAGCTCTCGGAGATGCGCCGCTCCCGTGACTACGCGCTGGAGACGATCCGCAGCCTGGAGGCGCGAGAGGCGGCCGGAGACCGCGACTCCGCGGGGGTGCGCCGACTGGAGAAGTTCCGCGCACTACTCGCCAGGCGCACGGAGCAGATCGCCGAGCTGAGCCAGGAGTTGGAGGTCCGGCGCACTTGGGAGTTCGCCGATCCGGTTCTGAGCTGGCAACACGAGCGCATGCTCGAGCTGATCTCGCGCCTCGAGCATCTCGATGGGGAGGGAGACGGAAGTCTGCGCCGGATGCAGGCGCGACTCGCCATGGCGAAGACCTTGGCAGAGGAGAGCTTGGCGCGCCACCAGGCGGAGTGGAGCCGGGCGATCGCGTCGATCGCGGATCGTCGGGAGTGTCCGGCCTACGAGGGACTGGTGATCGACCCGCAGATGGGATTGGTCCCCCTGGGGCCTGATCCCGACTCCGGTCTCTGGGAGTTCGCCCACCTCCAGACCGGGACCGCTCCGCCGCGAGGTCCGCGGGGCCGACTCGAAATCAACGAGGAGACCGCCCTCGTCTTCGTGCTCATCCCGGGAGGAACATTCCGGATGGGCGCGGTTCAGCCCAGCAAGGATCGTCCGGTCGGATCGCCGAATGTCGATCCGGGTGCGAGGTTCTACGAGGGACCGGTCCACACCGTGACCGTCGGACCGTTCCTCCTCTCGAAGTACGAAATGACCCAAGGCCAGTGGCTTCGCTTCACCGGCCACAATCCCAGCTCGTATCCGCCCGACGACGGAAGTGCGGAGATCACCCTGCGGCATCCGGTCGAATCGGTTTCTTGGGACGACTGCCAGCGCGAGCTCTCGCGCATGGGCCTGCGGCTGCCCTCGGAGGCGGAATGGGAGTACGCCTGCCGGGCCGGCACGACGACGGTCTATTGGAACGGCGATTCCATCGAGTCGCTGGAGGGCAATGCCAACCTCTTCAACCAGGGACACCGCGAACTCCGGCCGGGCGAACAGCCGCTGTGGAACGATCCGTGGCCCTGGCATGCCCCCGTCGGCCTCCTCGCCCCGAACCCGTTCGGGCTGCACAACCTGTTCGGGAACATCTTCGAGTGGTGCCAGGACACGTTCGGCTCGTACGAGGATACGCCGCGGGACGGCTCGCCGTTCGAGTCTTCCCATGGCGAGACCCGCATGGCTCGGGGCAGCTCCTGGGACGGGCTGCGGAGCAATGCGCGCTCCGCAGCGCGGGTGTGGGAATGCAGCGGATTCCTCTACATCTCCCTCGGCGTCCGGCCGGCGGCATCGCTGAACTGACGGAAGCGAGCACGTGATGAGCGCGGACAGACACAACCCACCGCAGGGCACGGGGGACCGGCTCTTGGGCCGGCGAATCGGTCCCTACGTCCTGCGGCGGGTGATCGCCGCGGGTGGAATGGGTACGGTATACGAAGCCACCCAGGCGAATCCGCCGCGCACGGTCGCACTCAAGATGATGCGCGAGGGTCTCCTCTCGCCCTCGGCGCGCCGGCGCTTCGAATACGAGGCCCGGATCCTGGCCCGGCTTCAGCATCCCGGTATCGCACAGGTCATCGATGCAGGAACGTTCCAGGAGTCAGAGGACTCGGAGGACGGCACGAGCGCGGAGTCGCGCGGCAGCGAGGCGCAGAAACCCTACATCGTCATGGAGTACGTGCCCGAAGCCCTCCCGATCACGGACCATGCCACCTCGAAGAACCTGGACATCCGCGCGCGTCTGGAGCTCTTCCTGCAGGTCTGCGAAGCGGTGCACTACGCACATCGCCGGGGCATCATCCACCGAGACCTCAAGCCCTCCAACATCCTCGTCGACGGCTCGGGCCGCGTGGCGGTCATCGACTTCGGAGTGGCACGACTGACCGAAGGAGAGCAGGCGCTCACGACGAGACACACCGAGATTCGTCAGATCCTCGGTACGCTGCAGTACATGAGCCCGGAGCAGTGCGGGGCGGACCTCTTCGACATCGACATCCGCAGCGATGTCTACTCACTCGGGGTCGTGCTCTACGAGCTCCTGAGCGGCCAGTTGCCCTACGATGTGCGCAGCGGAGCGCTCCTCGAAGCGCTCCGTTTCGTCCAGGAGGCCGAACCCCGCAGGCCCTCATCGCTCCGCGCCGAGCTCCGCGGTGATCTCGAGACCCTACTTCTGGCCGCTCTGGAAAAGGACCGCGCCTTGCGGTACCAGAGCGCCTCCGATCTGCAGGCAGACATCCGGCGATACCTATCCGGTGATCTCCTCGCGGCTCGGCCAGCCAGCCCTCTCCGCAGGGCCTTGAGGCTGGCCCGCAGGCATCCGCAGGCGAGCATCGTCCTCGCCATGGCCGCGCTGGCCACCACGGGGTTCCTCGGATACCAGCTCCTCTGGTTCTACCCACAGGTCCAGGCGCAGCACGTGAGAGCCCTCGAGGCCACGAAGGCTTCGATCGAGGCGCGAGAGGAAGCCAGCGCGCAGGCCGCATTGGCGGCGAGGCGTCTCGAGCAGGTCGGGCGTCTCTCCGACAGCAAGACGCTCGCGGATCTGCGGGATGCGGCCGAGGGCCTGTGGCCCGCCTATCCAGAGAGGATCCCCGAGTTCACGGCCTGGCTACGCGAGGCCGAGGAGCTTGCCGGGCGCCTGCCGCTCCACCGCCGGACGCTCGAGGAGCTGCGTGAGGAAGCCCCGGTTGCGGCGAGCGGCCCCCCGGAGGAACCGCGATCCGAGCAGGCCGCGGTGCGCTGGGAGACCGAGCTGCTGACGAAGCTGGTAGCCGACCTCGAGGCGTTCGCCGCCGAGCCGAGCGGACTGATCCACGAGGTGCGCGGGCGCCTCACGTTCGCCGAGAGGATTGCCGCCCGGAGCCTGGAGGAACACCGCGCGGCTTGGAGACTGGCCGTTCACTCGATCGCGGATCGCAACGTCTGCCCGCAATACCAGGGACTGCAGATCGAGCCGCAGTGCGGCTTGGTCCCGATCGGTCCCGACCCGCAGTCCGGCTTCTGGGAATTCTGCTTGTTGCAGACCGGAACGCTCCCCGATCGCGACGCCACGGGGCACATCCACTTGACCGACGAGACCGGGATGATCCTGGTCCTCTTGCCCGGGGGCAGCTTTCAAATGGGGTGCGAACGGCCATCAGCCGAGCGCCCGGAGGGGGCGCCGAATGTGGACCCGGGAGCACGCCGCATTGAAGGTCCGATCCATGCCGTCACCCTGAAACCGTTCTTCATTTCGAAGTACGAGATGACCCAGGGGCAGTGGAAACGGACCACCGGTGAGAACCCCAGCTACAACAACGACTCCTTTGGACTGGAGGATGTCACTCCGCTCCATCCGGTGGAGCACATCAGCTGGCACGATTGCGTCCGGGTCCTTCCCCGGCTCAAGCTCCGCCTGCCCACCGAAGCAGAGTGGGAGTACGCAGCGCGCGGGGGAACCACGACCGTCTATTGGACAGGAAACGATCGCCGATCGACGGTCGGATCGGGCAACTTCCTCGACAACCGGGGCGCCATGCGTTGGGTCTATAGCCTCAACCACGACACCTGGCTCGACGATGGCTGGATCGCGCACGCGCCCGTCGGCTCGTTCCGGGCAAATCCCTTCGGGCTGTACGATGTCCAGGGCAACGTGTACGAGTGGTGCCGGGACTCCGTCGGAGACTACGATATCACCTACAGAGACGGCACGGCCTACGAGTCCTTCGAGCCGACCGGCAAGATCATCCGCAGTGCCAGCTACTTCCAGAGCTCGCAATACGTGCGGACCGGTGGCCGCCCGGCCTCCTCCCCCGAACTGCGCAGCGGAAGAGAGGGCGTACGACCCGCAGCAGACCTGGAGGGTTGGGACTACGGCACGCCGTGAGCGATGCCCCTACTCCGGCACCGCCAATCCCTCCTGCTCGAGAATCGCGCGCAGTCCGGGGAAGTCGGAGAGGCGCTCGGGCGTGATCATGCTGGGATGCAGGCCCTTCGGGCGCATCAGCAGCGTATCGACCATCACGGTCTGCTCCGGGGTGGCGATCAGATCGATCGGCAGATCGGTCGGCTCGCGGGCGGCGATCCCCTCGACGACCTGTAGATCATGCACGACGACCGCCACCGGCGTCTCCGCGCCGAGGAAGCCGCGCTCCCGTCCGAGGGCGTAGACCAGATCGGCTTCGCCGCGCCCCTTGCCGACCCGGTCCCCATCGCCGCTGACCGCGACGGCGCCGATGACCATCAGGTCGACGCGTTTGACCTCGCGGCCGCGCAGGTAGGCGGCGCGCGGGAGCGCGCCCTCACGCGCCACCTGCGCCGCGGCGGAGTCGTCGAGTCCGGCGGGAGCGATCTCCTGCACCCAGCCGGGTTCGATGCGCCGCAGATCGGGGATCAGGAGCTGCTTGCCGTCCGCGAGGGCCGCGGCCCGCACCGCCTCGAGCACACGCTCGCTGAGCACCAGCACACGCTGCGCCGCACGCCAGATGTCGGTGTCGCGCAGACGGGCGGCGCTCGCGGATGCGCCCCGGAAGCGCGGGGTGTGGCCGTAGACGCCCGGCGCGCGTACGATCGCGTGGCGCCGCAACCGGTCCCAGACCTGGCTACGGATCTGCGCCTTGCGAATCGATCCCGGCATGGCAGACCACTCCTTGCGTGCGCGCACCCGGCTGCGCGCTACGAGCCTCCAAAGATCGCGCCCACGACCGGTCGCGCCCACTCATCGACCAGGAAGGTCATGCGCCCGATCAGCAGCGAGATACGCCCCATCACCGTGTAGCCGAAGCTGGCCCCGAAGGAGAGCATCAGGAAGTAGATCCCGATGCGCGCGGGCGCCTTCAGAGGACCCTTGTGCGGGCTCGAGAAGAAGAAATAGATCAGCACCGTGAGCACACCGATGATGATCACCAGATTCCCGATCAGCGGACCGACCCCATCCTGCAGCGTCAACGGCAGCATGGTGCCCTTGGCCTGCGGCAGAACCTCGCCGTGCAGCTTCTGCAACAGCGTGACGCCGATGTAGTAGCCGATGTAGACCGCCAGCGACCAGCGCGAGATCCAGGCGATCTTGGGCACATAGCGCGTGTAGAGCATGACCCCCAGGGCGAAGGGGATCAGTAGATCGAGGTTGCCTAGGAAGTCGGTGCGCAGCGGCTGGAAGAGATTGGGATCGAGCGTGTTGATCTTGGCCAGGCCGACGTAGTAGCCGAAGGAGACGCCCGCGAAGACGCTCTCGGCCAGGCGGTAGATGATGTTGTCGCGATAGAGGAAGCTGAAGATCGCGATCGTGAAGAAGGCCGCCAGCCACTCACCGAAGCCAGGGAGCTGCAGTTCCATTACGCGTCTCCCTTCTGCGAACGGCGCGTGGCGAGGAAGACCACGTTGCCGAAGAGGATGAAGAAGATGATGATCAGGTGGACGATCGATTGGACGTCCATCCCCATCGTGGCCGTGCGCGAGAGGCCGGCCAACTCCGGATAGCTGCGCTCGACCAGCTCCTCATACTCCGAGGCGCCCTTCATTCCGCCGACGACCCCGATCGCCTGCTTGGCCTCCAGGTAGGCGTAGTATTTCGGCGCCGAGACCGCGGTCGTGCCGACGGCGACATCGACGCCGAACTGGGCGTTGACCAGGTTGATCCACCACTCGCCGATCACGTTGGTGGCCAGCGAGAAGGCCAGCTCGACGTCGTCGTAGCGGCGGACGTCCTGCATCACCGGGATCGAGTCGATCGCCACGCCGCCCAGATCGGTCGGGAAGACGATGTGCATGTCGTCCCCCATCGCCTTCATGGCCGCCTGCCCGCCGTCCTTGTAGCCCAGGTTGACCCAGTCGATCCCGTCGCGCGCTTCCAGCTCGGCGGCCACCTGGTTCATGCGGTTGATCGCCATATCCACGCCGCCGAGCGGGAAGAGCGCCAGACCGACCACCCGCAGCTTCTTCTTGTAGCAGTGCCGCAGGACGGCGTTCGCCAGCGGATCGAGCTCGGGACCGTCGGAGGGCCCGTAGTCGAAGGAGACCAGGACGACATCCCCGGGAGCGAGGCTCTCGATCCGATCGAAGGTCGCCTGCACCGGCGGCGAGACCTGCACCGCCAGACCGATCGGCCTCAGGATCCGCCACCCCCGGCGAAGCCCCTGTGCGCCCGCGTGGCCGGGTTCTCGCTCCATGCCGCCCAGGCCGTCTCGGCCGGGGACCGGGAAGCCCTCGAGCGCCTGTGCCGCTATGGCCTAAGACCGCCCTTCGCGCA
>WJJG01000112.1 GCA_014729815.1 Candidatus Eiseniibacteriota bacterium
CCTGTCCCTTCTCGAGTCTGCCGATGGTTCTCGGCGAAACCCCGGCCTCCTCAGCGAGCTGCTGTTGGGTGGTGTTGCGAGAGAGCCGTATGCTCTCCAGTCGCTTGCATAGGGCCGCCTCGATCTGCTCGCTCGTCGCCGTCGAGAAGTCGATTTCATAGGTCATTTGTTGCTGATTATCCTTTCATTAGGGTTGTAGAAGGCAATATATTGCCGATTGGGCGACATGTCGACCTCGGATTTTTAAATAGCAAATCATTGCCGACTAACTGCCCCAGGGGCAACATATCGGCAATATGTTGCTCGTTATTCGGGCTGCAGGAGCCCGCTCGATGGCAAAGCCCGCTCGGCGAAGACCGGCATCGGCCTTCAAGTCCAACCAGTTGCCAGAAAGTGCGTTGCGCGGCTTCTCGCTGCGCCTGCACCCCCTCTGCCCACCCAAGTCCAAAAGCGTTGCGCGTCGCGCCCCTCAGCCGTCAAACTGATCCTGAGCTGCGTGATGTCCGTGCCGGCTCGGGACTTCTCCGGGACGGACACCGATCACTCATGTTCCAGGGGCACACAGAACGCAACTTGCCCATGCCATTCCTGACTCTCGAAGACCCGAACGCCAAGATCAAGGGATCGCGAGATCCCCTCGGCACCGTTCCGCTCTGGTCGGCCTTCGGTCGGCACATCGTCACCAACATCACCACCGTCAGCACATCGGTGCGCGGTTTCACGATCTTGCTTCTGGCCCGCTACTTCTCCGGGCGGCTCATCGAAGACGGCACGATCCTCCGCGAGGAGACCCTGAACGCCTTCCTGCGGATGGAGCAGGCCGGGGCCTACGCGCGATACGTCGCCCACGGGGTCAGCGATGATATCCGCGGCATCGAGCGCGTCATGCGCTTCGATCAGGAGTACAAGGGCCGGGTCCCGATCCATGCCGACCGGCGCGGCTTGATCCTCTCCGATCAGAAGGTCTACGGGCTTTGGGGTCTCTACTCCGTCCCCGCCCGCAGATCGGGCTGGCTGACCGACGAGATGTTCGGCCTGACTCCCGCGGCGCAGAAGTTCGTCGAGGAGAACTACATCGCCCGACTCAACGGCTCCCTGCGCCCGATCATGAAGCTGGTCGCCCGCGGCGGCACGCTCGAGACGCGCAAGAAGGATCCCGCCTTCACCGGGCTCGCGGGCCTGCTGGCACCCGAGTTCACTCCCAACGAGCAGCGCTTCTACGGCCACTACCTGCGCGACGGGCTGGCGGCCCGGGGCAATCGTGCCCACGCACTCGAAGCCGACGACGCCGCAAGCACATCGAACCCCGGCGAGACGACAGCCGCGGACCACCGACATGGCCGCCAGTCGCGCTTCCGCCACCTCCTCGAATCCCACGCCGACCTCGCCCAGCCGATGGGGCGCGAGGAAGCTCTACGGCTCGCCGAATCAGCCCGCGACGTGGACGAAGCCCTCGCAAGCGCGCTCGAGAGGATCGTCCACCTCGAGTCCCTTCTCGCTCCGGCCACCGCGCTCTTCGAGTACGTGCTGACCCGCGCCAATCAGCTCCCCGCGAAGGCCGCCGGCGCACTGCGCGAACGTTGGGGGGATCGTGTGCCGAACCTCGACCCGCAGGCGTTCGAGGATCTGATTCCCGAGATCAGCGACATTGCCGGCGCCCCGATTGCAGCCACCGCGCGGCGCTGTCATCACGCCCTGGCCCAGGGGGACTACAACCAGGCGATCCGCGCGGTCGTCGACTGGAACGCGCTCGTCCAGCAGGCCCGCAAGGGCGCCCCGTGGGTGGTTCTCTCGGAATCCGGGCGGATCGAAGTGCGCTATCGGATGATCGAGCATCTGTTGCCCGAGGGCGATGCGCTCCCGACCCTGTGGCGCAACAGCTACTTCGTCGACGCTCTCAAGAGCGTCACCCGGCAGCTTCAGGGGAAGCGGTGATGGGACCACTCGCGCAACGTGAGGGCGATCTCCCGTGACGCCGCCACGCACATCCCCGGCCAAGGGCACGGGACGCATCCCCGCCGCCGTGCTCTCCCAGCAACTTGCAGACGCGATCGCCGGACGCCGGGTGCGCACCGCTGTCTTCACCACCTTCTCTTTCGATCCCGGGTTCTTCGAGCTCCACATCCTGCCCGTGCTCTTCGATCAGAGCTTCAGTCAGTCCGACAAGATCCGCCGCATCCACCTCGAGGATGCGCTGCGCTCGCTCGATGAGATGGCCGTCTACTACGATCGCAACGCGCTGGCGCAGGATGCCGAGCCCGCGCAGCTCGACTACCGCCGCATCGATGTCGGCAGATCGACCGGCTACTTCCACCCCAAGATCGTGCTGCTCCTGGTCGACGATCCCACCGGAGCCGAAGCAGGCGACGAGACCGGATTCCCCACCCACTTCCCCAGCCTGCTCGTGGGCCTCTTCTCGGCCAACCTGACTCGCAGCGGGTGGTGGGAGAACGTCGAGTGCGGACACATCGAGGAGATCAAGGACCGCGACTGGCGCGATGTCCGGATCGGCGAGCGCTCCCGACCGCACCGCTGCCCGTTCCGGCGGGATCTGATGGCTCTCTTGCGCCGTGTCCGCGACAGCGCGGATCCCGGCGAGGACCAGGTGGCCCTAAGGAAGATCCGGCGCTTCCTGCGCGATCGCACCGTTCGCCGCCGCTTCACCAGGGCACGCTCGAAGGGCCGCTACCACACGCGTATCTTCTTCGGGCAGGACCGCCTCTCGCTTGCCGGCTGGCTGTCCGAGCTGCGGCTCTACACGGAGCTCAACCTCGAGGTCATCTCCCCCTTCTTCGACTCCGGCGGTCCGGGTCCCTTGGTCGACCTGATCGATGCCCTCGAGCCGCGAGCGGTGCGCGTCTTCCTGCCCCGAGACCTCGACGGCATCGCCCAGGTCACCGAAGGGACCTACCGGGAGATCGCGGATCTGGGCGACTGGGCCGATCTACCCGGCGAGATCATCTCCCGCGGGCGCGATCGCACCGCGGGGCAGCTTCCTCCGCGCCGCGTCCATGCCAAGGTCTATCGTCTCTGGAGTCGTCAGGGTGACGATCTCCTGCTGGTCGGATCCCCCAACCTGACTCGCGCCGGGCACGCACGTGTCGATGCGGGGAACCTCGAGGCCGCCTTCCTCGTGGACATCGCCCACCTACGTCTGCCGCGTCGCTGGTGGCTGGAGAGAAGCGAAGATCCTCCCGGGACCTTCGTTGCCCAGGACCCCGACGAGAACGAAGGGCTTCAGCCGGCTCCCTTCGCGCTGAGCCTGAGGTTCGACTGGGCCGAGGGCGAGCTCGCCTACCGCCTCGGCGAGGCGGCTCCGGGAGGATTCACGATCTGCGACACAACCGGCGGTGTCCTCGCCGAAGTGCCCAAGCCCAGACGAGGTCGCTGGATGCCCTGCGCACCGGACTCGTGCGAGAGGATCCGCGAGATCCTCCTCTCGACGAGCTTCCTCCTCGTCCAACACGCCAAGGGCTCGTGGCGCGTGTTGGTGCGCGAGGAGAACATGAGCCGGCGCCCTTCGCTCCTCACGCAGCTGACCCCCGAGGAGATCCTCGAGTACTGGTCTCTGCTGACGGCCGAGCAGCGCGCGGCGCTCATCGAGCGGCTGACAGAGGGTGCTGCCGACCAGGGTATCCCGCTCTTCCCGCCAGACCGCCTCGTCGTCCGCCACACGATCTTCGACCGCTTCGCGGGGATCTACCATGCCTTCGGGTGCATGAAGCGATACGTCAGCACCGCCATCGACGAAGGACGCGAGCGAGCAGCAGAGGCCCGGCTGCTGGGCGCCAAGTATGACTCGCTGCCCTCCCTTCTGGAGAAGTCTCTGACTCGAGAGGGCGAGGATCCGATCCTGCGCTACGTCACCTTCCTCTGCGCCCGGCAGGTGCGCCGTGAGTTGCAGAAGCTGCATGCCGCGTTCTTCCGGAAGAGGCGCAAGCAGACCGCCCAGCTGGATGCGCTGATCGATCGGCTCGATGAAGCGCGCGCCATGTTGCCGCTCGATGAGATCGAGGGGGGATCCGAGTTCATCCAGTGGTACGAAGAGACCTTCCTGAGACCGGTCGCACTGGACGAGGAGATATCGTGACGCGGGGCTGCGGACAGTGAGCGGCGCGGATGCGAGCGGCGGGCGCGAGAGAGGGGCGCCCACAGCAGGCGCCCGGGGGGCCTCCCCTGCCGGGGCCTTGAGCACCGTCACGCCCGACTTCGTCCGTGAGCTGATCGACTTCGCCCCCACGGAGGAGACCAAGCGCCTCGGCTTCGCCGAGAGCCAGCTCGAGGGATCCGTCGCGATCTTCAACATGCTGGTTCGGAACCGCTGTGCCTATCTGGCCGACGAAGTGGGCATGGGCAAGACCTACGTCGCCCTGGCGGTCATGAGCCTGGTGCGCTACTTCGACCCCGGCGCGCGCATCGTGGTCATCGCCCCACGCGAGAACATCCAGCGCAAGTGGGTCAAGGAGCTGCAGAACTTCGTCGGTCGCAACTGGAAGCCGCTGGGCAATCGGGTCAAGTCGCTCCAGGGCGAGCCGGCCTGGGAACCGATCCTCTGCGGCTCGCTGCTGGAGTTCGCCCGCGAGGCCCTGGTCAACGCCGACCGCGATTTCTTCCTGCGGATGACGAGCTTCAGCCTGGCGCTCAAGCAGGCCGAGAACCGGCAGCGGCTGCGCCGGGAACTGCGCCGCCTCCTTCCGTGGCTGAGCGCGCATGACCTCTCGGCCAAGACCCCCGAGGGCTTCCGGGACGCGTTCGGCTGCGCCCTGAATGCCGCCGTCCCCGATGCCGATCTCCTGGTGATCGATGAGGGGCACAACCTCAAGCACGGCTTCCGGGCCAAGGGCAGCATTCGCAATCGGATCCTGGGATTCGCATTCGGGCATCCCGAGGGGGCGAGTCGCGATCGCGCCTGGTATCGGCCCCGGGCCAAGCGAGTCCTCATGCTCTCGGCCACGCCCTTCGAGGAGGAGTACGGCGCGATCCAGCGGCAGTTCGAGATCCTGGGCTTCGGGCAAGCCAAGCTGCACGATGCGCAGGGCGGACCCCCGGTCTCGCTTGGTGACCTTACCGATTCCGAGGTCCCTGAGAGCGAGAAGCGGCGCATTGTCGATCGGCTGATGGTCCGACGGGTTTCGGGTCTGCGCATCGCCGGAGAGTTGTGGACCAAGAACATGTACCGGCGCGAGTGGCGCATGGGGGGATTCGAGCTCCACGACGAACCGATCCGGATCGCCGATCCGAAGCAGCGTCTCGTCGTGGGTCTGATCCAGAAGAAGGTCGCCGAGATCCTCCAGGACGAGCGCTTCGGCAACAGCTTCCAGATCGGGATGCTCTCCTCCTTCGAGAGCTTTCTCGAAAGCGCTGAAACGACCCGCAGGAGCCGCAAGCAGCAAGGAGTTGATGAGGAAGAAACAGCTCCTGAGGAGAGCGACGAGAGCACCGACGAGCAGAAGTTCTCTGGTGAGCAGACGGCGACCCGCACGGAGCGACAGGGGATCGATACGAGTGTGATCGCGCAGGTGGTCGACTCCTACCGCGAACGCTTCGGCGCCACACTTCCTCACCCCAAGCTGGATGTCACCGCCCGCGCGCTCGGAGGGAGCTTCGAGACGGGCGAGAAGACCCTGGTCTTCGTCCGGCGCGTGGCCACGGTGCGCGAGCTGGCCGCGAAGCTGGATGCCGTCTTCGACGACTGGATCCGAAAGCGGATGGAGGCGGCGCTGCCCCACTTGCAGGCCGACCTCGCGCAGCTCTTCGCGCTCTACGATCGGGAGCGGCGGATCCGTCCCGACGACCGCTTCGAGTCGCTGCCAACCGACCACCGCGAACGAGACGCACTGGCGAGCCTGCAAGAGCGCCGCGGGATCGACGAAGACGACGAGGGCAGCGCCGAGACCTTCTTCGCCTGGTTCTTCCGCGGCAAGGGACCCGAGAAGTACCTATCCGGCGCGGCGTTCCAGAAGAACCGACTGGCGAGTACGTCGGCGGTCTACTCGACCCTCTTCGAGGACGACCACGTATCCTGGCTCCTGGGACGGCCGGAAGACCCGATTGCCGCGCTCTGTCGGGCCGTCGGGGAACCCGCCGAGACCTTCTTGCCGGCGCTTCGCCGGCGGGCCTACTGGCACTTCCAGCAGCGCACCCGGCAGGCCGAGGGATATCCGCGCCTCTACGTCTACGAGTGCTACCAGGTAGCGGCACTCGAAGCCCTCACCCAATGCGACGGGGAACTGGCGGAGCGCGCACGGATCGTTCTCCAGGAGCGCCATCCCGCTCTTGCCCGTGAGGGCGAGGAGCAGGAACCCCCCGAGGGCTTCCCGTCTGCCGAAGAGGGCATCGCGATCACGACCTTCTTCACCGAGCTGGTGAAGCGCCCATCGCTGCGGGAGGAGTTGTGGCCGGACGAGGAGATCCCGGACTTCCGCACTCGCCTGCGCCGCCGCGAGCAGCGCCGGGAGCTGCTCAGCGGCATGGCGCGCCTCGGGCTCGCCTACGTGGATCTCTACTGCCTGGCGATGCAATCTATGGGCTCGTTCCGCCTGAGTGCCCAGGCGGAGGCAGACCGGCCGGTCGCGAATCTGGCGCAGCGCTTCGTCGAGCTCTTGGAACGGCAGGCCGGGGAGCCGGGGCTGCACGCCTACCGCGAGCTCTCGGCCGCCTCGAAGAACTTCGATCTCGTTCTCTCGGTCAACTTCCCCGAGGTGCCCACCGCTTCGCTGCACGACCTGGCAGCTCTCTACGGAGCGACACTGCAGAGGCAAGTTCCGATCGGGCACATGTCGGGCGGGGTCAACAAGCGCCTCGTGCGGCAGTTCCGCATGCCGGGGTTCCCCGTGGTGCTGGTCACGACGGATGTCCTTCAGGAGGGGGAAGACCTGCACACCTTCTGCCGTCGGGTGATCCACTACGGGATCTCCTGGACACCGTCGGCGATGGAACAGCGCACGGGGCGGGTCGACCGCATCGGCAGTCTGGTGCAGCGCAGGCTCGATGGTTGCGGGGAAGTCCCGAGAGCGTCCGAATGGCTGCAGGTCCACTACCCTCACCTGCAGGATACCGTGGAGGTGCTCCAGGTCCGCCGGGTGCTCCGGCAACTCAATCGCTTCCTGCAGCTCATCACCAAGACCGCGGGACAGGTCGAGGATCGGGGCAGCCGCATCGATGCCGCTCGGGCCGTGCTGGACGAGCTGGAGATGATCCCCCCGGTGACCGAACCGCTCGAATCGGCCTTCCCGATCGGCAAGGCGTGGCTGGACGGGGAATCCACGGCCGATGACGTGCAGCTCCCCCGCATCGACGCCCTGGAAGCGCACTTCGATGAGCTGTGGAACGGCTTTCTGGATCGCTATGCGGTCGAAGCACGCCGAGATCCACGACCTTACACATACACCGGGGCGGCTCAGCTGGTCGACTCGCGGATCGCGATGCGGGGGGAAGCCCCGCGACGCCTGAGCTCCAAACGCTTCCGCTTGGAGTTGCGCTCGCAGGCCTCGGGAGAGGAGACCCTGCTGCGCTGCCGGAGCACGGTCGGCAAGCTGGATCTCCTGCGAGACAACGAAGCCCTCGATCACCTCTACGATCTCCAGCGCGATCTCGGCCAGGCGAAGGTCTGTGTGCGCCGCAGCGAGCGGGCGCGGGAGGACCTCGTGACCGTCGAGGGCGACATCCTCTTCGATCCCGGGACGACCGATCCGGGAGAGGTTGAGACGCTCGTCTCGCGGGTCGTGTGCGCTGCTGCGGCGCTCCGCTCCGAGCTCGAGTTGGAGGGAGACGGGGAGGAGGAGGAGGCCGGCGGGCGCGTGCGGAGGCCGGCCTGCGCCCCCGAGTCGCGGCAGGTCGACGACATCTCGGAGATGATCGACCAGCTGATCTCGGCGGGAGCCAGGTGGACGCGAACGGACGGCTCGCTAATGGTCAAGCTGGGCCGCTCCGAACGCCACCAGCGGATCGAGCTCGCTCGTCGCGGAGATCTGTGCGTGCTGCGCTCCGCCGTGGTCGGCCCCGCGTTCGTCACGCGCAACCATGCTCACTGGAGGCGGGTGGCCTACCGCGCCTGGCGCCGGAATGCGGAGAAGGAGCTGGTGGCTTTCGGCTTCGACGCCCAGGATCGGCTCATTGGAGTCGTCGAGCAGCCGATCGCCTCGATGTCCCTCCGGGAGCTGCGCTTCCACGTCGAGATGCTGGCGAAGGAGTGCGATCGGTTCGAGTATGTGCTCACCGGGGAGGATGAGGGGTAGGCGCACGCTCCCAGCTGATTCGTCCCTGGGGTCCAGCACTTGCCCTGGAGGCCCGATGTTCAGCCACTGCCGCGTTGACGCCCCCGCATCGCTCCCTTGGCCAGGAGCTGCAGCGTTCTCATCGTATCATCGGTGAAGTAGGTTCTTCGCGATTGCGATCGTTCCGCAATCTCATCCAGGATGTCGCGGATGTCCCAGAGCTCGACACCAGCTTGCTTGGCTGCCAAGGGGACATCATCGTTCCACCCCCATGAGACAATGATCTTGCCGTAGTTCCCCTGGACGAGTCCGTACTCCTCGAGCTTCTGCAGCACAGGGGGCGCGCCGAACTTGCGCTCTGTGAAGTAGCCCAACGTCTTTCGCTGCCTGGGCTGCTGGATTCGCTTCTTGAGGGCGTTCGACGAGTAGGGCCGCGTCGTCAGTCGAGAGAATGACCCCGAGATGGAGACACCCGTCTCGATGTGATACCGACAAATACCCCTCCGCTTGGATGGATCGATCGCCAGAAGGTCAATCTCATACTGTCCCTTGCATTTGATGTTTGGGAGCGTGAACCAGCCTTTCACGTAGCGCACGTAGGCCTCGACGATCTTCTCGGTGGTCTCCACGGGGCACCTCCCGTTCGCAACTCCGGGTTGTCGCCTGGATTCCCAGGCGGAAGTAGCTACTCCGCCTCAAGCGGCGCCTGCCACAGCACCAGGTCGCAAGGAGGCGGCACCTTGCGGGGGATTGCGCGGACGGAAAAGGCCCAGGGCTGCCCATCCGCATCATCGAGAGCGGCTTCCATGTGGCCGTTGGATTCACAGAACTCGATGGCGAGCTTGAGGTAGCGGCGAAGCAGGAGCAGTGGCGGGAACCTGCCCTCACCCGCCAGCCACTCCAGGACATCTCTCCCCCCCTTCGAGCTGTTGCACGACCTGCACGCCCAGACGATGTTATCCCCCTTGTCTGGGCCGCCCTTCGATTTCGGGAGGAGATGATCGAGAGAGAGCCCTTCACGCACTCCGCAGTAGCAGCACGCGGAGGGCAGGATCATCTTGAGGCGCTCGTCATCCGCGACCGACCCGACGTGCATCGTCCCGCGCCGCAATCCCGCGTGGAGCCTGCTTCGAATGATGTAGTGGACCTTCCCGTACTTGATCGATCCATCCGAGACCGCTGCGTGAGCCATGGCGAGGTTCGCGTAGGACCAGTGGAGAAGCTCCCCGACTGTTGTGATCTTCGGCGGTGCCATCTTTACCACTCGGGCAGCCGGGGACGCAGGGTGCCCCTACCCAACATACACCTTCTCATTATGCCAATCGATGAACTCGCGCCCCGGGCGCTCCTCGGCCTCGCCCGGCACGACCACCAGTCGCCGGCCGTGCATCGGGTAGTACACCTCACCGTTGTCGAACTCGTCCTTGATCCGGCGGCTGACTTCCACCCGCAGGTCGCGCGTTATGGTGACATACCCATGATCGAAAAGCGCATGCAGATCCGCCCGCAACAGCAGCCCGTTCTCCGTCCGGTTCGGCCCCGACTCCGAGAACGGCTTGATGTGGGCGGCCTGCAGGGTGGGCACGGCCTTCTCGCCGGTCACGGCGCAGCGGTTCTGATAGGCATCCATCACCTGCAGCCGGAACATGCCCTGCCCCAATCGGGCGCGCGTCAGATACTCCTTGCCGTAGAGGGGCTGGGGCTCGGCGATCTGCAGTTGCGCGCTGGACGCATCCCGCAGCAGATCCATCACCGCCAGGGCGTCCTTGACCCTCTGCCATAGCCGGAGACCGATCTCCGACTCGGTCGAGTAGGCCTTCCCCACTACGATGTTGGGCTTCCAGTCGCTGGGGGCCGGGATCCACTGGTCCCGGGGCAGGAAGAAGGGCTCGTTGAGGATGATGCAGCCGATGCGGGGATTCGGCTCGCTGTCACCGCGCCGTCCCTGGATCAGGCGGCGAACCTCACCCAGGCTCGCCGCGCCGTTCTTCTTCTCGAACGTGTCCCACGCAAGGCTGAGCGGGAGCTGGAGGTAGCGGGCGAAGAAGCCGCCTCCGGCGATGTAGTTCTGCGGCGAGTGGAGCTTGAAGAGGAAGGGCGCCCCGACCGGGATGGCGCCGAACCCGCGCCCGCTGGGACGCCAGAAGTTGACCTCGTCCGGCTGCAAGGCCGACAGGAACTGGTACCACTTGTTGTCGGTGACACCGATCCAGTACTGCATCTCGAAGCCCTCGTGACCTCAGAGCTTCTGCTGCAAGGCGCTGATGATCTCCACCATCCGATCGAGAAGCAAGGCCTGCTGCACGCCCGAGAAGTTGTGCAGGACGAGCTCCTTCGCCACCAGAAGCGACAAGTAGCGCAGCACCCCTCTGCGGGCGCGGGTCTTGGCCTGAACGTAGTTGGGGTGCCCGGTGTTGTATTCGATCAGGTTGCGCGAGGCCACCCAGCGGGATCGCCAGCTCTCGCCCGGCCGATGGACAGGCTCGAGGAAGGGCAGCTTGCGGCCGCGGGCCTGCTTTTTGACCTGCAAGATCAGGAAGCGTGCCTGGGCCTGCGCCGTGTCCCCGCCCTTGCGGGCTATCACCGACAGCAACCCCTCGCCCTCATCCTTCCTAGCCTGCACGCCGGCGGCGGACCCGTCGGCCTCGAGAGACGCCAGCGAGCTGTGGAGGGACCAATCGAAGCTCACTTCGATGGGGATCAGCGCCCCCGTGGAATCGAGCGGGCGCGCCGTGAAGCGCTTCTTCTCGCCCGGGGAGAGCTGAGCGAGCTTGGGCACGATCTCGACCGAAGCCAGGGGGCCTCGAGACAGGCGCACCGGGCGGGGCCTGGCCGGCTTGCCTCGCGTGCTGCCGGGCAGGGAACCGCCCTTGCCGCCATCGAACCAGCTGTACTCCTCGGTCAGCTCATCGAGTACGGATGCGAACGCCTCCTGGATCTGGCGGACGAGCTTGCGTCCGATCTCCTCCTCCTTGGTCTTCTCGAGCTCCTTGAGGCGCGCGCTCACCGAGTCCTCGATGAAGCGCACGGTCTTGAGGAACTCCTCGAGATTGGCGTCCGGGATGATCCCGCGGCGAGAGGCCGGCGCGGTGGTGAGGCGATCGAAGTGGATCAATCCCTGCATCTGCCCCGTGTCCCACGGGGCGTGATTGAGCTCCTCGAGCTGGCAGACGTCATCGAGCAGCCGCGTGCCCCGCCGCGCGACGCCCACCCGACCATCTCGCCGGTCGGCCATGACGTAGAGCTCGAAGCGGACCGTCCCGCCGCCCGCCTTGATCGGGCCGATGCCCGCGAGCTTCTCCCCCGCGAACTCCCGCGGACGCACTTCCACCAGCTTCCCGCGGGCGAGCTTGTCTTCGATCTGGACCTGCGCCTTGGTCAGGCGGATACGATCGCGCAGCTCGGTCCCCAGATAGCGCGAGAGCTTCTCGGCCGTCAGGCGGTTCTGGATCTCCTTGTGGACCTCCCGCACGACGACGCGCGTGCCCGGCGCGGGCAGGGCCTTCTTCGGGGCGAACGTCTCGTAGGCGACCGACCCGGCGGTGAGCCGCATGCCCCGGGTCTGCGAGGCGGCCGTGCGCGAGACGATCTCGAGCTCGCGGCCGATCGCAGCGAAGCCGAGCATCCCGATGGCGTACTCGCCCTGGACGTTCTGGCGCTGGGTGGCATCGAGCTGGCGTTTGAAGGAGTCGCAGATCCCGCGCGCGATGCGATCGAAGTCGGGGTGGCCGTTGGGGCCGGGCTTGACTCCCTCGCCGTCGTCCTCGATGACGATCTCCACCGACCCGCCGCGCTTGCGGCGGATGATGCGGATGCGGCGGGCCCCGGCATCGATACTGTTCTCGACCAGCTCGGCGAGCGCCTTCTGGGGATCGGTCTGGGACTGCTGGATGATCAGGATGGCGTTCTTGGCATCCCCGATCGCGAGCTCCTTCATGGCCCCTCGTCTCCCATCTCGTAGTCGCTGAAGAGGATCCAGGCCTCGAACTGGTCCTCGTCGTAGAGGGCGCGCAGCAGGCTGGTTAGATACCCCATGTCCCGCCCGGGAATCGTGCGGCGCAGGGCATCGCGGTCGCGGGTGGATCCGCGCTTGAAGAACTCGAGGATGTTGGTGAGCTCCTGGATGCGCAGGCGAACCTCGCGGGCGTGGGCGAGGGCATCGCCGGAGGGCTCGGGCGCCTCGTGGGAAGGAGGGGGTGCCGCCGAATCTCGCCGGCGAGCGGGCGCCGTCGCCTTCGAGCGCCGAGAGGTCGCG
>WJJG01000113.1 GCA_014729815.1 Candidatus Eiseniibacteriota bacterium
CGCCCGCTTGGCTTGAGCACAGGCGGCCCGCGGGGCATACTCCAAACGTCCTTCCCACGCTGCGCGACCTCCATCGAACCATGGGGGAACACGTGTCACCGATCCGTCCTCGCTCCTGCCGGCAGAACTGCATGCCACGCTTCCTCCTCGTCGCGCAGGCGGAGCGCGCGCTGCGGTTCCTTCCGCTGCTGGCGCTCGTGGCGTTACCGATATGCTCCAGCGCCGCCGCGCCACGCCCGCCGGAATCGGCCGATGCAAGTGCCGCGCGACGGCGGATCGAATCGCTGCCGACATCCACGAACGCGGCCGCGAGCGCATCGCCGCCGACGGGATCTGGTTTCGACTCGGCAGCGAACGCGTGCCGCTGACGCGCTGGGATCGAGACGGTCGCATGATCGCACCCTACGAAGCGCCGCCCGCCTCCCCGGCGCGCCCGGCACGCGCGCCCGTGACCGCCCGTAGCGATTGGACGCCCTACGCGTAGCCATTCACGCACCTTGAAGCTGCCCGTCTGCTCGGACGCGCACAGCTCGGGCCACCGATGGGTGCTTCGAGCATCCGCCGCCGGCCGGGTGGGCGCTGGTGCAGGTCAACCTCAGCGGAGGAAACGATGGTCTGAGCAGCTTCGTGCCGATTACCGATGCGACCTACTATGAGGTGCGTCCCACGATCGCGATTCCGCCCGAGGAGACGGTTCCGATCAGCTCCGACACCGGGCTGCATCCCGGACTGGCGCCGTTGGCTGATGTATATGACGCCGGGCGCCGGGCGCCGGGCGCTCCTACACGGCGTCGGCTATCCGCAAATGAATCTCTCACATTTCCGCTCGACCGACATCTGGTTCAGCGCTTCAGCCAGCGACCAATACCTCCGCACCGGTTGGATCGCGCGTTTCATCGAGGCCATGTTCCCCTTCTTCCCGCACATCTGCCCGACGCACCCTACGGATTGTGCAACAGGCCCTCACGCACCGCATCCCGCTGAGCGGCGCGCGTGGCACGGCGGGGGTGATCGTCGATGATCCCGACACCTTCCACAACCTGGTCAGTGCGAACTACACGGGGGAGTGGATCGATCCGTCGCCCGACACGCGCGGCGGCGAGGAGCCGGGCTACGTGCGCTCGATCGATCGTGAGACTTTCGCTTACGCCGAAGCGATCCAGACCGCATCCGAGAGCGGGCAGAATACGGTCGCCCATCCGACGACGAGCCTTGGTAGACAGCTCGAGATCGTCGCGCGCCTTCTCGGTGGCGGACTGCAGGCGCCCTTCTTCCTGACCTCCGAGTTCGTCTGCGACACGCGTGCCGGTCAGCGCGCCACGCACGATGGGCGCATGGCCAGCGTGGGGCAGTCGCTGGCCGCCTTCCTGACGGATCTCGACAACCAGGGCCTCGGCGACCGCGACCTGGTGGTCACCAGCGCCGAGTTCGCCCGCCGCGTCGAGGAGAACGGCAGCCAGGGCACCGATCATGGCACCGCTGCGCCGCACTTGGCGCTGGGCGCCCAGGTGCTTGGCGGCATCTACGGCAGCCCGCCGAGCCTGACCGATCTGGACCAGAGCGGGAATCTGCTCGTGCAGCAGGATTTCCGGGCGATGGTCGCGACGATCCTGCGGGACTTCTTCGGCGCCAATCCGAACAGCGTGGCCAACGTGCTGATGGGAGACTTCCCCTCCCTGGGCTTTCTCGAAGTCTCGAGCGGCGTGGAGGATCCACATCCGCCGGCGCGCGACCTCCAACTCGCCGCACACCCGAATCCTATCGTCCGCTCTCCCGGTGGCGCGGCGCAGATCCGGTTTCGTCTCGCGCGCGAGGGCGACACGCGTCTCGAGCTCTTCGACGCGGCCGGGCGCCGCACCGCCGAGCTCCGACGCACGCATCTGCAGGCGGGCGCGCACAAGGTCGCCTGGCGTCCACCTCGCGATTTGGCGACCGGTGCCTATCTCGTGCGTCGGACGACGCCGCAGGGGACGGATCATCTGAAGCTCATCCTCGCGCAGTAGCTGCTCCCGCAGCCTCCGGTCTGTGGCCCGGCGCCCGCGACCCGACTGGAGCCGATGATGGCCAGGCCGCGGGCGATCGTGTATGCTCACCGGGTTTGAACCGGTCCTCGCATCTGCAGGAGGGAAACGACCGGCGAATCGTCGTCCCGAGGCGACGATGGATCGGCATAGACGCCTGAAATGGAGGGAGTTGGGATGAAGCGACTAGGATGGGCCCGGGTCCTCTTGCTCAGCATGGCGTTCTGCAGCGTCGTGACGGCAGGCAACTCGGCCGGCGCGGTTCCGCTGCAATCGCTGGCCGATCAGGTCCAGGAATTCGCCCTCGAGAACGGGCTGCGCTTCCTGGTGGTCGAGAAGCACGACGCGCCGGTCTTCTCTTACGCCACCGTGGTCGATGCCGGTGGTGTCTGCGAGGTAGTCGGCACGACCGGCATCGCTCACATGTTCGAGCATATGGCCTTCAAGGGCACCGAGACGATTGGTACCCGAGACTATCAGCAGGAGCGCCGCGCGCTGAAGGAGGTCGATGCCGCCTGGGATGCCGTGCTGGACGAGCGCCAC
>WJJG01000114.1 GCA_014729815.1 Candidatus Eiseniibacteriota bacterium
GCCGAGGGCCGTCCGACGGCGGTCTTGGCCGCCGGGGCGGATCCGGTTCGCAGTCGGCGGGTCCAGGCCCTCTTCGCAACCGACAGCCTGCGAGTCTACACCAGCGATGACGTGCGCGGAGTGGAGATCGGAGTGGCGCTGAAAAACGTCGTGGCCATCGCCGCCGGTCTGGCCGCGGGCCTCGAACTGGGGCACAACGCCCTGGGCGCCCTGCTGACGCGCGGCCTGGCCGAGATCGCGCGGCTGGGAGTGCGGTTGGGCGGACGCATGGAGACCTTTCTCGGCCTGGCCGGGATCGGGGATCTTGTGATCACCTGCACGAGCCCCCTGAGTCGCAACTACCGCGTGGGGTTCGCCCTTGCACGTGGGCGGCAACTGGAGGAGATTCTGAGCGAGATGGGCATGGTGGCCGAGGGCGTCCGCACGACCCGCTCGGCGCTGGCGCTGGCGCGCGAGCGAGGGGTCGAGATGCCGATCACCGCCGAGGTCCACGCGGTGCTCTACGAGGGCAAGCCGCCCCGCGCCGCGGTGGATGACCTGATGCGGCGGCCCCCGCGTCCGGAGATCTGGGGAGGTGAGAGATGAGCGTGACCCCGGACAAGCTCTACTACTCGATCAGCGAGGTCGGGGAAGCCACCGGCGTAAAGGCGCATGTGCTGCGCTATTGGGAGACGCAGTTCTCGATGCTGCGTCCGAAGAAGAACCGCGCGGGCGCTCGCATGTACCGCGCCAAGGACGTGGATCTGATCCGCGAGATCAAGCACCTGCTCTACGACCGCGGCTTCACGATCGCCGGCGCCCGGCGCTTCCTGCTCGATCAACGCCGCGCCGCCGAGGGCGAGGCCGCTCCCGGCGGAGAGTCGGAGCTGGCCGGCGCCGCGGCTTCGACGAAGGTGGGTCCGGCGCTGCGGCAGCTGCGGCGCGAGCTGACGGCACTGAAGGAGATGCTTGAAGCTCCGCCCGGAACCTACCGTCGCCGGCGGACTCGCGACGACTAGGTTCGCCCGGAGGGGGATGGAGAAGAGGTCTTGAACGGCCGAAAGGAGATCTGTACGATCCAGGTACAGAGTACGACCAGTTTGCGGTCGGGGCGTAGCGCAGTCCGGTAGCGCACTTGCATGGGGGGCAAGTGGTCGCTGGTTCAAATCCAGTCGCCCCGACCATTTTCTATGCCCGCGTTCCTCTCCCGGTCGCGGCGGAAGGACGTGCGCATACGGTACCATGAGCCGCATGAGGATCCTGGTCACCAACGACGACGGCATTCGCGCCGCGGGAATCGCCGCGCTGCAGGCAGCCCTGCGCCCGCTGGGCGAGGTCTGGGTCGTGGCCCCCGATCGCGAGCAGAGCGCCTCGAGCCATGCCCTGACCCTCAGCGACCCCCTGCGGATCCAGCCGATCGGGGAGCGCATGTTCAGCGTGTCCGGTACGCCCACCGACTGCGTCCTGCTGGCGATTCGTGGCGTGCGCGGGGTCATGGAGCCGCGTCCCGACCTGGTCGTCTCGGGCATCAATCATGGTCCCAACATGGGCGATGACGTCACCTACAGTGGCACCGTCGCCGCGGCGGTGGAGGGGAGCCTGCTCGGCTGCCCGGCGATCGCCTTCTCCAACACGGCCTGGTCGCCCCAGCATCTGGATGCGTCGGCCGAGGTGGCGCGGCGCATCGTGGCGCAGGCACAGGCCCGCCCGCTCTCGGACCGCATGCTGCTGAACGTCAACATCCCGGATCGAGACTCCGGAGAGATTCGTGGGCTACGCGCGACGCATCTGGGCCAGCGCGTCTATCGCGACGAGATCATCGCCAAGACCGATCCGCGCGGAAAGGCCTACTACTGGATCGGAGGCGACCCTCCGGTCTGGGCGCCGGACGAGACCAGCGACTTCGCCGCCACGTCGGACGGATACGTTTCGGTGACCCCGCTGCGTGTCGATTGGACCGACGGCGGCGCCGTCGAGGGCGTCCGCGACTGGCTCGGGCAGCGCAGCGACGCGTCCGTACCGGCACCGGAGTAGGAGGCGCGGCGTGGCCATCGACTACCGGCAGGCGCGCCAGAGGATGGTCGAGGTGCAGCTCGAGGCCCGGGGGATCCGCGATGCGCGGGTTCTGGAAGCGTTCCGCCGGGTGCCGCGTCACGAATTCGTCGAGCCGGCCATGGCCGCTCAAGCGTATGCCGACCGACCGTTGCCGATCGGACATGGCCAGACGATCTCGCAGCCCTACATGGTGGCCATCATGACCGAGCTGCTCGACTTGCAGCCGGACCATCGCGTGCTCGAGATCGGAACCGGCTCGGGGTATCAAGCCGCCATCCTGGCCGAGTTGGCGCGGAGTGTCTTCACGGTCGAGCGCATGCCCGAGCTGGCTCGCGCCGCTCGCGAGCGATTCGATCGCCTCGGTTTGGACAACATCCTGCAGCGCGTCGGCGACGGGACGCTGGGGTGGAAGCAGTATGCGCCCTACGATCGCATCGTGGTCACCGCTGGAGCGCCGCGCGTTCCCGCGAGTCTGCGCGATCAGTTGGTCGATGGCGGATTGCTGGTCGTGCCCACCGGGTCGCGACTCGGACAGGTGCTGGAGCTGATCCGCCGCGAGGGGGAGCGCTTTGCGCACGAGCGGTCGATCGCCTGCACCTTCGTTCCCCTCTGCGGCGCCGAGGGATGGCAGAATGACTGAGGCGATCGCCCACTGGTTCGCCGGCCTGCCAAAGGAATGGGTCGTCTTCGTCATCGCCATGTTCCCGATCGTCGAACTGCGCGGCGCGATTCCCTGGGCCCTGAGTCCCGCCATGGGCCCCGCGCTGAGCTGGTTGCCGGCGTATCTGATCGCCGTCGTCGGCAATCTGGTGCCGATCATCCCGATCCTGCTCTACCTCGAGCCGGTGAGCCTCTACTTGCGCCATCGCTCGCGACTGGCCGACCGCTTCTTCGGCTGGCTCTTCGCCCGCACGAGGCGTCGCGGCAGGCTGGTGGAGCGCTATGGTCCGATCGGATTGACCCTCTTCGTTGCGATCCCGCTGCCGATCACCGGCGCATGGACCGGATCGGTGGCTGCCTTCGTCTTCGGGGTTCCGCTGCGCCGCGCCCTGCCCTGTGTGCTGCTGGGCGTGTTGATCTCCGGCGCGATCGTCACGCTGGCTTCCATCGGCGTGTTCCATCTCTTCGGGCTTTGACCCCCGTGCGGGGCAAAGTGCGGGACCCGCAGGATCGCGGTGGGGTTCTCATGATGGGTGTGGCAACTCCCTCGCGCACGCAGGGTAGGGAGGCGCCACGGAGAAGGCGCATCTGGATTACGGCAACTGTCTGATACACAATCAACTAGCTGGGGCAGCCGGATCGGCGCATCGTCCGGGAAGCAAGAAAAGCCCTTGACCTGTCGATCCGAATGGCGGAAAGTAGTATCAGACTTCAGTTCGGGGCGTAGCGCAGTCCGGTAGCGCACCTGGTTCGGGACTAGGGAGTCGCTGGTTCAAATCCAGTCGCCCCGACTGACTGCAGAAGCTTCCGTGGAGCCCCCCTCCTGGAAAGGGGGGCGTTTATGTCCGCCAGAACCACCCAGGCCCCGCAGAGATCCGCCCAACGGAAGCCTGTCCAGAAGAGGTCCCCTTCCCTCACCACCCTCCTCGAAGAGGGGCACAAGCGCGGCTCTCTCCGTGCGTCCGAGGTCGAGCGCTCCATCATGGCATCTCCCCCCGATGCCGCGGAGTTTTCGCTCTTCCTGGACCTGACCAAGACGCTCGGCATCCAGATCCGGGAGCGCAAGCGTCCCGAGCCACCGCCGCCCACCACGATCCGCGCGCTGGGGGTCTACATCCGCGACATCTCGCGCTATCCCCTCCTGACGGCGGCGGAGGAGCGCGCCCTGGCGCGCCAGGCCCGGGAAGGGAGCGAGAAGGCGCGCGAGCGGATGGTACTTTCGAACCTGCGGCTGGTGGTCAGCATGGCGCGGCGCTTCGCCGGGCGCGGTCTCGACCTCGAGGACCTGATCGAAGACGGCAACCTGGGGCTGATCACGGCGGTGGAGCGCTTCGACCCGGAGAAGGGCTTCCGCTTCAGCACGTACGCTGCCTGGTGGATCCGCCAGTCGATCGCCAAGGGAATCGCCGAGCAGTCGCGCACGCTAAAGATTCCGCTGCACGTGATGCGTTCCCTCTATCGCTATCTGGAGTTCGAGCGGCGTCTTTCGCTCGAGTGGGGTCGTCCGCCGAGTCCTGAGGAGATCTGCAAGGCCGCCGGCTACGGGCCGCGTCGCAGCCAGCGCGTGATCGCTCTGGTGCGCGGAATCAAGTCGCTGGACGAGGGCACCGTCGGAGACGCCTCGCAGGGCCTCTCTCTGCTCGAGCGACTCCCGGCGAAGGTCGACTTGGAGAAGGTCATTTTCCGGCAGATGGAGAACGCGCACCTCGAGCGCTTGATCACGCACCTCTCGGGAAGAGAGGCCTTGGTCCTGCGGATCCGGTATGGTTTCATGGATGGCAGGAATCGCAGCCTGACGCAGACCGGGTTCTTCCTCGGCGTCAGCCGGGAGCGGGTGCGACAGATCGAGAAGCGTGCCCTGCGGCGTCTGCGTGAGTGGATCGAACAGGAAGAGCGCGACGCCCAGGCGGCGTTGGCCAAGCTGGGAGACAGTGGATGACGCTCGAGCAGGCTCTGCGCGAACGAATCCGCACGATCCCCGACTTTCCGAAGCCGGGGATCGCCTTTAGGGACCTGACGCCGGTCTTCCAGGA
>WJJG01000115.1 GCA_014729815.1 Candidatus Eiseniibacteriota bacterium
CGCGGCCGATCGTCACGGCGGCTGCCAAGGCGCCGGGGAGATGGTATCCTTGGCGTAGTGACCGACTGCGCCGCGGCTGCCGTGCCGGCCGTCCCGTGATCGTGGTTGCTCTGATGGGGGGGTGCGCAGCGCCGGGTCTCGAGGGTATGGCCGCGCAGCGTCCGGTCCCGGAGGTACGCCCATGCTGCCGTCGATCTCGCTCTCGATCCGATCGATTCTGTGCCGGCCCACGACCAACCGACCGCTCGAGGATGGGCGCCCCTCATGGGGCGTCTCACCGGGCGTCCTCTTGTGGGCCGTACTTCTCGTGACGGCCCACCTCCCCGTTGCCGCCGATATCGACTGCATCGATTACGGGGACTACCTCCATTGGGTTGGGGCCGTGGAGACGTTCGAGGCATCCTGGAGCATCGCCCTGGCAGGCACCCATGCCTACATCGCGGACCATCATGCCGGTCTCTACGTCGTCGATATCGCGCAGATCCAGAACCCGCGCGTCGCCGGCAGCGTGCCGCTCGAGGGCTTGATCTACGACGTAGCCGCCAACGGCGACTTCGCCTACGTGGCGAACGGCGCTGAGGGGCTACGGATCATCGACGTCACGCAGCCGAGTGCGCCCGGGATCGCCGGCACGCAGAACACACCGGGTTGCGCATTGGGTGTCGCTGCGGCGGGCCCGCGCGTCTATGTAGCCGACGGCTCTGCGGGACTGCAGATCATCGATGCCGCATCTCCCGGGAATCCCCGTCTCCTCGGTAGCGTCGACACGCCCGGGATGGCGCATGGGGTGGCGCTGAAGGGACCGTACGCGTATCTGGCCGCTGGTGCCGCGGGGCTGCAGGTGATCGACATCTCGGATCCGACGCAGCCGTCCGTGGTGGGCACCGTCGACACACCCGGGTTTGCGTGGGACCTGACCGTTTCGGGGAGGTGCGCCTACCTGGCGGACTACGACGCCGGTCTCCAGGTGATCGACATTGCGGATCCCGCGCACCCCCAGATCCTGGGCAGTGCGGAGATCGAAGACCTCGTCTTCGGCGTGGCGGTCACCGGCCGGCGCGCCTTCGTCGCCACCTCGGGATCCTGGCTCCAGCTCGTCGACATCGAGCATGGAGACGATCCACAGCTCCTGGACCGCATGCGCACGATCGGCGAGGCACATGGCGTGGCCCTCTCTGGCGACCATGCCTTCGTCGCCGCCTCGGACGGTGGTCTCCAGATCTTCGATGTGCGGCACTCGCACCCACCCCCTCTGCTCTCGGAAGTCGAGATCTCGATGGCGTCGGACATCGACGTCCGCGGGGGGTACGCCTTCATCTCGGATGGGTATCGCGGGCTGCGGGTCGTCGATATCTCCGATCCCTGGCACCCGAAGATCGTGGCGAGCGCGGACACGCCGGGGCAATCGTCCGGCGTTGCCGTTTCTGCAACCCACGCCTTCATCCCGGACGAGTCCTACGGCCTCCAGATCGTCGAGATCACCGATCCCGAAGATCCGCATCATGTGGGCGGCGTGGACACACCCGACCTGGCGCTCGATGTGGACCTCGCCGGAGACTACGCCTATGTGGCCGGCTTCCGAGCCGGGCTGCACGTGATCGACATCACGACTCCCGAGACGCCCCGGCTCGTGGGCAGTGTCGAGACGCCCGATATGGCCTCGGCGGTCTACGTCGTGGACGACATCGCCTACGTCGCCGATCGAGGCGCCGGGCTCCAGATCATCGATGTATCGGATCCCGAGGACCCGTGGATCGCCGGAAGCCTGGAGACCCCGGGTTCTCCCAGGGGCGTGTGTGTGCGCGGTTCGTACGCCTTCGTCGGGGATGCGGGGTGCGGTCTCACGGTGGTCGACGTCGGTTGCCCGGCTGAACCGCGCATCGTGACCAGCTTGAATACGCAGGACTGGGTCAGCGATCTCTTCGTCTCGGGCGGATTCGCCTACCTCGCCGACGGGAGCTCCGGCCTCACGGTGGTCGACGTCACAGATCTCCGGTCCCTGCGCATCGTCGGTACGGTCCCCACGCCCCGCCATCCCGCCGGCATCGCTGCCACGCGATCCTGCAGCGGCGAGGAGTACATCTGCCTCGCCGCCGCACACCACGGATTGGTGATCGGCTACGCGCAGTGTCCGATCCCTTCCGGCGTGCCGGAGGATGCTGATCCGCACGCGGCAACGCACCTGTGCATCCAACCGAATCCCGTGCTCCACCAAGCGAGGATCCGCGTCGCAGCGGAACGCGGGGATGGCGCGCGCGCCTGTGTCTATGATCTCGGAGGCCGGCGGATTCGGGAGCTGGAGGAAGCGATCTCGGGCTCCGGCGCGCGTCTGTTTCGCTGGGATGCCCGGGATCAGGGCGGGCGCCCGGTTGCGGCCGGTGTGTATCTGATCCGCGCATCGGCGAATGGCTGGACCGCGAAGCGCCGCGTCGTGCTCGTCAGATGATCGCGGATTGCCATCGACTCAGCCAGTCGGGTGCCGAGCTGATTCATAAGCCTGACGGGTGATGCGTCCCGCGTGGGGCGCCTGGGAGGGGCGTGGCCTCGATGAGGGCGGCGACTGAGTGGGCTGCATCGCCGATCGGCTCGGAGTGCGGGCGGATCGGCGCGTGGCCCGTGGGATGCGGAGGGAGCCAAACCATACGGGGAACCTGGGGAGCGGTGAAGACGCTATTTCCGCGAGTAGCGGGCCCGGCCAGAGCGCCTTCCGTCACTTCCGAGTCTCGCACTCGGCGCGGCGGGATTGCTCGACTGCGGGAAGCGGGTCCACCGCGCTTCGCCGGCGCGATGCTTGTGGATGGTCGCCGCCGATGACTGCGGTTGCCCAACGGGAAGACGAGTCGCTCGCTCCTTCCGTTCCCCGCTTGACGGAGGTCGTAGACGCGGCGATCCTGATTGCGCGATTCATGATGCGCCTTTCCCCTCTCCGGGAGCTGCCCGGGCACACCACGCGCGCGCGACGCATCGCGATTGTGGAGGTTCCCCCATGAAAGCCGCCGTCTACACCCGCTACGGTCCGCCTGAGGTCGTGCAAGTGCAGGAGGTGCCCCGCCCCGAGCCCGGAGGCGATGAGATGCTGGTGCGCATTCGCGCGACGACGCTCTCCTCGGAGGATTGCACCTTCCGGCGGGGCAGCCCCTTCTTCTCGCGCCTCGCAACCGGGCTGACCCAACCGAAGACGACCATCCTGGGCACGCAGTTCTCTGGCGAGATCGCAGAGGTCGGCGCGTCGGTCACGCGCTGGCGTGGGGACGAGGAGGTCTTCGGTGACGCCTCCGAGCTGCGGGCGCACGCCGAGTACCTCTGCCTGCCCGAGAGCGCGGCGCTCGCTCCCA
>WJJG01000116.1 GCA_014729815.1 Candidatus Eiseniibacteriota bacterium
ATCCCAGAATGCGCGCGATGCGTCCCGGCCGGCAGCGCGGCGGGCGCGCAGCCAACGCGCGAGAGGGAGCCTCTCGGCTCCCTCTCGCCGGCCCGCCCGATACCCTGAGGGGCGCCAAGGGTCGCGCGGGCTCACCGTCTCGTGGCCGCGTGGCGGCCGCAAGACTCCTAGAACATTGGGGTGAGGACGTTGCCGCGCCACATGCCGTGGAAACGCCCACGCCCGTTGCCACGACGGCTCCAGGTTCCGTTCAGACGCCCAAGGGCCTGACCCTGGCGGCCAATCCACTCACCCCAAAACTCGCCGTATTCCCGGTAGCCGGGCGACCCCGGCTCGCCGCTCGACATCAGCTCGTAGTGACCGCGCAGCAGGCCGCGGAAGCGCCCACTCCAGTCGATGTACTTGCCGAAGAAGACCTGCTCGCCGGCCTCGTCGACACCGTAGTGGCCGCGCAGCCACCCCATCAGGCGCCCGTCGCGCGCGGCGATCCAGCGCCCGCGGAAGTGCCCCACGCTGTCCTCGACCGCCTTGCCCCAGGCGCCACCCAGGAAGCCCCGCACGTCGACCTCCGGATCGGCCTGGAAGGCGCGCAGCGAGATCGTGGCGTTCTCTCCGACCTCGATCTCCTCGTGCAGCGAATCGAGCTCGGCCAGCGTGAAGACGCGCTCGTAGTCGCCGGCGTGCAGCGTCAACTCGACCGGATCCTCGACGCGCGCGGTATCCGGCGGGATCGCCAGCAGCACGCGCAGGCCATCGTAGTGTCCGTAGGTCCGCGACGCCCATTCGATCCGTTCCGGAACGGCGCGCGGCAACAGCCGATCTCCGTGCTCGCGCTCGAAGAGGATGATGCTGAGCAGCTTGATGCCGCCCCGCGTCAGCTCCAGCGAGCCGTCCCAGACGACTTCCTCCTGCTGCTGCGGCGGATCCTCCGGCGTTCCCGAGTTCCGATCGGCACTCAGATTGCCCCACACCGCGGTGAAGGAGTACCACTCGGTCCGCGGATCCTCCTCGTAGCTGCTGACCTGCTCCATCTGTTCGACCGTCAGCCCCGCATAGCCGTCTGCGACGCGCTCCTCGTCCCCGGCGCGCTCGGCCAGGGTCGCATCCCCGAAGGCTGGGTCCTCATCGGTCGGCAGGAATCCGCCGTACGGATCGTTGAGATCGATCGTCTGGCTGCCCGAGTCGTAGGCGTTCGGCGTGCCGGTCCCATCCTCACTACACCCCGCCAGGACGATCAGGAGCGCCGCCGTGGCGAGAGCGAGAAACGTTGGCTGGCTTGCGTACCGCATCTGCACATCCCCTTTCCATCTTGCGGCACCCGGGGTGCCGGTGCGCGCCGCCGGCGCGTGGATCCTTGGCGGCCGGACTTCGTGGGCTCCGGCAAGAGGTCTTTGCCAGAGGCGTGCCAGCATGGTGAGCGAACCGACTCGAGTTCACAACTTCGCTGGTCGCATGGCGTTCGAAGATCAGGCGACAGCGGCAGCGGAATCAGACGCGACCCGGCAGGCCACAGGCGCAGCGCTTCTGTCCCGCACGGTACGGATCGGTGCACCCATCGGTACGACCGCGCCGCGCGCTCGGCTTCGAGCAGAGCCCGGATCGCGGCGGCGCGCGGCCCGTGCGGCGGAGCCGGTCCGAATCAGCGGAGCAGGAGGAGTCGTCGCTGGGCCTCGCGGTAGCCGGCCTGCAGGCGCAGGAAATACAGCCCCGCACCGAGGCGCTGCCCCGCGCGATCGCAGGCGTTCCAGAGCAGGGTGTAGGACCCCGGGGCGCGGGGATCGGAAACCAGATCGTCGATGAGTCGCCCTGTGACATCGAACACGCTCAGGCGGATCGCTCCTCCCGGCGCCGGCACCTGATACTGGATCGTCACACCGGCCTCTCTGGAGAGGAGGCACGGATTGGGGCGCGGCGGCCCCAGCGCGAACCGCAGGCCGCCGCCCACGGCCCGCACCCAGTACGGACCGAACTCGCTGCGCAAGCCATCGCCGGCGATCGCCAGGAGGAGATACTCGTAGGCTTCCCCGGCCGCGATCCGCGAGTCGCACCAGCGCAGCTCGCCCGCCCCCCGCACGGGCGCGTCACGATTGAGGCAGACGTAGTGCGGATCGGGGGCCTCGGGCGCGCGCCGATAGACGAAGAAGTCGGCATGCGTGAGAGCGCCCGGCGCGCGCCAGCGCAGCTCGAGCCCCGCCGGGGTCTCGCTCATCTCGAGCGCGATCTGCTGCACGGGCGTTGCGCCCTCGAAGTGGATGCACGCGCCGCGGGGGCGTACGAAGGGCGGTCCGGTGCGATAGATCGAGCAGTGCGGGATCTCGCCGTCGTAGAAGAAGCGCAGCACCGCGCCCATCGGCGGGCCGTAGCGCAGCGGATCGGACTGCGCGTCGACGATCAGCGGCCGGCCGCGCGAGCCGATCACCAGGTCCGCCGGTGCGGTCAGATCGTGGCAGACGATCGTCTCCTGCGAGATGTTTCCTTCGCGATCCATGCGGAAGAGCGTACCCCCGAACGGGAACGGATCGGCGACGAGCAGATCCCCTCCCTCGGTGAGCGCCGCGCAACGCGGCGAGTAGAAGGGTTCACCGCTGTGCAGGACGGTGGCGCTGCCACCGGAGGCGTCGATCTCGAACACCGAGCCGGCGAACTGACCGCTGCCCCCCGCACGCTTGTCGACGACCAGCAGATTCCCGGTGAGCGGATCGACATCCACATCCACGGGTCGCGAGAAGAGCGTATCGGAGAAGAAGACCCCGCCCGCGCCGCTGCGCGGATCGATCTGGTAGATCGCCCCCGGCCCCTGCCCGCCCTCGGGGCGCAGGTCGAACGGATCGGCCATCTCATCGAGCAGGAAGCAGACCGTGCTGTCCAGCACCGACAGCTTGCCCGGCTGCACGAAGCTCGGGTCGCTGAAGAGCAGTTCGACCTCGCCGGTCCAGGTATTGGCGCGGAAGAGCGCCCCCCCACCGATCCCCTCCAGTCCGATCGCATCGCCATCCAGAATCAGCAGATCGGTCTGGCTGCCGGGAATCCGGGCCACGGCCACCGGACTGACGAAGGCCGAGTCGGCCAGAATCGGCGCGGCTTCGCGTGTCGAACCCTCGAGCCGGAAGAGGGCGCCGGTCGCGAACCCGAACTCGCGCGGATCGGCCCACGAATCGATGACCAGCAGCTCCGAGGGGCCGATGCGGGTCGAGATGTGATGCGAACGCTGTGCCTCGATCGGCGCGGAGAGATACCCCGATCCGCTCACACGCTGATCGCCCCAGGCCGGCAGGCCGGGGGTCGGTCGAGGCGTCAGGGCGTAGGCGATCGTCACGCTATCGCCCCCGGCCAGCTCCCCCTCCCATCTCCAGCCTTCGCCCCCGGGCATCACGCTGCCGGCGCTGGCCTCCAACGCGTCGTCGACGGGCGCCAGCGTGGCGTCGATCTCCAGCTCGACGTAGGCCGCCGGCTCCCAGGTCCCGCTTTCGTTGGCCAGCACCAGTTCGCACGCCAGCGTATCGCCGGGCGCGACGTAGCGGCCCGCGGCCTCGCCGACGATCGAGAGGCGCCGGATCGCCAGCTCGGGTAGCGGCACCTGGGAAACCGATTCGAGGCGGGCGCCGCTCGGACCCGGAAAGGCCACACCCAGATCGCCGGTCTGCAGGTCGAGCCGGAACACCATGCCCGATGCATCGTCGTACCCGGGAAACCAACCCGTCGAGTCGACGACCCACAGGTGCTCGGCATCCTGCTGGACGATGCGTGTCGGCGTCAGCAGATAGGGAGAGTTGAGGATCGTCGTCAGGCTGCCATCCTGCGGATCGATCTCCCGGATGCCCAGATTGCCGAAGGGCCCGGTCCATCCCAGATCGCCGATCAGGATGCGCCCGTCCCGCAGGATCTCGATCGCCGCGGGACTGACGAAGTCTCGACCGGCCAGCGTGTCGATCATCGCGCCGCTCTCGAGATCGGCGATGAAGATCGCGCCGGTATCTTCACTGCCCAGCCCGAGCGGATCGGCGGCGGCATCCGCGATCCAGATGCGGCGCTGCGCGTCGACGGCCAGGTCCATCGGCGCGCGCAGCGCCGCATGGCAGATCAGCGTATCGACCGCGCCCCCGGCGGTCGCCACATGGTAGACCGCACCCAGGCCCTCCCCGCCGCAGGGCTGCGCCTCCTGATCCAGCAACAGGTAGCCGCCATCGGGATGCGGTCGCACGCGCACCGGCTCGCGAAACGCGGCGTGGGCCGAGACGACGCGCAGCGCCCCGCTGTTCGGCTCGATTGCGAAGAGCGCCCCGGGCATGTTCCCGTGCAAGAGCGGGTCGGCGTCGCGATCGACGAGCAGCGCTTCGTCGGACGCCCGGCACCAAAGATCGCTCGGCGCCACCAGGGCGGTGTGTGAAGCCAGCGGATCGAGGCGGTCCTCCTCCTCGCTGAAGAGGTAGAGCGCCCCGGCGTGGCCCTCTTCGAACGGATCGGAGAGCGAGTCGAGGGCCAGCAGCTCCCCGCCCTGCAGCGGCGCGGAGATGCGACGCCAGGCGCGTAGCGGATCGTTGCCGGAGCCCGGGATCTCCGCCTGCACTTCGATCTGTTCGCCCTGTCGCGCCAGCGCATCGACCACATAGGTCACCGTCACTCGGACCGGATCGAGGAAGCGCGCGACGCCACGCCACTGCACACACCCGGCATCCCGATCGAGCAGCAGCTCGCCGCGATCGGCGCGGGCCGATACCAGGTTCAGGGGGAAGGCCGCCTGCACCAGCGCCTGGCCGGCCGGTGCGGGAAGCGGCGAGCGGTTGTTGAGCCAGACGACCGCCTGCAGCGTATCGCCCGGCACCAGCAGGTCCCCGGTCAGATCGCTGAGCTCGAGACTCTGGCAGTAGAACTC
Source organism: Candidatus Eiseniibacteriota bacterium (assembly GCA_014729815.1). Classification (GTDB taxonomy): domain Bacteria; phylum Eisenbacteria; class RBG-16-71-46; order CAIMUX01; family WJJG01; genus WJJG01. Next base: position 4,874 of record WJJG01000116.1, read on the forward strand.
CGGCACACGGAACTGCGCCACGCGCTCGGGATGACGGAGAGAGGCGTGGAAGGAGACGAACGACGCCCCCCAGGCGAATCCCTCGCGCTCGAATTCGACCACCGCGCCGGTACGGCCGGCGATCGGACTCTTCTGGCGCTCGCAGACGTGCAGCCGGGTGGGGCTGAGAGCCGTCAAACCGTACGGCCGGCGCAAGGGATTCGGGTTGGCCAGCGCGACGGCGGAGAAGGCCGGCTCGGCGCCGCTGCGGTCGATCTTGGCCAACGCCCAGGGGGACGGATTCTCCGAGAAGCCGATGTCACTGACGAAGACGTCTCCCGTGCGCACCACCTCTACGCTGATCGGATCGCGCAGATAGATCGACGAGTAGATCCAGTGCGTGCCCCCCGCACCGTCGACTTCCACCAGGGCACCCTGGTTCTCGCCCACCGTGGCACCATAGTCGACGATCATGTAGTGGCCGTACCGGTCCGGGCAGATGTCGGTCGGATCGCTGAACGCCTCGTCCCGGAAGAACTCGGTCATCTCGCCGCTCTCGAGATCGAAGCGGTAGACCGCACCGGTCGTGAAGGGCCGCGGCAGGTGGGGATCCGCGATCAGCAACCCGCCATCGTGACTCCAGCAGAGACCGCGTGCATGGCTCAGCGGAGCGCCCCGATGCAACACCTCCGTCGCGCCGGAGTTGGGATCGACCCGCAGGAGGCCGCAACTGCCGAAGCGACCGTCGAGCACGTAGAGCATGCCATCGGGACCGAAGGTCAGATCCGCCGGCAGGCCGAGCTCCCCAGGCGACTCCATCTCGAAGGTGACCGGCAGGTCCGGATCACTCTCATCGAACGTGAAGAGGCGCGGCGCGGGGGCCTCGGTGCCGGCATCCGCGTAGATCAGATCCCCGGGCCGCGCCAGCGTCACGACGCGCATCACCAACGACCAGCTCTCCTGCCCGGTCTCCCAGTTGGCTTCCACCGGGGCGCGCAACCAGGTGCCATGCACCGTCTCCCAGGGAATCTGCACACTGGCGGTCAGACGAACCGTGTCGGACGGGGCCACAGCGACGGTCCACTCCAGCGCGCCGCTGGGGGCATCGAAATCGATCGTACCGGCATCGTAGGAGAAGTCCGTCGCCAGGCAGAGCAGCTGGTGCAGATCGGCGGTCACCACGGCCGCCTCGGTCGCATCGACGCCACTGTTGATCAGCGCCACCTCGAACTCGAGCCGATCGCCCGGAACGGGGACCTCATCCGGATCCTCGAGGCGTACGATGCTCTGGGAGAGCTCTGCTCCCCCCATCTGCGACAGCCCCACCAGATCCTCGAACAGCAGGTGATGGAACTCGTCCAGAAAGGCCCCGCTCTGCGGATCGAAGCGGAACAGCGCGCCCTCGGCGTCCTGATAGCCGGCGGGGTTGGCCGATGGATCGAGGACCACCAGGCGACCCTGTTCGTCGAGCACGGCCGCCTCCGGATTGCGGAACTCCTCGACCGCCAGCGTATCGATGACCTCCGAACGTCCCGCGGCCAGTTTGAGGACCGCGCCGGTGCGTTCCTTGAAGCCCGGCACGGTCACCTCGGCGTCGACCAGCAGCAGGGAATCGGGCGCGTGGCTGACCACGGCCCGCGGGTCGACGGCGAAGGCGGTCGGGCAGAGGGTGGTCAGCTCCCCCGTCTGGGGGGCGAAGCGATAGATCGCGCCGGTTCGTTCGGCGCCCGCCTCGGTCTTGCCCAGCGGATCGAGGACCAGCAGGGTGCCCTGCGCCTCGAGGAAGAGGTCCACCGGGCCGCCGAGGCGGAAATCGTTGCTCAGCAGCGTCAGCTCGAGGCTGGCCGGATCGAAGTGCAGGACCGCGCCGCGTCCCCCATCCCCGAGCGGTCGGGACACTTCATCCAGGACGTACACCCCCCCGGCCCCGTCGGCGACCAGGTCGCGGATCCGGCGCAGATAGGGATGCTCGAAGACCTCCGGCGCCAGCAATGGGCCGCCGTACGGATCGATCATCAGGATCCGATCGCCATCGGCCACATAGACCTGTTTCTTGCCACCCCAGGTCACCGCGCGCGTCTCATCGAGCGCGGCCGGATAGGAAACCACACGCACGATCTCGCGCTCGATGTCCACCGCCGCAATCAACCCCGGATGGGGGCCGATCTCGGCCGTCGGGGAGCAGATGAGCAGTTCTCCGGCCAGCGGGACCCCCGCCTCGGCAGAGGGCGGTCGGAGCAGCAGCGCCAGGGCCAGAATCAGATAGGCCAATCCGCCGGAAGCGGGGGATCGTGGACCGAGTCGACGGCGATGATCGCAATGCATGCCTGGATCCCTCGATCGGTTCCATCGCCACGCGCGGGAAACGGTACAGTCGACCGTCACGCAGGAAGTTGGGAACTTCCCACCCTTCCGCCGGAGCGATCATCCGACAGGATCGCGGGGGAGTCAACCAGCCGCGGGGCCCCGGTCTAGTCCGTGTCGCGGGACCTCTGGGGGTCGGGACCGCCGCTGCGCGGCACGTAGCCGTAGCGATTGCGCTGGAAGCGATCATCGCGCTCGCGCGGGCCGGATCCACCCCGCCCGCGGCCGAAC
>WJJG01000117.1 GCA_014729815.1 Candidatus Eiseniibacteriota bacterium
CGCGGGCCGCCCCCCCCACCGCGACCCGGTCCCCTGCGGCTCCGTCCACGCCCGCGCGATGCCGCTCGCCCAGGCCCTGGCGGCCCCTTCGGCTCGCGGTACTCCACCAGCGTATTCCACTCGCCGCAACTCGGGCACTGGCCATACCACTTGCCGAACGTGTCACCACAACCGGTGCACAGAAAAGTGGTTGGCTCACTTCTTCGGCGCGCCACGCTGACCTCCCCGGCTCTCTCGCCCCCCGCGTCCGCGGGCGGACGGCACAAGCGCCGCCCGGCATCATAGCAATCCGCGCGCCGCGCGGGCATCCCCCGACTGCTCGCCTACTTCTCCACGCCCCGGCGGCCCCCGCATCCGATCCGCTGGACGCTCGCGGTCGGGTCTCCTATCATCGGATCTCTGGCGCCACGACAGAGCCCCGCACCCGCCGCGCGCGGAAAGGAGGAGCCCGATGTCGCGTCCCGAGACGCCCGAGCGACCTGACACCCCCGAACCCGGCAGCCCCCGAACCGAAAGCTCCCAAGCCGGCAGTCCCCAAACCGCCAGCCCCCAGACTGGTAACCCCCAGACTGGCAGCCCCCAGCCCGGCACTCCCCGATCCGGTGCCCGCCGACCGGACAGCCCCGATCGAAGCGGCCGCGCCAATCCTCCCGGCCGGCCCGACCGGCCCGCGCCGAAGGCCCGCCCCGAGACGCCCGAGCGCGACCGGGTCGAGTTCGAGATTCCCTCCGGTGTTCTCGTCGTTCGTCACGCGCGCTGTCTCAACGGTTGCGACCTGATGGCCCCCGAACGACCGATCCACGACGAGCCCTCGATCCATCTCGCCTACGAGCTCGAGGGTCGCAGGGGCGATCTCTACGTCGACCCCGTCTATGGGTCGCACGACAACATCTCCGACGCGGAGCTCCCCAAGGGCGCCGTGCCGGACTTCTTCTGTCCGCACTGCAACAGCGCCCTCCAGGAGCCGGGCACGTCCTGCTCGGCCTGTTCGGCGCCGCTGTTCACCTTGCACCTGCCCGAAGGCGGACAGGTCGAAGCCTGCCAGCGGATCGGCTGCTTCAGCCATCGCCTGCGTCTGGTCAGTAGCGAACAGCAGATGCGGCAGCTCTTCGACGATCTCGGGATGGACTCGTTTCTCTAGCGATCTCGCTCCGCCGACGGTCCCGGTCGCGGTCTCGCTGGTTCGCGGGCTGCGGCGGGGCGCGCAATCGCCGCCGCGGGTGCTGCGCTTCCGCGGCCGCGAGCGTCAGAGAGACTCGGAAGGAAGGAAGGCTCCGATGAGGCTCAGCGCCCGCAATGTTCTGCGAGGCACCATCAAGTCGATCGAGATCGGCGCGGTCAACGCCGAGCTGACCGTCGAGATCGGTGCCGGCCTCGAGATCACCTCGATCATCACTAGGAAGTCGTGCGAGAGCTTGGGCCTCGCGGAGGGGCGGGAGGCACACGTGGTCATCAAAGCTACCAATGTGATGATCGGCGTCGAGTAGCTGGCCGCCGCGGCCGGCCTGGCGCCTTCCGCCACACGCGGTCGAGTCGCTCCCGCCACGCCCCGACGGGTGGCTCCCTACAACCCAGTGCGGCCTGACGGCTCCCGGCCACGACCGGCCGAGTCGCTCCCGCCACGACCGAGCCCACAGCTCCTCGCGACGCTCCAGTGGACCGGCGCGGGCTCGTCGGCAATCTATCCCTGCTCGCCTTCCCCCTCGCGGAACTGCGCCCACAATCGTTCGAAGCGCGCCTCGTAGACCATATCATAGAGCCCCACTCGGTCAGGGAAGAGCCGCTGGCACAGCTCGCGGAGCTTACGGCGCTCGATGGCGATGTCTACCGCGGGGTAGTCGGTCGAGACGATCAGATAGGCGATCCGATCGGCGGCGCGCTGGAAGGTGCGGTAGATCTCCTCTTCCTTGCGCCGGAAGGCCTGCCGCCGCGCCTCGGCCGCGGAAGCTTCCCCATGTTCGGGACGCACGATCGCTCCACAGGAGCAGCGAAACGGGATCCCGAACTGGAAGAGCGTGGCGTCGTACTCGGCGCCGCATTGGGGGCAGCGATGCGCCATCGTGCTCCATCCTGTCTGGTTGGCTACTCGATCAGGCGCGCGCGGCCGCCCTCGATGCAGAAGCGCCCCGCGGCCAGCAGCCCCAGGGCGCGCGGGTAGAGCTCATGCTCTTCGACCAGCACCCGCTCGGCGATCTCCTCGGGGCTCCGGCAGTCGTCGATCGGAACTGCACGCTGCATCAGGATCGGACCATGATCGTACTGATCGTCGACCAGATGCACCGTGGGTCCGGAGACCTTCATCCCGGCGTCGAAAACCGCCTGGTGCACACGGCTGCCGTAGAAGCCCTGGCCGCCGAAGAGCGGCAGCAGCGCCGGGTGGATGTTGGTCATGCGATGCTCGAACCGCTCGACCACCAGCGGCGGAATCCGTTGCATGAAGCCGGCCAGGGCGACGATATCGACCTCGTAGCGATCGAGCACGCCCAGCAGGTGCGCCGCATACTCATCCTCGTCGCTGAAACGCTTGCGCGGCACCCACTCCGAGGCGATCCCGCGCCTCTTTGCCTTCTGACATGCGCCGGCGCGGGCGTTGTTGTGGATCATCACCACCAGCTCGATCGGGATCTCTCCGCGCGCGGCCGCCTCGGCGATCGCCGCGAAGTTCGACCCGCCGTGAGAACAGAACGCCGCCACCCGCTTCTTCATTGGCACTCCTTCCGCCGGCCGCCCGGCATGCAGGGTCCGTCGCCCTCTGCGCGGCGTTCGACCTGCTCTCGCGCGTCGCGGCTGGCCTTCTCCGCGTGCCCGGCCCCATCGCCACCGCGGGCCGCACCGTCCTCGCCGCGCACCTCCTTCAGGAACCGCGCGGCGATCTTGCGCTCCGGCGCCGTCGCTTGCCTCCGTCGCCGACGCTCTTCCCAGGTCGGAGCGCCTTCGATGCGCTCGCGGCGGCGATCCTCGAGCCGGCTGTACCAGAGATCGCGACCATGCCGCCCGCGCTTCTTGCCCGAATTGAGCAAGCGGAAGTAGACCCACAGCGCGACCAGCAGAAAGATTACGACGTAGGCTGCGGGGCGCAGACTATCGAGCATAGCGAACTCCCCGTTGCGCGGCGTCGAGCCACCGCACCGGCCCAGCCGGATCCGCGCGATTTCGCAAGGCATCCTGCTCGCATGCCGGGTGCGAGGACCGTCGACGGGGACGGTGCGCCCCAGGGGCGATCGGCACCTGGTGGCGCTCATCGGATCGAACGCGCCGGTCCCCTCCGGCGCCGAAGCGAATCTCTCTACCGCCGCGCTCCATACGCCTCATGGGACGTCCCCGGCACTCGGCGCCTAGCCGCACCGGCAACGCATGCGCAGCCATCTAGAGCATCTCCACTTCGACCTCGCGGACCTCCGGCCGCTGGCTGACCTCGGCGATCAGTCCGCGCGTCCGAAACTCCCCCCGCGCGCGGATGCGGAACGTCAATTCCGTAACATCTCGTTCGGCGTCCACCCGCGCCAGCGTCTCCTGGATGCGCACCTTGCGCGCGGCCAGATGCCCCCGCAGCCACGCCTCGAACACCTCCCGCTCGCCGGTGGGGACCGTCACGATCAGGGCGCGGTACAGCACATCCGGGATCCGTCGCTCGATGAGGCCGAACAGCTCCAGCATGACCAGAACGAGCATGGTCGACATGACCGCCAGCGGATAGAGCCCGTTGCCCACCACGATGCCGACCGCCGCTACGAACCAGATGCAGGCGCCGGTCGTCAGTCCGCGTACCAGGTCGCCGATGCGCAGGATCGCCCCGGCGCCCAGGAAGCCGATGCCGGTCACGATCCCCGCCGCCAGGCGCGTCGGGTCGAGGACGATCTGGCCGGCCGCAGCATCCCCCGCGAAGACCGCGCTCGATTGCCGCGCGGCGATGATCAGGATCGTCGAGCCGACGCACACCAATACGTGCGTGCGCAGACCGGCCGGACGACCCTTCAGTTCACGCTCCAAGCCGACCAGGCCACCCAGCACGAGGGCCACGAGCAGCTTGATCAGTGTCTGATCCCGAATGAATGGATCCCAGAGTGCACTCACAATTACCCCCCGAGCCGATCTTCAGCGCGCCCGAGATGCCCCGGCCATGAGGAACGGATCCGCCTCGGGAGCCCCTCCGCCGGCGCAGAACGCACCCGCCGCGACCGGAATCACTGCAGCGTCACATCGATCACGAACGTCCGGCGGGCGACGCCGCCACGGACCTCGCGCGCCTCGGCCGCCGCGATGCGATCGAACGGCACCACAAGCGCGCAGGTCGCCTCCGGACTCGGATCCGGATAGAGCGTGATCTCGGCGCCCCGGCGAACCACCACCGGCCCCTCCTCGCGCTTCTTCCAGAACTGCCACTTCGGCGGCGCCTTCTCCTCCACGGCCGGGGGCAGCGGCTCATCCGCCCCCAGCGCGCCGAACTGCTCGGCCACATGTTCCGAGACGAAGGCCAGCACGTAGCGCTCGCCGTCCGCATCCTGCTGTACCTCGAACTCGAGCCAGTTGCGCTCCGGTTCGCGCGGCGCGAGCGTCGCGATCAGCGCTCCCGGATCGGCGGCCGCAGCATCGGCCGCATCCGCCCGCCCCTCCTCTTCTGGCCAGACCGCGGCCACTTCGCGCGCCGTCGCGAAGCCGTAGGTCGCCTCACCGGCGCCCGGCGGGCCGAGTTGGCGGATGGAACGGTAGGCCTCACGGGCCGCGACGCCCTCGGCGATCGTCTCGACGCGCATCGGGGGGAGCAGTCCGCCCGGCTGCGCAGGCGGCAGCGGAGCGCCGACTTCCAGAACGTGCGTCGCGGTCTCCGCCTGCGCCGATGCATCCGGGGC
>WJJG01000118.1 GCA_014729815.1 Candidatus Eiseniibacteriota bacterium
CTCTCGCCCGCCATGCCAACAACCGCAACGTGTGGCGCAACCTGCGCGACCTCTTCCCGTACCCCTACACCGAGGCGGATGCGGTGGCGTTCATCGACAAGGCCCGCGCGCAGAGCCCCGAACGTCTCTATGCGATCGAGGTCGCGGGAGAAGCCGCCGGCGCCGTCGGCATCGCACAACGCGACGATGTCGAGCGCATATCGGCCGAGATCGGCTATTGGCTCGGCGAGCCGTTCTGGGGCCACGGCATCATGACCGAGGTGGTTCGGGCGGTCACGCGCCACGCGCTTGGGACCTTCGGTCTCACCCGCGTATTCGCCGTGCCGTACGAATGGAACCCGGCCTCCTTCCGCGTCCTGGAGAAGGCCGGATACGTTTGTGAAGGGGTCTTGCAGCGCAGCGTGATCAAGGACGGGCAGATCATCGGGCAACGCCTCTACGCCTTCGTGGTCGATGCCCCCGGCCAGCTGCCGCCTGAGCACGACTAGATGGGTTCGCGTGGTTTCCGACGGCGACGAGATGCCGAGCGCGGGGACCGTCGACCGGGACGGCGCGCCCCGGAGCGATGCGCGGCGAGTGGTGCGCCGGCGCCGGGACGGTTGCGGCGGCAACATGGACGGCCATCGATCGGGAAGCGGAATGCCGCACGCGCACCGGAACCATCCCGATCGCTCGATTGGAGCGCACATGGGCGCATGCACGGTGTCCTGGAGATGTGCCCTGCTCGCGGCGTGCAGCGTCGCGCTGTTGACGGGGAGCTCGCTCCTCTCCTGCAGCACCGAGCGCGATGCGCGGCTCGAGGCCGCGGACACGCGCGCGGTCGGCGCCCAGCTCGAGGCCTATCTCGACCGCGCCGCTGAGGTCTGGGGGTTCCAGGGCGCAGCGCTGGTCGCCTCCGGCGACACGCTGCTGCTGGCGCAAGGCTACGGCAGCGCCGATCTCGCCGGGCGGCGACCGATCACGCCCGAGACGAAGTTCATGATCGGCTCGCTGACGAAACCCTTCACGGCGATCCTGACCCTGCAGCTCGCCGGTGAGGGACGCATCGACCTGCAGGCGCCGATCGGCGCCTATCTGTCCGACTACCCCTCGCCCGCCGCCGAGCACGTGACCCTGCATCATCTGCTCTCGCACAGCTCGGGGATCCCGGACCTGCCGGGCAACGCGGCGTTTCGCGCGCGGATCACCGAGGCGCACACGCCGGATGCCCTGATCGCCTACTTCCGCGATGCGCCGCTGCAGTTCCCGCCGGGAGCGCGCAGCGCGTATGCCAGCGCGAACTACGTCCTGCTCGGCCGCATCGCCGAAGAGGTGACCGGACGCAGCTGGGAGGCACTCATCCGCGAGCGGATCTGTGAGCCGTTGGGTCTCGTGAGCACCGGTGTCTACCCCGACTACGCCTCGCGCACCGATTTCGCCGCCGGCGTGCTCGCGGGCCCCGATGGGTCTCTCCGACCCGCACCCCCCCTTCACCCGAGTTGCGGCTATGCCGCCGGTGCGCTGGCCAGCAGCGTGCGCGATCTCCTGCTCCTCCACCGCGCGCTCGCCTCCGCGCGTCTGCTTCCGCGCGAGACGATTACCGCCATGGAGTCGCTCCAGGCGCCTCCTTTCGGATACGGATGGCTGCTCTCCGAGCCGGGCGGGCACGCGCTCGTCGCCCATGGCGGTGGTCTCCCGGGCTACAGCGCGATCTTGCACCGCTGGACCGCGGATTCGCTTTGCGTGGCGATCCTCGGCCATCGTCCGAGCGTGCCGCTGCACAGCCTGGCGCTCTCGCTGGCGGCGATCGTCTTCGGTGCCGACTGCCCCTGGCCCGCCGCGCGCGAGCCGATCGCGCTCGCCCCGCAGACGCTCGGGCAATACGCCGGCTGCTACGCCATCGGGGATGGCGGAGAACGCTGCCTCGAGCCGGACGGCGGAGCACTACTCGCGCGGCGCGACGGGGGCACGCCCTACCGCCTGCTGGCCGAGGCCCGGGATCGCTTCCGCTACGCGCACGATCCGTTGACCTACCTGCACTTCGAGCGGGACGATGGCGGGCGGATCATCGGACATACGCTGCGGCAGGCATTCCACGAAGAGTATGCACGGAGGATCCCCTAGATCATGGAGCCTGCGAATCGATCCCCGTCGCCGGATGTGGGCATCGAGTTGCGCGAGATCGATGCGCAGACGGTCCGCTCGATCTGCGATCTGGCCGTGCGCCAGGATCAACGCCGCTTCGTCGCGCCCAACGCCGTCTCGATCGCCCAGGCGCACTTCTCGCCGCACGCCTGGTTCCGGGCCATCTACGCTGGGGCAGAGCCGGTCGGCTTCGTGATGCTCGAAGAGCAGCCGGAGAAGCCGGAGTACTACCTCTGGCGCTTCATGATCGACGCGCGCTACCAGAACCGCGGCGACGGTCGGCGGGCCCTCGAGCTGGTCGTGGCCCGCGTGCGGACGCTTCCCGGCGCTACCGAGCTGCTCACCAGCGTCCATCAAGCCCCCGGCAGTCCACAGCCTTTCTACGAGAAGCTCGGGTTTCGGCTGACCGGCGAATACGAAGAGGGCGAGGCGCTGATGCGTCTGCCTCTCTGCTAGCATGGACGGGCCACGGATCGGAAACCGGCGGATCGAGGAGGCCGCCCTGCGCGCGTGGCCGGCAGCGGTGCAGATCCTGCTCGATGGATGGGTGGTGCGGATCTCCGAGGGCTACACGGGGCGGGCCAACTCCGTCACGCCGCTCTATGCCGCCCAGATGCCCCCGGACTCGAAGATCGAGCCGTGCGAACGGCTCTACGCCGAGCACGGGCTCCCCTGCCGCTTCCGGATGACGACTGCGGTCCCCGATCCGCATCTCGATGCGCTGCTCGCCCGGCGCGGCTACGCGCGGGTGGCCCCGACGGCGGTTCTGACGCGCGAGGTGACGGAACGGGATGCCGTACCCAACGACCCCGGAGAGATCCGCGAACGGAGCCTCGTCGACTGGCTGGATCTCTTCTCGCGCCTCAAGCAGGCCCCGCCCCTCGATCATGCGCGTCACGGGCGTATCCTGGCGGCGGTCCCCGGGGCGATGCGCCTGGTCGTGCGCAGCGGCGCCGGGCGGGACGTCGCCTGCGGCATGGCCGTGCTCGGGGAAGCGCTGCTGGGGCTCTTCGATCTGGTCACCGATCCCGCCCACCGCCGGCGCGGGCACGCCCGTGCGCTGGCGGCCGACCTTCTGGCCTGGGGCGCTCGGCGTGGGGCGCGGCTGGCCTACCTGCAGGTCATGCGCGACAACGCACCGGCCCTGCGGCTCTACGAGAAGCTCGGCTTCCGCGAGGCCTACGGCTACTGGTATCGTGTGCCCCCGGGAACGATGCGGTAGACAGCCTCCTCGGAGTTGCGAATGACGCGCCTCTCCAATCTGCAGTGGGTCCCACGCTGGGTCTCACAGCTCGGGTGTCTCAAGAGCTGCTGCGACTACCTACAGCTCGGGATCAGCGATGGCTGGCTCTACGGCGGCACCGGCTACGCCTTCGTGCTCAACATGCACGAGGCGGCCTGCCCGAGCAGTCTGACCGCCTGGCGCACCGAACCCCTGCTCGCCCTGACCGCCAACCTGGGCATCGCCGTCTCGGGGGTGGCGGGCAGTGGCCGGTCGGTGCACGAGCCCCCGGCCGAGGGGCTGCAGCGCAAGGCCTGGGACCATGCACGCGCCGCGATCGATGCCGGACGGCCGTGCTACGGCTGGGAGCTGCGGATTCCCGAGTACTACCTGATCGACGGCTACGACGAGACCGGCTACTACTTCACAGGACCGCTCTGCCCCGACGGGGATGGGCCGCTGCCCTGGCAGGAGCTGGGTCGCACGGCGATCGGCGTGCTCGAACTCTACAGCGTGCGCCCGGGGGATGGGCTGAGCGACCGCGAGATCGTCCGGCGCGGACTCGCGCTGGCCCTCGAGCAGTCGCAGCACTCGGGCGAGTGGAGTCCGCCGCAGTACGAGACGGGTCTCGCCGGCTACGACCGCTGGATCCGGGCCGTCGAGGAGGGCACCGCGCTCGAGATCGGCCTGGCCTACAACGCGGCCGCCTGGGGCGAGTGCCGCCATTTCGCCACCCAGTTCCTCGCCGAGGCGCGCCAGCGCCTCGAGCGGGGCCCGTTCGGAGCCATTGCGGAAGCCCAGCTCCACTACCGCACGGTGGCGACCCACCTGGCGGAGGTCGTGCGGCAGATGCCGTTCTCCCCCGGCCTCTCGAGCGATCCGATCGGCGACGATCCGCGGCGCGGTCCGGTGGCGGCGCAGTTGCGCGCGGCACGTGAGGCGGAAGCGCGCGGGCTGCACGCGCTCGCGGAGATCATCGCCGCCCTGCGGCCCTAGCGCGATGCAGCTCTGGGAGCAAGGCCAGCGCCCTGTGCGTGCCGGTGGGCAACGCGTAGTCGGCGATCTGATGCGGGAAGAGCCAGCGCGCCCGGCCGGTGCGCGAGAGACGCCGCAGGGCCGGGAAGGCGGAAGCGGGCCCCGGCATCTCGGCGGTGAAGAGGTGCAGGGTCACCGCGAAGTGCGTGTAGGCATGGCCGACGGCGCCGACGTAGCGCAACCGCCGCAGGCCGCGCAGATCCAGCTCCTCGCGGATCTCCCTGCGCATCGCCCGTGGCAGTGTCTCCCCCGCCTCGGCCTTGCCGCCGGGCAGCTCCCAGAGTCCGCCGAGCATGGCGTGCGCCGGGCGCTGGGTCAGCAGGAACTGCCCGCGGCGATTGCGGAGATAGAGGATCACGACCGGATGGTGCGGGCGCGCCGGACGCGGACGCGACAGCGGCCGCTTTGGAATCGTCTGCCGCGCGCGCGCCTGGCAGAAGCGCCGCAGGGGGCAGTCGGCGCAACGGGGCGATCGTGCCAGACAGGTCAGCGCGCCGAGCTCCATCAACGCCTGCGCCATCTGCGGGACCTCGCTGGGCGGCAGTCCGCGCATCAGCGGGGCTCCCGCCGCGCGATAGTCGTCCTGCCGATGCGTGGCGAGATCGCAGAGACGGGCCAGGACCCGGCGCACATTGCCGTCGAGGGGCAGATGCGCCTCGCCGAAGGCGATCGCCCAAACCGCCGCCGCGGTATAGGCGCCTACACCGGGCAGCGCGCGGAAGGCGGCGTGCGACGGGGCAAAGCCGCCGTAGCGCCGGCGCATCTCGCGGGCGGCTCGATGCAGATTGCGGGCGCGTGCGTAGTAGCCCATCCCCTCCCAGCTCTTGAGCACGCGCGCGAGCGGCGCGGCGGCCAGCGCATCGAGGGTCGGGAAGCGATCCAGAAACTCGTCGAAGCGCAGCCGCACGGTTTCGACCCGCGTCTGCTGGAGCATGACCTCCGAGATCCAGATCGGGTAGGGCGCAGATGTGCGACGCCAGGGAAGATCTCGCGCGCAACGCGCGTACCAGCGCAGCAGCGCGACCTGCACAGCACGGGTGGTTGTTCCTGGACTGGCTGGCACGGCATCTCCGGCCACCGCTGATCGCGGACGGATGAGCCGCCGTTCGCGATCGACGGCAAGTAGGCCTCTGCATGGCCATCATGGTATCCTAGATGCGGGTGGTCTCGGACTGCAAAGACCGTTCGCAACCGATTCGCGGAGATGCATCATGCCCAGCACGCGTCTCTCCTACCTGCTGCTCGCCGTTCCCCTGATCACAGTTGGGGTGTGGATTCGTGACGGCCATGGCTCCCCGGTGCAGGCTGCGGACTCTGTGGCCGGGACGCTGACCGCGGATCTGGAGTGCGACGGCGTGACCGAGGAGATCCGTTGGCTCGTCCGCTCGCCGGGCCGCCTGGAGCTCACCCTTCCGCCGCCCCACGGGCGCCACGGACCGGCCCGGGGGGTGTGCGTCGAGATCCCGCCCGCATCCAGCGCGCCGCGGCTGGCCGATCTCGACGATGACGGCTACCAGGATCTGGCCGGCGGTCCAGAGGGCCGGACGCTCCTGGTCCCGGGATCGACCTGGCTGCGCGGGCGCGGGGTGCGGGATCTGGGCTACCACCCGATCTGGGATACGGAAGGCGATCTGCGCAACGTCTGGGACGCCGAGCTGGTCGATCTCGATCGGGACGGCCGGCCGGAGGTGATGGCCCAGTCCTATCACTACCCGGGCACGTTGGTGCATCTCTACGAGTCGACCGGCGACGACCAGTTCGCCCGCTCCTGGCTCGGCGATACGCTCGGGACGCCGTCGCTCAACTCGATCTGCGGCGGGGACACCGACGGCGACGGGCAGCGCGAGGCGATCGCCGGCGAGGTGGGCACGCTGGGGCGCGTCTACCTCTGGGAATGCACCGGAGACGATCAGTTCGCGTGGCGAGCGATCGACGTCTCGATGCAACCCTACGAAGGCGCGATCAAGGACGTGCTCCTCGAGGATGGCGACGACGACGGCCGCGCCGAGATCGTCGTCTGCACCGGCAGCGCCATCGACGGCAGCGCGGTGGGCCTCTTCGAGCACGACGGGGCGATCGGCGAGAACCGGTACCAGGAGGTCTTCGCCTACGAGACGGCCAGCTATCTCTTCGGCATCGCGTCGGGCGATTCGGACAACGATGGCCGGCGCGAGATCGTCCTCAACGTGGGAGGCGTTGCCGGCTATCCGCTCTACCTCCGCCGTCTCGAATACGACCCGGATACGGAGACGTACGAACACAAGATGGTCACACCGGGACCGATCGGACTGCCGCTGAGCGCGGCGGTGGGCAACATCGACGCCGATCCGCAGAACGAGCTGGTCATCGGCGCCGGCGTGCCCGCGGGCGGCGCGATCTACATCTTCGAATCCTCCGCCGATGACAACTACACCCTGGCCTGGAGCTCGGCCTTCCCGATCCCGGGCACGCCCCAGGATGTCGCTCTCGGACCGCTGAACGCCTACGGGTACCCGACCATCGCCGTCAGCTCGTTCGAGGGACAGATCGATATCATCGGCTTCGACGGCAGCGACTACGTGCGGCATCTGGATCCCCCGTTGCAGATCGGGTTTCCGGTGCGCAGCCTCGATCACGGCTTCGCCGATCATCCCGATGCCCTGGAGGACCTCGTGATGGCCGTCAGCGCAGACGACCGCGTGCGGGTCGAGGAGCGCAACGACCCCACGGCGATCGACGAGGCCCGAGGCGCGGGAAGGCACTCGATCACGCTGCGTGCGGCGCCGAATCCGTTCCGCGGCCGCACGGTCCTGCAGCTCCACTTGCCCGGTGTACGGGGCGGCGGGAGCGCCACGCCTCTGGCGATCCACGATGCCAGCGGCCGCTGTGTGCGACATCTGGACGGCCGCTGGGTCGGCCCGGGGCGGCTCGCCGCCACCTGGGACGGCCGCGGCGCGGACGGCCGCCAGCTCCCGGGAGGCGCCTACTACGTGCGCTCCGTGCTGTCGGAAGCCGTGGCCCTGCCGCGGCTGATCCATCTGCGATGAGCTGCCGGGCCGCGTGCGACTGGACAGTCCCGGGCGGCGTTCGCTAGACTCCTGCGTCGATTCAGCCGGAAAGAGACCCGAGTCTGCCCGCATCCGGCGCGAGCACGGCGCCGCGATGGGCGGACGGCGAAGGAGCGGATCGGATGGACTATCAGGAGCTGCAGAAGCAGACGGTCGTGAAGCTGCGTGAGATGGCGAAGGAGTATCCCGATGTCGAGGGCGCCAGCGGAATGAAGAAAGAGCAGCTCGTCGACATGCTCTGTGACAAGATGGGGATCGAGAAGCCGCACGCGGTGGCCGTCGGCGTGGACAAGGCGGAGATCAAGAAGAAGATCGCCGAACTCAAGAAGGTGCGCGACGAGGCACTGCAGAAGAAGGACCGCCAGACGCTGATCGCCACGCGCCGCAAGCTGCATCAACTGCGCCGCAAGCTGCGCAAGGCCGTCAAGGTCGTCTAGCCGCCCGCCCGCGCCTGCAGGCGGGCGAGCACCTGCCGATCGGTCGGGAAGGCCAGCGGCTCGGGCAGCGCATCCAGGGAGAAGAAGCTTGCCCGATCGGCATCATCCCCGGCCTGCAGCGCGCCGGCGCGATAGCGCGTCAGGAACCACGTGCCCACCGACTGCTGTCGCGGATCGTGGAAGTTCGAATGCACCGCAAAGACCTCCTCGGCCGTGACCTCGAGCCCGGTCTCCTCGCGCATCTCCCTCTCGGCCGCCTCACGGACCTCCTCGTCGTAGTCGATGTAGCCGCAGGGCAGGCACCAGCTGCCGGGGTACGTCAGCACGCGGCGCACGAGCAGCAGATGCGTGGCCTCCGCGGGCGGCACCCAGGCGCCGGGCGCGGGCAGCCGGCCGCGGTCGGAGAGCAGGATGCCGGCCACCACGGCCACGGGATTGAGGTAGTGCACGAACCCGCATCGCGGGCAGCGCGGCCGCTCCGCTGGCTCGGCCGCGGTGAGCGCCGTACCGCAACGGGGACAGAAGCGGAAGTCGAGCTCTGGTCCGTCGCCGGACGAGCCGGCTCTGCTCTGTGGCATGTGCCCCTCCGTTGCCTGCATCCCGCACCCTAGGTCCGCTGCCCCCCCCGGGTCAACGGACGCGCCGACGGGCCTCCCGCCGGCGGTGCGTGGGTGCTATAACTCCTCTCGGTGGCGCGTGCGCGCGAGAGACCAGTTGGATGCGCGTGCGCTGATGGATTCGTTGGTGGACCTCTCGGTGGCGCGTGCGCGCGAGAGACCAGAGCCCAGGAGAAGAGCCGATGAACTCTGTGGGGAATCGAGGGTGGTTCGTCTGGACGCTGCTCGGCGGCGCCCTGCTTCTGTCGGCGAGCGGTTGCAGTGAGGAGGAGTCCGTGACCGACTCGGACGGGACGCCACCGGCGGCCGTCACGGATCTGCGCGCGGCGGAGGTGACGCCGACCACCGTGACGCTGCAATGGTCGGCCAGCGGAGACGACAGTCTCAGCGGTCGCGCCACGGCGTACGATCTGCGCTACGCCACCGCGCCGTTCGACGCCGCCGGCTGGGATGCGCTCACCCAGGCGGAGGGGGAACCGCCACCGGCGACGAGCGGCAGTGAGGAGTCGTTCACGGTCGCTGCGCTCACCCCGGAGACCGACTACTACTTCGGGCTCGTGGTCCGCGATGAGGCCGCCAATGCCTCGGGGCTCTCGAACCTCCTGGCGGTGAGCACCGAGCGCGTGCGCCTGCGCTGGACGATCGATCCCTCGGGGGGAGGCGATTTCCTCACGATCGGCGAGGCGATCGCCGCAGCCGGGGCGGGTGACACCTTGCGCATCCTCGCCGGTGTCTACGACGAGGCGCTCTCCTTCGGCGGCCACGAGCTGGTTCTGATCGGCGCGGGGCCCGATCAGACCCGCATCGAGCATGCCAGCGATCTGCCGGGGCAGACCCTGGTCTTCGCCAGCGACAGCCAGCTCGAGCTGCGGGAGATCGGCTTCCGCGCCCTGGCGCTGGAGTATCCGAACGGCTTCACCGCCGATGACAGCCGCGTGGCGCTGCATGGCTGCGCTCTGATCGAGTGCGGACTGACCTCCGCCGCCGGCGAACTGCTCGTCAGCCAGTGCACGATCGCCAGCGACCCGCCGACCCGTTCGGGCGAGCCGGCGCCGCTGGTCTGGCTCCTGAGCGGATCGGCGAGCTTCGAGCGCAGCATCATCGTCAACGGCAGCAACTACGGCATCGCCTGCCAGGAGTCCGACGTCTCCTTTCTGTGCAACGACTGTTTCGGCCACGGGGAGGGGAACTACACCGGCTGTAGCGATCCGACCGGACTGAATGGGAACATCTCGGAGGATCCGCGCTTCGTCGATCCGGCGTCCGGCGACTTCCGGCTGCAGCCCGACTCGCCCTGCGCGGGCGTCAGCGGATGCGGTCCGATGGGCGCCTTCGAGGTCGTCGAGTAGGATGGGGACCGCGCGCGACAACCGGCTGGCCGCCCGGGAGATCTCCGAGGTGCGGGCCCTGATCGAGGAGGCCTGCCACCATCTGCAGGAGGTGGGCTTCCGCGCGCGCGGCGCCGAGGCGCAGGCCCTGCTCACCAGCCACGGCGCCCTGCGCAGCGCCGCCGGCCGCCTGCAGGTGTCCCCCCCGCGTACGCGCGAGCTGCTCGAGCAGCTCCCCTCGGGGCTCACCCTCTTCGATCGCGAGGGAGACAAGCTCGCCACGCTGGCCGGCGGGCGGGACATCTCGGGCAGCGGACCGATCTGGGCCAGCGCCGCGACCCCCACCCGCCGTGCGCGCCGCGGGGAGGAGGAATCCGCGACGCTCTCCGCCGAGGATCTCTGGCCCCTGGCGGACGCCTCGGCGCGGCTGGCGCACTGCCTGGCCCTGGGCGCCGCACCGCTCCCCGATCCGTTGGCGCCGCCCCTGGCCCTGCTCTTACGGCTGTACGTCGGCTTCTGCACCTCGACCCACCCGCAGATCGCGCGCGTGCGACGGGGCGCGGAGGTCGAGCGAATCTGGGATCTGCTGCGCACGCTGCAGGGCGACGCGCAAGCCGTCGAGCGCCGTCCGGTGGTGTTGCTCGAGCTGTCGCTGGAACGCCGCGGGGAGCTCGGCGCCGCGGCCTGCCGCATCCTGATCGACAGTGCGCGGCACGGATTGCCACTGGTGATCCGCCTGCCGGCGCTCACCGGTGACAACGGGCAGACGGAGCCGTCGCCGCTGGTGGAGATCGTCGCCACGGGGCTCAGCGCGATCCTGGTGCACCAGACCGCACGGGCTCGCGCGCCGCTGCTCTGGGGATTGCCGCCGATCGGGCCCGACGCACCGCGCCCTCGGCTGCAGCGCGGGGCGATGCTGCTCGGGGTGGCCGACGAGATCGCCCTGCCCGCGGTCGCCACGAGCCGCGGAAGCGACGATGCCGCCCACCTCCTCTCGGCGGCTTGGGCGGCGGCCCGCGGCGCGCGCATGATCCTGCTCGATGCGGGCGCGGAAGACGTCTTCGACATGCAGCAGCTCTCGCGGCTCGCCGCGCGAGTTCCGGAGGTCGCCGCGTTGGCACGCCATGCGCCCGGGGCGGGCGGATC
>WJJG01000119.1 GCA_014729815.1 Candidatus Eiseniibacteriota bacterium
GCCCTGCTGCGCGACGTGCGCCAGGCCGTAGGCCCCGGCGATCCCGATCGCCGGGGCGCCACGGATGCGCAGGTTGAGGATCGCCTCGCAGACGGCATCCAGATCGTCCAGGTCGACGTAGCGCTCCTCGCTCGGCAGGTGGGTCTGGTCGAGGATGCGGGGTCCTCTCGCATGCCATTCGATCGTCGGAATCACCGGATCTCCTCCCGCCCTCTACCGCGCCTGGTCCGGGGCGGCCGCCTCGAGCTCGCGAAAGAGCGCACGCAACCGGGCCAGGGGCAGTCCCATGACGTTGAAGTAGCAGCCTTCGATCGACTCGACGAGCAGGCCTCCGACCCCCTGGATGCCGTACGCCCCCGCCTTGTCCAGCGGTTCACCGGTGGCCAGGTAGGCGCGGATCGTGGCGTCATCCAATGGCGCCATCCGTACCCGACTACACTCGGAAGCCATCCGTCGCGCGACGCCGCCGGCCCGCGCCAGGCAGATCCCGGTGAAGACCTCGTGCTCGCGCCCGGCGAGTCGTTCCAGGAAGCGGGCCGCCTCGTCGGGGTCCCGGGGCTTCTCCAGCAGACGACCGTCGCAGAAGACCACCGTGTCGGCGCCCAGGATCACTCCCTCGGTCACCTCTCGGGCGACGGAAAGCGCCTTCTCCGCGGATTGCTGCTCGGCGTAGCGGCCGGGATCTTCGCCGACCTCCCAGCGGCGCCCATCCTCGGCCGGGAAGCGCACCGTGAAGGGGATACCGAGCATCTCGAGGAGCTGCACCCGGCGCGGAGAGCGCGAGGCCAGCCAGAGCGGTCCCCGCTCGCGACGCAGCAGCGCCTCGCCCGAGCGCACCGGCTCCCGCGGCCGCGGCGCCGGCTCCGCGGCGATCCCGCCCGCCTGGGTGCGCGCCGCTCCCCGGCCGCGCGCGCGTGAGTCGATGATCAGCGTCACCGGACCGTCGTTGACGCTCTCGACCTCCATCTTGGCCTGGAAGACGCCCGTGGCCACCGGGAACGGACTGCGGCGCAATTGCGCGACGAAGAAGTCGTAGAGGCGCTCCGCCGTGGCGGGATCGGCGGCATGCGTCCAACTCGGACGGCGGCCCCGACTGCAATCGCCGAGCAGCGTGAATTGCGAGATCACGAGCACGCCGCCGCCGACCTGATCCAGCGAACGATTCATCTGGCCGTCGGCGTCACCGAAAATCCTCAGTCCGAGGCACTTGCGCGCCAGCCACTGCGCATCTTCCTCCTCGTCGCCGCGCGCCACGCCCAGGAGGATCAGGAGACCCTGCTCGATGCCCTCGGGCGCGCGCCCGGCGATGCGCACCTGCCCGCGTGAGACCCGCTGCACGACTGCGATCATGGCTTCCGCTTCTCCGTGTCAGATGGCCGCGCGAGCTCTCGATGGAAGCCGGCCCGACGGGTCGGACGCGGGAGAGGTCGACGCAGACGGCCCCGCCCGTGCCGACCGCCCCCGGGCGGCACGCAGCATCCGGCGCAGGCACTCAGAGTTGGATCGACACCCCACCGTAGAGCGACTTGGCAGCCGGCAGTTCCTCGCCGAACCCATCGGAGTAGCGACCTTCGACGAAGACCGAGATCGGGATCCCGCTCAGCGACAGTCGCGCGCCGGCCAGCAGGTGCCAGCCGGTCTGGGTCTGCTCGCCGGCCACATTCTCGACGGCATCCTGCAGCTCGTCGTCCCAAGCGCCGGTGGCGCGCAGGCGCGTGAGGCTCCCGGCATCGAGGCGTTCCAGATCCTCATCGATCTGCAGATCGACGAAGTGGACGTTCAGCCCACCCCCGAGATACCCCTTGATCGGCAGCATCATCAGAGAGAAGAGCTCCGCCCTGCCGCTCACCCAGAGGCTGAGGTCCTCGTAGTCCCCGCTACCCGCGGCCTCGATCCCATCGAGCAGCCCATCGCTGAACTCGAACGGCTCGCTCACATACTCCCCCGCGACCTCGGCGCGCAAGATCGGGAGCAGATCGAACCCCAGATGGATGCCGACCAGGTCGGTGCCACCCAGGTCCCCGCTGCGTTCGAAGATCTCATCGCCGTTGTCTGCCCAGCCCAGGCGCACGCCGACCTCGGCCCCCGCCGCGGCGCTGCCCACCGCGCACAGGATCAGCACCAGGACTCCGCCCAGCAGACCGGCCGCCCGCCGGCTCGTATCACGCATCACGTTGCAGTCCATTCCACGGCCCTCCCCCTGCAGTCGGGCACCGGCCGCCGCCCATTCCGCGTGGGCGGCCACGGCACTCGCTCCTCTAGCTTCCGCGTTGTTCCGGCTCCTCGATCACGCCCGCGCGCTCCACCGTGCGTACGCCCGACACGCGGCGCACCGCACCGACCACGCGACCGACATGCCCCAGGTTCTTGACCTCCAGCACGAAGGAGCCGCGCGCCTCACCCTCGCCATCGGAGGCCATCGAACCGTCGACGATGTTGGTCTCCGTCCGTCCGATCGCCGCGGCCACATCCGCCAGCAGGCTGGTGCGGTCCGCGCCGGTGACGACCAGGCGGATCAGGAAGACCTGCTCCGGCTCGACATCCCACTCGACCTCCATCTTGCGCTCCGGCGGCACGCGGTCGTCGAATGTGTTGGGGCAGTCGATGCGATGCACCGAGAGGCCCCGCCCCTTGGTGATGATACCGATCACGCGGTCGCCCGGAATCGGCTGGCAGCATTGCGCCACGCGGATCAGCACCCCGTCGAACTGCCGTAGACGCACCCCCCGGTCCCGTGAGGTGAAGCGACGGATCTTCTGCAGCGCCGACTCACGCTTGGCCTCCTGCTTCTGCTGCGGGTAGAGACGCGCCATGGCGCTCTCGATCGAGAGATCCCCCTGACCGATCTTGGCCAGCAGCAGCGGCGCATCGGCCAGACCGAAGCTCTGCGAGAGATCCTCGAGCTCCTTCTCGGCCGGCGATCGCAGGTGACGTCGCCGCAATTCGCGCTGCAGGATCTCGCGCCCCAGCCGCACCGAGTCCTCCAGGCGCTGCTGGGCCAGCCAGCGGCGGATCTTCCCCTTGGCGCCGGCGGTGGCCACCTGCTTCAACCACCCCTCGCTGGGCTGGCCGTGCGGATTGGTGATGATCTCGACCACTTGGCCACTGCGTAGTTGATAGCGCAACGGCACCAGGCGTCCGTTCACACGCGCTCCCACGCAGTGGTGCCCGACGTCGGTGTGGATCATGTAGGCGAAGTCGATCGGGGTCGCGCCGCGCGGCAGCCGTTTCAAGCCGCCCTTGGGTGTGAAGACGTAGACCTCATCCTGATAGAGGGCCGTCTTGAGAAACTCGACGAACTCCTCCGGATCGCGGGCAGCATCCTGCCAGGCGCTGGTGCCCTGGATGATGAACTCGCCGAGCTTCTCCTGCAGCTCGGGATCACGCTCGCGACTGCCCTCCTTGTAGCGGTAATGCGCTGCGATGCCCAACTCCGAGACCAGGTGCATCTCGTGCGTGCGGATCTGGATCTCGACGGTGCGCTGCTTCTCTCCGGGGATGATCACCGTGGTGTGGAGCGACTGGTAGAGGTTGCCCTTGGGCATGGCGATGTAGTCCCGAAAGCGACCATCCACCGGGGTGTACATCTCGTGCACCAGCCCGAGCACCCGATAGCAGTCCTCGTGCGATTCGGTCAGGATGCGCACGCCGAGCAGATCGTAGATCTCCTCGAAAGGCGCCTCGAGTCGCTGCATCTTCTGCCAGATGCTGCGCAGATGCTTGGCGCGCCCGGTCACCTCGGCGGCGATGCCGCGCTCGGCCAGGCGCGCGCGCAAGGGCTTCATCACCTCGCCTATGGCCGCCTCGCGCGACTCCCGCTTCTCGGCCACTCGTCGCACCAGCCGGCGGTAGGTCTCCGGGTCGAGATGCTTGAAGGCCAGATCCTCGAGCTCCCACTTGAAGCGGGCGATCCCCAGGCGGTGGGCGATCGGGGCGTAGATGTCGAGCGTCTCCTGGGCGATGCGTTGACGACGCTCGGGCTCCAGCGCGTCCAGCGTGCGCATATTGTGCAGTCGGTCGGCGAGCTTGATCAGAATCACGCGGATGTCTCGCGACATCGAGAGGAGCATCTTGCGATAGGTTTCCGACTGGGTGACCTCGGGGGGACGGAACGGCAGATCGCCGATCTTGGTCACCCCATCGACCAGTTCGGCGACCTCCTCGCCGAATTCGCGCGCCAGGTCGGATTTGGTGACGGTCGTCGTATCCTCGAGCGTGTCGTGCAGCAGCGCCGCGGCGAGCATCACCGGGTCGGCTCCGCGCCGCAGCAGGTCGGCGAGGATCTCCGCGGTGGCCAGCGGATGCGTCATGAACGGCTCTCCGCTGACGCGGCGCTCCCTTCCGTGCGCGCGCGCGGCGACCTCGAAGGCGCGCTGCAGCAGGGACAGATCCGCACCTTGGCGATGGCTTTGCACTTCCGCCAGGAAGGCCTCGAATGTCCGCGTGACCGCTTCCATCACTCTTCTAGAGATCCGGCTCCGCCTCCGCCTCCGGCGGCGCCTCCGCCGGGGGCGGCACGAACTCGACGATCTCGGCCGCGGCCTTCAAGTCGGCTGCCAACCGATCCACGGCGGCCTGCGTCTTCTGATTGCGCAGGAACTGCCGAATCGTCGGTGCGACCTGCTCGAGGGGCGCCGCCTCCTGATCGTTGCGCTCGAGCAGTTCGATGATGTGGTAGCCGTAGTCGGTTTCGACGACGTCGCTGATCTCCCCCGGCTGCAGCGCCAGTGCGGCCTGCTCGAAGGGCGGCACCCATTGGCCGCGGCGTGCAGGCGGCAGCTCCCCTCCCTGCGGTGCGGACGGGCACTCCGAGTGCGCGCGCGCGAGAGCAGCAAAATCACCCCCCGCCTGGATGCTATCGCGCAGCGCGGCGGCGCGCTCCCGCTTCTGCGCGCGCTGCTCCGGCGTGTCGTCCGGATTCGTTTTGAGCAGGATGTGCCGGGCGCGGATCTGCAGATTGTCGAAGTACTCGGGATGCTCTCGATAGTAGGCCGCGATCTCCGCGTCGCTGATCTGCAGGGTATCCTGAATCAGCTCGGCGACCATCTGTTGAATCACCGCGTCGCGCCGCAGATGCTCGCGCACGGTCTCCTTCGTGACATGGCTCCGCTCGAGTCGCTCGGCCACCTCCTCGGCGGTACCGCTCTGCTGTTCCCACTGGGCCAGGCGGGCGTCGAGCACCGAGTCGTCGGCCGTGAAGCCCCGACGCTCCGCCTCATGCATCAGCACGAGCTGCTGCACGAGACTCTCCACAGCGCGGCGCTGCAGGTCGCGCCGCGAGAGTTCGCGCCGTTGGTGGGCGGGCGTCGCGTCGATCCAGTAGTTGGCCAGCAGGTTCGCCTCGGCCAGGCGAACCGTGTCGCCATCGACCAGCGCGGCAGCCGCTTCGGGGGGACCGATGATCTCGCGTCCGGTGTCGTGCAGTTCGCTCTCCCGCGCCTGCTCCCCGCTGCAGGAGAGCAGACCCAGAAGCAGCAGGCCGCCCGGAGCCATCCATCGCCCCAGCCGGCGCATCGCCGATCCGCGCCTGCGCATCTTGACCTCCTTGGTTTGCGAGGGCCGACGGCCGCCGTATGCGGGCGCGGCACCTCGTCTCCGGTTGGGCGGCAGTATAGACCCCACCGCGCATCTGCACTACCATCGCTCGGACTTCTCACCGAATCGTGCCGCCAGCGGTTCCCCGCGCGGCGCGGTAGATGCAGGAGGAGCGATGCGCGGCGACGGCGACCAAGAACCACTCCGCGTGGGAGCGATCCGCGAGGGCGCCATCGAAGACCTCGCCTATGGCGGACTCGGCATCCTGCGCGACGGGGGATGGGTCGTCCAAGTACGCGGCGCTTTTCCGGGAGACCGCGTGCGCGTACGCCTGCGACGCAAGCGACGCAGCTACTTCGAGGGGGAGCTGCTGGAGATCCTGGCGCCCTCCCCCGAGCGCATCCCGCCGCGCTGCCCGCACCTGCCGCTCTGCGGAGGCTGCCCGCTGCAGGGATTGGCACCGGACGCGCAGACGCGCTGGAAGGCGCATCAAGCCGTCGAGCTGCTGGCCCGCATCGGACGGCTGCGCCCCCGAGAGATCGCAGAGCCGTGGTCCAGCCCGTGCCCCTGGTACTACCGAAACAAGATGGAATTCACCTTCGGCCGACGTCCGTGGGTCTCGCGCGAGACGCTCGAAGCCGGCGGGCCACTGCCTCCCGGCCCGGCGCTGGGCCTGCATCCGCGGGGACGCTTCCAGGGCGTCTTCGACGTCTCCGACTGCCGCCTCCAATCCCGGCTTTCGAATCGCATCGTGATCACCGTGCGCGAGCTGGCCCGCGCGGGGGGGCTTGCGGTCTACGATTCGCGCGACGATGCGGGTCTACTCCGGCACCTCGTCGTGCGGCAGGCCGCGACCAGCCCCGATTGCGTCGTGGTGATCGTCGCCCGCCACGAGGCCCCCGAACTCGCGGCGCTGGCGGCCGAGCTCTGCGCGCGCGTGCCCGAGATCACCGGCGTCGTGGCGGCCATCAACACGCGTCGCGCGACCGTGGCGCAGGGCGATTACGAGATCCCGCTGCGGGGCGAAGCGCAGTGGCGCGAGACGGTCGCCGGACTCTGCTATCGCATCGGCGCCTCCTCGTTCTTCCAGACACAGACCCGCGGTGCCGAGACGCTGATCGCGGAGGTCCTGGCGCATGGCGATCTGCGACCCGACCAACGCGTCCTCGATCTCTACTGCGGCGTGGGCGCCTTCAGCCTGCCGCTCGCGCAGCGGGTGGAGGAGCTGTGGGGCGTGGAGCTTCTCGAGGGCGCGGTGGAAGAGGCGCGGGCCAACGCCGCCGCCAATGCCATGCGCAACGTGCGCTTTCGGGCCGAGGCGGTCGAGGCCAAACAGACCCCGGCCTGGGCGCGGGAGCGCTGGGATCTGGTATTGCTCGACCCGCCGCGGAGCGGATTGCACCCGCGCGCGCTGCAGCGACTGATCGACCTGCGCCCCCCGCGGATCGTCTACGTCTCCTGCAATCCATCCACCCTGGCGCGCGACGCCGGCGCGCTGGTCGCCGACGCCGGCTACCATGCCCGGCGACTGCGGGTCTACGACCTCTTCCCGCAGACCCCACATCTCGAGAGCATGCTCTTCCTCGATCGCCAAGGCGCCTAGGTGGCTTCGCATGGTCTCCGAATGCGGCGAGGTGTCGGACACGAGCCTACGGCGCCTGCGGCGCGCCCCGCATGCGTCCGCGCAACAGCTCGAGATTGCGCCGGATTCCCTCGGCGTAGCGCTCATCGGGCGCGCGCTCGAGCGCTCTCTCCCAGACCAGCAGCGCGTCGCGCAGCCGACCGCGCATCGCCAGCGCCACGCCGTAGTTGACCAGGAAGCTCACTTCCTCGAAGCCCAGGCTCTGCGCCGTCTCGTAGGCGAGCAGCGCCTCGTCGATCCGTCCGGCTTCCCGCAGCAGATTCCCGAGATTGACATGCGTTTCGGGCCAGTCCGGACGCCGCGTCAGAGAACGCCGATAGAGTTCGATCGCGCGATCCGCATCCCCATCCTCGCGCGCCAGACCGGCCAGGCGGAAGTTGGCCACCGGCTCGAGCGGATCGAGCGCGATCGCGGTGGCCAGGGCTTCGCGCGCCCCCGCCTCGAGCCGCGTGGCCTCCGCAGAGGCCCCCTGGGCAGCCGCCTGCGCCGAACGCCACCAGAGGCATTCCCCCAGGATGGCTTGCGCGCCGGCATGCTCCGGTTCGCGCGCCAATGCCTCGCGCACGGCTTCCTCGGCGGCGTCCATCTCTCCCTGCGCCCAGTGCAGTCTCGCCAGCGCCACCCGCGGGGCGGCGAGCTCCGGCTGCCGGGCGATCTGCGCCGCAAGGCGCGCGACGGCCTCCTCTCCCTGACCGCCCTGCTGCAGCACCCGGGCCTGCAGCTCGAGAAGCTCCTCGCGCTGGGGTTCCGCGGCCAAGAGCGCCGCCGTCGCCGCCTCGGCCTCCTGGTAGCGGCCCGCCAGCAGCAACGCTCGCGCGCGGCCGAGCCGCACCTCGCGGTCCTCCGGAACGCGTTGGGACAGGCTGTCGTAGACCGCCACGGCCGCCGCGCCGTCGCCCCGCCGTAGGTGGGCCGTGCCCAGCAGCCGCAGCGCCTCGGGATTGCCCGGATCCTCCTGCAGCACGGCGGTCAGGATCTCCACCGCGCGAGACGCCTGCTGCATCCCGAGCGCGGTGCGCGCTTCGTTGATGCGATGGAACAGCGGCATCAGCGCCTTGGGATCCTTGGCGTTGCGCGCGGGGCCCTGCGGGGCGCCGCCGGCCACATACCCGAGACTGCGCAGCCGCTCGATCGTGGCCGGATCGAGCGGCTGCATCTCGAGCCCCTGTTCGGCAGCCGTCAGGCGATCGCACCAGGCCTCGAGTCGGCCGGCGATGCGCGGGCGGGACGCATGCAGGTTGTGCAGCTCGTCCGGATCACGTCGCAGATCGTACAGTTCCGGCGCGGGAGCCCGAATGTAGCTCCAGTCGCGCGTGCGGATGCCGCGCAACTCGCTCCATCCATACTCGAGGAAGGGCACGAGCGTCTCGCAGTAGGCCACCCGGGGGCCCCTCCCCGCCCCGGCGAGCATCGGCAGGAGGCTGAGGCCTTCCCCGATCGCCGCGGTCGAGTCGAAGCCCAGCGCATTGAGCATGGTATTGGCCAGATCGCAGAGACGTACCAGCTCCGTCACGCGACGCCCGGGCCGCAGGCCGGGCGGGAGCTGCGTCTCTCCCGCCGGCGGCACCAGCAGGCAGGGCACGAGCTGCGTGGCGCCGTAGATCAGCATCGAATGGGCCAACTCCTCGTGTTCCCCCAGCGATTCGCCATGGTCGGCCACGATCAGCAGCCAGCTGTTCGCGAGCGCTCCGCGGCGCCGCAGGCCGGCCAGCAGCCCCCCGATCTCGGCGTCCATGAAGGCCACTTCCCCATCGTAGGGCTGGTCGCCGCGCTGCCGATACGCCGCCGGCGGATCGTACGGGAAGTGCGGATCGAAGTAGTGGATCCAGCAGAAGAAGGGCTCCCCCCCGCGCGCGAGGAGCCAGTCCAGCGCCCGCGCGGTGACCGCATCGGCCCGTCGTTGCGCCGTCTGCCACTCCTGCAGCCGACTCTCCAGCGGGAACTCGTCGTCATAGTACGCGAAGCCCTGATCGAGGCCGAACTGCGCGGCCACCGGAAACGCGCCTAGGATCGCGCCGGTGGCGTATCCGCGCTCGGCCAGTCGCTCGGTCAGCGTGACGGCATCGTCGGACAACACGAAGGCGCCGTTGTTGCGCACGCCATGTCGCGGAGGATCGGATCCGGTGAGGATCGTCGTGTGCGAGGGCAGCGTGATCGGGGTCGGCGCGACCGCCTCGGCGAAGAGCAGCCCCTCGGTCGCCAGCGAATCGAGATGCGGCGTCAGGCCCAGGGTGCTGCCGTAGCAACCGAGCCGGTCGCGGCGCGTCGTATCGAGCGTGATCAGGATCAGGTTGGAGGGCGTCTCCGGCTGCGGTACGGCGAGCCAGTCCCCCGTGATCGGCCCCGGTGCGGGCACCGCATCCATCGGATCCCGAGTACAACCGCCGCTCGCCAGCCACGCGACGATCAGCGCCAGGGCGACCCAACGCGCGCGCGCCGCCTCCCGCGTGCGCGGCCCTCGCTCCTGCATCGCTCTCATGCCTCTCCCTTCCCCGCGTGCGCCTCCGCATCCCAGCCGGGCCAGGCCTCGTCCCAGCGCAGCACCGGCTCGGGCGCCGCGGCACCGATCGCGTGGGCCACCAGCCGATCCTTGACCACGGCGCAGCGCAACGCGGGGCAGCGGAAGCGCGTCGGCCAGTTGGTCTCGATGCCGCGACCTTGCCCATCGAGGAGCAGCCAGGCGCAGCCCTCCGCCGCGCGATCCAGCGCCGCGCCGACGTACCGCAGGTCGATCCCCGGCGACCCGGTGCCACTCGGTACGCAGCGCAGGCGCCCCGCGTCGATCGCCTGCGGCAACGGGCTGCCCGGCGTGCGCGCCAGCGCCTCGAAAAGCGGACCGCTCTCGGCGAAGGCGATGTCGCTGGCCACGGGCAGCGCGTTGAGCACCACCACGACCTCCCAGCGCCGGGCCCAGAAGAGCGCGGCGGGCAACAGCCCCAGCAAGTAGTCCGCACCGGCGTTGTCGGCAAAGAGGAGCACGCGGCCCTCCGGCGGCTGCTCCAGGGCACGCGGTTGCGCACAGAGGCGCGCCAGCGCCGACGGCTCGAGCTGGGCGAGGAAGCGGCGCGCGTCGCGGCGGTAGCGCTCCGCGGCCGACTCGTGGTCCATGCATCCGCTGCGGAAGGCCTCCTGCGTCAGCGCCGAGCCGAGGTCGAAGAGGTTGCCGGCCAGCAGCCCCGCCAGCAGCTCGGCCAGCGGCTCACTGTCGGCCGCCTGCCCGCCCCAGACCCAGGCCCGCGCCAGGCGCTCCGCGGCTTGCGGCAGCAGGCGTTCCGCCTCACGCGCCTTGATCGCCCGGTACGGGTCGTGCAACGCGTGCGCCCGCAGAACGGCTTCGCGCACCAGCGTGACCTCGTGGATCGTACGCAGCGTCGCGGTCGCCACGCCGCGCTCCAGATCGTCGAAGAGACCCATCAGGATCGCCTCGACCCGCCGCTGCGCGGCCGGGGTCGATTCCTTGCCATCGGCAGCCGCTCGTTCGAGCGAGTAGCGCAGATTGCCGCGCAGGATCGCGGCCCAATGTGGCACGACCTCCGGCGACGCCGCCAGGTCCCACAACCCCGGCCGCTGCGGAAAGCGCGTCACCTGGCGCAGGGGGCGTCCCTGCGGCCGCGGAATCCAGTCGCGCCAGCGCTCTCTGCCGGACACACCGCCTCCTCGAACCGCCCTCGTGCGGGTCCTCACCCGTGGTTGACACTCCTCGCCGCGTCTCCCTAGCCTAGTTCGACCCGGATCCGTTCCAGGGTATACCATGCCCTTGCGTGCGGCCAGTTCCACCTGGACCCACGCCCGATCTGGTGCGGATCGCCCCGCGCGCAGGGATGCGCACCAGCGCCGAGAGCGAAGGGAGAGCTCGGATGCCTCACGTACAGGTCGTCGGCGAATGCCGGCTGCGCGATCTACGCGAAGCGCTCGGCGACTTCCAGACCGGAGCGCCGCCGCTCCTGATGCGGATTCGGGAGACCTTCGTCAACGCACCGGGGACCCAGCTGCTGCTCGAGGCCATCGTCATCGAAGGCTACCTGCGGCAAAGCTTTTTTCTGCTCGTGCGCAGCGAGGCGCGGGGCGTGCTGGTGCGCTGCCACCCGGCTTCACCGGTGGAGAAGACCACCGGCGTGAAGACCCTGATTGCCCGCGTCGGGGCACAGATCGTGGCGCGCTGCCCCGGCACGGAGATCGGGCACACCAACCTCGCCGAGTTCCTCTAGGTGCGCTCGCGCGACCTCGCAGGGGGTCGTTCTCGGGCGCCGGGCGCGGTGCCGGGCCGCATTCCGGAGTCACGCGATGCCGCCTAGGCGCCGGGTTCCGCGGGTGGGCCCGGGGACGACTTGCCGAGGCCTTCCACCATCTTCTTGAACGGTTCGAACAGGTCGATCGGCACCGGGAAGATCGTCGTCGAGTTGTTCTCGGCCGCGACCTCGTTGAGGGTCTGCAGGTAGCGCAACTGGATCGCCACCGGGTAGCGGGAGATGATGCCCGCGGCCTGCGAGAGCTTCTCCGAGGCCTGGTACTCGCCTTCGGCCGCGATGATCTTCGCCCGTCGCTCACGTTCGGCCTCGGCCTGCCGCGCCATGGCGCGCTTCATCTCGATCGGCAGATCGACGTCCTTGACCTCGACCGCGATCACCTTGATGCCCCACGGATCGGTCTGCCGATCGATGATCGCCTGCAGGTCCACATTGATCTTCTCGCGCTCGGCGAGCAGATCGTCGAGTTCGGCCTGTCCGACCACACTGCGCAAAGTGGTCTGGGAGAGTTGCGAAGTGGCGAACAGGTAGTTCTCGACCTCGATGACCGAGCGCGCCGGATCCATCACGCGGAAGTAGAGCACCGCATTGACCTTCACCGACACGTTGTCGCGCGTGATCACGTCCTGCGGCGGGACGTCCATCACCACCGTGCGCAGGCTGATCTTGACCATGCGATCCAGGATCGGGATCAACAGAATCAGCCCCGGTCCGCGGACGCCCACCATGCGACCGAGCCGGAAGATGACGCCGCGCTCGTATTCGCGCAGCACACGGATGGCGTTGCTGAGGATCATCACGATCAGAACGACGACGATGACCAAGGCGGTCAGGCCCATGCTGGAATCCTCCTCTCGCGCGCCGCGGGTCCCCCCGGGCGCCCGTCAATCCGCGGCCGCCCCTTCCTCCGGCGCGACCTCCAACTCCATCCGCCGCACCGCCACGACGCGTACGCCGGCCCCCTTGCGGATCGGCGTCGCGCTGCGCGCGTGCCAGATCTCCCCGTGTACGAAGACACGCCCGCGGGGCGCGAGATCGGCGAGGGCTTCACCGGTCTCGCCGATCAATCCCTCGCGGCCGCTGTGCGAACGACCGCGATGCGCCCGGATCGCCATCACCACGCCGAAGATGAACAGCCCCGCGACGACCGCCACGGCGGGGAAGACCACCCCGAGCGACAGTTCCACGCCACGCGGGCCCCGTTCGAAGAGCATCAACGAGCCGAAGAGCAGCGCCGCTACCCCACCGATCGAGAGCGCACCATAGCTGGTCACTTTGATCTCCAGGAGGAAGAGGATGATGGCCAGGAGGATCAGCGCGATCCCAGTCGCCCGCACCGGCAGCATCTGCAGTCCGAAGACCGCCAGCAGCAAGCAGACCGCGCCCACGATCCCCGGGAAGAGCGATCCGGGATTCGAGAATTCGAAGAACAGCCCCAATCCGCCGAGGAGCAGGAGCAGGTAGGCGATGTTGGGATTGGCGATCGTGCCCAGGATGCGATCCCGCAGATTCGGCTCCCGCGTCAGCCGCAGCGCTCCGCGCGTGCGCAGCGCCTGCGGCCCGCTCTCGAGCTGCACCTCCCGTCCATCGAGCTCTGTCAGCAGCGCCACGCCGTCCTCGGCGACCAGATCGATCACATCCTGCTCGAGCGCTTCGCGGGCGCTGATCGATGCGCTCTGACGCACCGCCCGTTCGGCCCAGGCCACGTTGCGTCCGCGCTGCTCGGCCAGCGAGCGCAGATAGGCCACGGCGTCATTGGTGACCTTGGCCACCATGGTCGTATCGGGCGGCTGATCTCCGCCGCCCATTCCCCCGCCGATCGCCACCGGATGGGCGGCGCCGATGTTGGTCCCTGGGGCCATCGCGGCGACGTGCGCCGCGTAGGTCAGGAAGACCCCCGCCGAAGCCGCGCGGGCGCCCGGGGGCGCCACGTAGACGACCACCGGCACGCGCGCACCCAGGATCTCCTTGACCATCTGGCGCATCGAGCTGTCCAGCCCCCCGGGCGTGTCGAGCTCCAGCACCAGGGCCGCCAGATCCTCTGTCTCCGCCCAGCGCAGCGAGCGTTCGAAGAAGCTGGCCGTGGCGGGTTGGATCGCATCCTGGATGCGGATCCAGCCGACGCGCGGGGGAGTCGCGGAAGTCGCCGGCGCTTGCGCTTGGGAGGCGGCAGGCGGACCGAGGAGCAGGATACTGGCCGCGCAGAAGATCAGTGCCGCGGTGCACCAGACTGCCGCCAAGCGCGCGCGGCGCGTCGTGCGACGGGCGCCCCAGATCTCCCCTGCGACCGGCTTGCGGTTCACGCGGGATCTCCCTTTCCTGGTCGCGGTCCCCCGCGCGGCGTCCTACCCGGGGGCAGCCTAGCGCCTCTTGCGCTCCTGCGAAAGTCCCAGGATATCGAGCGCGATCGTGCCGGCCAGCTGCGGATTCTCCTTCAACCGGCGAGTGCTGTAGGCGTACCAATCGCGGCCGTAGGGGACATAGACGCGCATCCGGTAGCCCGACTCGAGGATCACGGCCCGCAGCCGCTCGGTCACGCCGAGCAGCATCTGGAACTCGAAGCGATCGGGAGCGATCTTCATCTCGTGCGCCAGACGCATCGCCTCCCAGACCAGCAGCTCGTCGTGCGTCGCGACACCCACATAGCAGCCGCCGCGCCAGAGGATCTCGAGTATGTGGACGAAGTTGCGCCGGATGATCTCCGGGTCGCGCCAGGAGATGCGGTAGGGCTCGATGTAGACACCCTTGCAGAGGCGCACGTTGGCCGCGCTGGCTGCCAGCGCCTCGGCGTCGGCGACCGTGCGCCGCAGGCAGGCCTGCAGGACGACGCCGCAGTTGGCGTGGCGCTCCCGCAAGCGGCGATAGGCCTCGAGAGTACGATCCGTGGTCGGGGAGTCCTCCATGTCGACCCGCACGAAGCCATCCTGCTCCGCGGCCTTGGCCACCACCGCACCGATGTTCTCGACGGCGAAATCGACATCGAAGTTGAGCCCGAAGTGCGTCGGCTTGACCGAGACGTTGGACGGCACCGGAGAGGTCGCCAGCCCATCGAGCAGGCGCAGGTAGGCGTCGCGCGCCGCGAGGGCCTGTTCGCGCTCGCGGATGTTCTCGCCAAGCACGTCCAGCGTCACGCCGCAGCCGATCTCGTGCAGCGCCTCGGCGGTACGCAGTGCATCGGCGATCGTCTCGCCCGCGATGTAGGGCTTCGAGAAGTATCCGACGACCGGCTTCGGAACCAACGGCAGCACGCCAATCACCAGTCGATCGAAGAGAGCCACGCGATCCTCCCCCCGCGCCCGGACGGCTCCGTGCGCGTCTCCCAGATGGCCCCGCCGCGCGCCCCACGCGTCGCGGCGACTGCCCGCCGAGGGCAAGCGAGGAGTCTAGCGCCGTCGCGCTGGGACTGTAAAGCATCGCCCTCCGCCACACGCCAGAGCGGGTCCCCGCCGGGCCGTCGGCGCGTCACATCGATTGCCGCCGAGCGATCCCCTCCCTAGACTGAAGAACGAAGGGGAAACGGTCAGGGGGGACGCGTGCCGAAACCATCGTGGCATCATCCATCCTCGGGAGACGACCGCGCGCCCGCGCGCCGGTTCCCGTGGGAGCTGGCCCTGCTCGCCTTGCTGGCAGCCGCCCCGGTCGCGCGGGGTGATCCCCGCGC
>WJJG01000120.1 GCA_014729815.1 Candidatus Eiseniibacteriota bacterium
CACGACCGGGACGAGGATGAAGATCAGCGGGCGCAGGCTGTGCGCCAGGTAGCGCCCGGTGTAGCCCAGCACGCGCAGGATGGAGCCCAGCATCTGGAGCAGGTCGTCACGAAACAGCCAGATCTCCGCGATGTGGGCCTTGAGCTTGCTCTTGGTCCCGCTGATCGCCTTCTGGTTCGAGGTGCGACCGAAGATCAGCAGCATGACGATCCCGGTGATGACCGAGATGATCAGCAGGCCGAAGAACGGGTGCATGCTCCGAAACGGAAAGAGCAGCACGTCGAAGATCGTGTTCAGAATCGACGCGATGATCCACATGGGATCGACTCCTCAGACTCCATGGTCGCGCGGCGCAAACCCCCATCGCGCGCTCCCGGGGTCTGCGCGGCGCACAGCGCATGCCGCCGGGGGGGGGGCGACGGGATCTCGACACGAGAGCCGCGCGGTCCTAGGCCAGGTACCCGAGACCCTTCAGCTTCTCCTTGATCTCGTCATCCGACTGCGCCTCTTCGAGCTGGTGCAGCTCCTTCTCGAGCGCATGGAGGACGAACTCGTCGACCGACGAGTAGCCGGCCATCTCGGCGTACTTCTGGATGCGATCGAAGAGCTCCTTGCTGATCTTGATCTTCTTTCCGCCGAACACCGTGATTCCCCTTTCTGCATCATGCGCCGCGCGGGAGCCAGGCTCCTCGGGCGAGGCGCTAGAAGATCGGCTCCCCGGACATCTCCTCGGGGGGCTCGATGCCAAACAGCGTCAGGATGGTGGGCGCCATATCGGTCAGCGCCGGCTCACGCCCGCGGGGCGCGCGATTGCTGAGCAGGATCCCGGGCACCATGCGGTAGTCCTGACAGTGGTCGCCGCTCCAGCGGCGCGTGTTGTTCGAGAGCACCGCACCGGTGATCTCGCCCACCGCGGTCTCGTCGGAGGCGCGGTAGCCATAGTTGTAGCCGACTTGCGCATCCGGCCCGTCGGCCGCGTAGGGGCCCGAATAGATCTCCTCGTTGAGGAAGAGATGCAAAACGGGATGCTTGCCGGTGACCGGGTCGACGATCGCCTGCAGCTTCTCGCCGACTTCCCGCAGCAGGCGCTGCTTCTCGGGTCCCGGGGGCACGATGCCGTTGCGCTCGCGGCCGAGCTGGTTGACGTAGAGGCCATTGATGCCGATCCCGTAGAGGCGCGTATTGGCCCAGTCGACGCCCACCAGGTACTCCACGCTGGAGGGATCGGTGCCCGGGCGCACCGCCAGGTAGCCGTTCTCGTAGAGCCAGCGATTCAGATCGAACGCGCGCTGCCAGGTCGAGAATCCGTGGTCGGACATCACGATCAGGCAGGTGCGCTCGTCGACATGCTCCATGGCCAGGCCGACGATCTGATCCAGCTCCTGGTACAGCTCGGGGTAGACGTCCTTGAACGGGTCGTCGGGCGCGCCCGCATAGGCCGGATGATCCTCCTCACCGGCCATCGTGCGCCACATGACGTGTCCGATCTGATCGATGGACGAGAAGTAGAGGAAGAGCACGCCGCGCTCGAAGCGATTCAGCTCGTACTCGGCCATGGCGGCCTCTTCGTCGATGATGATACGCGCCTGCTTCATGAAGTCGGCGTTGTCGAAGACGGCCTTCTCGAGCGCCTTGGTGTCCTCGGGCATGCCCTGCGTGTAGTAGGGCCCGATCTCCGCGGCCAGCTCGGTGGCGTACTCGGGCGGCGTGCTGATCGGCAGCGCGGGGTTCAGGGGGCTGATCTGCAGCGGCGTGACATACAGACCGAAGTCGGGCCCGGCCGACTTCAGATAGAAGCGACAGCTGGCCGGCACGCTGACTAGGTCGTGCCAGGCCCAGCGAATGAAGCCGGGCGTCGGCAGCAGCGAGAAGCTCACCTCGATCCAGGGACTGAACCGTCCCTCGCGCAGGAAGATCTGCTGGCCGTCGATCTCCACCTTGGCCACGCCGTGTTCCTCGTCGACGTAGGCGGTGAAGGGGATCGACGCCTTCTGCTCCTGATAGGAGACGCGTCGGCCGGTGCGCTTCTCGATCTTCTCGTAGTCGATGAAGTCGTTCGGCGGCCCATAGAGCTTGCCGCGCACGACGCCGTCGATCAGGTCGACCAGGAAGATCTTGCCCCCGGTCGCCGACTCCCAGTCGGGCGGCGGGTCGTTCGTGTAATAGGCGTAGGTGCCGTTGGTGCCCTGAATATCGGGGGTGCCCATGCCCGAGAGGGTGGTCGCGCCATCTCCCACGGGAGGGAAGTTGACCGGCACGCGATGGATCACACAGGGCACGTCGTTTTGGCCCAGGATCCGCCAGAAGGCGGTGCCCTGGCGCAGGTTCTTCGTCTCGCCGCCCGAGAGGGGCAGGATGTAGTCGGAGAAGGGCAGGGCGATCCGGTTGGGGAACTTGATTCCCAGGATCGAGACATGCTCTTCCGGCGGCTTCACCTCGGACATCGAGGAGAAGGGCAGGTAGCTGCGCGGATCGCGGTGGATGAAGTCGAAGATGCCGTGCCCCCCCGAGTTCATCCCGGTGATGAAGTTCGACCAGGCCACCGGGCTCTGGGGCGGCATGCTGGTGGTCAGCGGCAGGAAGGTGCCCGAATCCCGCAACCGCGCGGAATTCGGCAGCAGGCCCTCGTCCATCCAGTCGCGCAACAGGCGATAGTCGACGCCATCGATGCCCAGGATGATCACCCGATCGATGTCGCTGCGGGCCTCTTGCGCAGCCGGGCGCAGCCCGTGGGGCGCCAGCAGCCCCAGCGAGGCGGCCAGCCCGAGGATCGCTACGGCGGCCAGGATCGTCCTACGCATTCTCGTGATCCTCCGGCTCGGCAGGCGTGGGGGGCGACTCCTCCCGCGGGGGTGGGGCGGGCCCGCTCTCGGCCGCCACCTCGGCCAACGGCGCATCGCGCAGGCCTTCCGGCACGCCCGCGGGGAAGTAGGCATCGCGCAGCGAGGTGCGCTTGTCCATGGCGAGAGGGTCGAAGAGCGAGATCCCATCCATATGGGCCGGCTTCTTGACGCCGAAGAGATCGAGGACGGTGGGCCCCAGGTCGATCAGGCCCGGGAAGCGGGTCTCGATCTTGCGATTGCTGAAGAAGATCCCCGGGACCATGAACGGGTCCATGCAGTGGTCGCCGCTCCAGCTCTTGGTGTTGTCCTCGAAGACGGTCTCGTCGGCGGCACCGACGGCGCCGTCCCAGGAGGCGCGGTAGCCGACGTTGTAGCCCACGACCAGGTCGGGCCCGTCCCCGCGATACGGCCCCCGGAAGATCTCCTCGGAGTCGTAGATCCGCAGGATGCCGGTCTCGCCGGTCTCGGGATCCTTCAGCCCACTGAGCTTCTCGATCAGCTCGCGCTTGACGCGGCGGTACTCCTCCCCGCGCTCGACGGCGCCCTGCGCCTCGCGGCCCTTGACGTTGATGTAGATGCCGCCGAGTCCGAAGGTGTAGGCGCGCGTCCGCTCCCAGTCGACGCCGTCGAAGTAGCGATCAACGGCGCCGTTCTTCGACTGCATGTAGCCGTTCTGCAGGAACCAGGAGTTGAGATTGATGCCGCGCCGGAACGGCTTGAAGCCGTGATCGGAGATCGCGAAGAAAACGGTCCGATCGTCGACGAACTCGAGCGTCTTGCCGAGCAGGGTGTCGGCCTTCTCGTACATCTCGAGCATCGTGTCCTTGAAGCGTTCGGTATCCTTGCCCGCGTTGGCCGGGTGGCCGTCGGTGATGTAGCGAAAGAAGGTGTGCTGGATGCGATCGGTATCGTCGAAGACCACCACGTTGAGGCCGGTCTTGTTCTTCTTCAGCGAGTTGAACCACATCTTCTCGCGCTCTTCGCGGATGCTCCAGGTCAGATCGAGGAAGGCCTCCTCGTCGATGACACGCTCGTTGAGGGCCCAGGTGTCCTCCGCCAGGCCCAACGTGGCATAGGGACCGTTGAGGCGCGCGAGGTAGGCGGAGAAGAAGCCCGGGTAGGAGATCGGCATCGCCGGTCCGTCGGGGTCGAGGTTGATCGCGGTCATGTAGAGCTCGAAGTGGGGGGCGATGCCCATGACGCGGAAGCGAGCGATGCCTTTGACCTTCTGGCCCATGGCGGCCTGGAAGGGCAGCGAGGTCCAGTCGCTGAACTCCCGCTCGCCGATTGTGAAGCGCTCCTTGCCGATGACGATTTCGACCTTCCCGGCGGCTTCGTCGATGCGGGCGGTGAAGGGGATCTTCATGACCGGATGATCCTTGTGGATCGGATCCGGGGGGCCCGGGATCTCGGCGCGGACGGTATCGCCCTCACGGGTGACCGGGATCACGGTGCCGCCCTCGAAGGCCGCCGCGCGTTCGTGATCGGTCGTGAAGAAGGTGAAGGAGCCCTGCGTGCCGCGCAGGTCGGGGGTGCACATCGCCGAGAGCAGGGCGCCGTTGGGGACCTTCTCGGGCGGGAAGGTGATCGGCACGCGCAGCACGTGGCAGGGCACGTAGTGCTCGCCGAGGATCTGCCAGAAGGAGCGGCTCTTGCGCATCAGACGGATCGAGGGCTTGCCCAGGGCGATCTCGTAGTTGCCGACCTGCATGGTCCGCGCCGGCGGGCGGATCTCGGTCGAGGAGAGCAGCGGCAGATGGGTGCGCAGATCGCGATTGAGGAAGTCGAAGATGTTGTGCTTCGAGGCGTCGACGCCCGTGGCGAAGGTCGACCAGGCAACCGGCGACATGGCCGGGAAGGCCGTGGCCAGCGGCGTGAAGGTGCCTTGCTCGGCCAGCTTCTGGAAGTTGGGGAGGTGCCCGGCCTTCATCCAGCGCTTCATCAGCACCGGATCGAGGCCGTCGAGCCCCAAGATGATCACCCGCTTCGTCGTGGTCTTGCGGCGCAGCGTGCGCTTGCGGATCGTGCGATAGACGGCGCGGAAGGGCCAGGTGACGATCGCGATCAGCGCCAGGAAGAAGGTCACGAAGAGGATCCCCAGCGACCCGACCACCGCGAACCCCGCTCCGGGGCCGACGTAGGCCTGCGCCAGGGAGGGGAGGCAAAGCACGGCCAGGGCCGCGCCGATGCAGGCGGCGCGCATCTTGTGTGTCATCCGAACCTCGTAGGTCTCGCGCCCGATCGGGCCTCCCCGGTGGGGGCTCCGGGGAGATCCCGTCCTCGTTCCAGACCCCGAGTGGCGCCGGCTGAGGCCGGCGGCCCTGCGAGGCCTAGAGATGCCCCAGGCGCTTCAGCTTCTCGCGGATCTCCTCCTCTTCCTCCGGAGGGATCTGGGCCGCGTCCGGATCGGGAGGAATATAGCCCATCAGCTCCAGTGTGCGCAGGATCCGCTGCAGGCTGGTTTCCTGCGGCTCCGAGCCGGAGTGGATCGTCACCTCGGGCTGCTCGGGCGCCTCGTAGGGGTCCGAAACCCCGGTGAAGTTCTTGATCTCCCCGGCCATGGCTTTCTTGTAGAGGCCCTTGACGTCGCGCTCGGCGAGCACCTCGAGCGGGCACTCGCAGTAGACCTCGACGAATTCGCCGATCATCTTGCGGTTCTCGTCCCGGATCGCCTGATAGGGCGAGATCGCCGCGGCGATCGCCACCACGCCGTTGCGGGTCAGCAGATCGCAGACGAACCCGATGCGGCGGATGTTGATGTCGCGGTCTTCCTTGGAGAACCCCAGGCCCTTGCTGAGGTTCGTGCGCACGATGTCGCCGTCGAGGATCTCTACATTGCAGTCGCGCCGCCGCAGCTCCTTCTCGAGCGCCTCGGCCAGCGTGGATTTGCCCGAGCCCGAGAGGCCCGTGAACCAGACCGTAACCCCTTTCATGTCCGTCTCCTTCCTCCCCACACAGATGCGGCCCCCGGGGCGCGGCCCGGGGAGCCCTGGATCCGCCTCCCCTAGCCAGCCGGTTGATTCTGCTTCGCGTGCCGCAGCAGGACCCGCGCGACCTCCGGACGGGTGAACTCCGCCGGGGGCGCTTCGCCGCGGCTGAGCATCTCGCGCACCTTGGTGCCGCTGAGGAAGACGTGCTCCTCGTTGCCGTGCGGGCAGGTCTTGATCGAGGCCATGTTCCCGCACTTGCGGCAGTAGAAGGCATGCTCGAAGTAGAGCGGCGTCAGCCCGATCTCCTCACGGGAGAACTCCTTGAAGATGTGCTGCGCGTCGTAGGTGCCGTAGTACTTGCCCACGCCGGCATGATCGCGTCCGACGATCAGGTGGGTGCAGCCGTAGTTCTTGCGCACGATGGCGTGCCAGATCGCCTCGCTCGGGCCGGCGTAGCGCATGGCGGCCGGAAAGACGGAGATCGCCACGCGGTCCTTCTTCGGATAGTAGTTGTTGAGCAGGGCGTCGTAGCAGTCCCAGCGCACCGGCCCCGGGATGTCGTCGGCCTTGGTGGCGCCCATCAGAGGATGGATCAGGAGGCCATCCACGATCTCCAGCGCGCACTTCTGCAGATACTCGTGCGCGCGGTGGATCGGATTGCGCGTCTGGAAGGCGGCGACCGTCTCCCACCCCTTGGCCTTGAACAGCACGCGCGTCTCGCGCGGAGTGAGGCGGAATTCGTTGAAGGCGCGGTGCTCGGGCAGGCGCACGGCGGTGAGCGGCCCGCCGAGGTAGAAGTCGCCGATGCTCTTGAGGTATTGCACGCCGGGGTGGGCATCGTGGGTCGTGCGCAGCACCTTCTCGGCCTCGCGCATCTTGTCCGGCTTGTACTTGCTCTGGACCTCCATGACCGCCAGCAGCGTCCCGTCCGGATCGTGCAAGGCGACCTCGTCCCCCTCGGAGATCTTGCCCCCCTGCTCGGAGGTGACGCTGAGCGTGATCGGAATGGTCCAGGCGAGACCCTTGGCCAGATGCATCCGCTCGACGACGCCGTCGTAGTCCTCGGCCACCATGAAGCCTTCCAGGGGGCTCATCGCGCCGACGGCGATCATT
This sequence comes from Candidatus Eiseniibacteriota bacterium, assembly GCA_014729815.1. GTDB lineage: Bacteria > Eisenbacteria > RBG-16-71-46 > CAIMUX01 > WJJG01 > WJJG01. The sequence continues at coordinate 6,887 of WJJG01000120.1, forward strand.
TCGATGTCGGCCATCTCGCGGGGGTTGAGGGTGATGCGGGGCAGGCCCGGGGCCCGCTCCTCGATCGCCTGGGCTTTGGACTTGGGGACCAGGCGGTTGATGAGGCGTCCACCGTGCGGATTGATCCAGCTCATACCTTGCTCGGCTCCTCTGCATCTCGGGTTGTCTTGGGTTTGTGCGCGACAAACAAAGACAACAATGGTACACCCCTTGTGCGCGAATCGCCAGGGGCGATGGCGCGAAAGCGCCAGCCCGCGCCACGGCCCTCGGCCGCGGCGGCGCGCACCGGCGCAGGGGCCCGGGCGCGCCCGCGCGAGCGCTGACGCGGGAGGGCGCACGCGGTGCGCTGCTCTCGGGCAATGCCTAGTCTGGCTTGGTGTTGCCCCCAACGACCCCTCGCGCGCGCGGGCGGTCCGGTCCGGCGTGCGCGGGGAGCGCCTCGCATCCTTGTATCGGCGGGTGGGGGGTGGATCTGGCGGATTCGTTCGCCGGCCGGCCGCGGGCGGGCCGCCGGCGGGCACGGGATCCGCCTTGGTGTCGCACGCCGCCGCGAGCTACGATGCGGCCGAAGGCGACCGCCGCGCCCCGGGGTCCCGGCCCTCGGTCCGGGCCGCCGCCGCCGCGGAGGGTCGCACAACGGGAGAGGAGCAGATGCGATGGCCGAAACCCAAGAACCGACGTTGGCGCTCTTCATCGACTTCGACAATGTAGCTCTGGGGGCGCGCGAGTCGGGTGTGCAGTTCGAGATCCATTCCCTCCTGCAGCGTCTGCTGGAGAAGGGCAAGATCCTGATCAAGAAGGCCTACGCCGACTGGAGCCATTACAAGGAGTTCATGGCCTCGCTGCACGAAGCCGGTATCGAGCTGATCGAGATCCCCTGGCCCAAGGTCTCGGGCAAGAACAGCGCCGACATCCGCCTGGTGGTGGATGCGATGGAGATCTGCTACGCCAAGCAGCACCTCGACACCTTCGTGATCGTCTCGGGCGACTCCGACTTCACGCCGCTGGTGAGCAAGCTGCGCGAGAACAACAAGGCGGTGATCGGCATCGGCATGCGCGACTCGAGCTCGCGTTTGCTGATCGCCAACTGCGACGAGTTCATCTTCTACGACGATCTCGTCTCGGCGCCCGAAGCGGCCAAGGAGTCGCTGACCGACGTCCCCGATGACAAGCGCAAGTTGTTCCGGTTCCTTCTGACCACTGTACAAGGCCTCATGCAGGATGGACGCGACGCGCTCTACTCTTCGCTGATCAAGGACACGATGAAGCGCAAGCGTCCCGACTTCCGTGAGTCCAACTACGGCTACGCCAATTTCGGCGATCTGCTCGAGGATGCCATGGCGCATGACCTGATCGTCGTCGAGCGCGATGCCGGAGCAGGGGGCACCTGGGTGGTCAAGGGGCTGGGCAAGTGCGGCGCGGGGGGCGCGCGCGCAGCGGCGCGCCGCAAAGCCAGCCGGCGGCGGCGGACGAAGAGCGCGCCCGCGGCCGGGAACGGTGACGACGCCCAGGTCCGCGCGAGTAGTGCGGGACGGCGGACGACGAAGAAGAAGAGCGCCCCCCGCCGGCGTCGCACGAGCACGCGGCGGAAGACGGGGGGGTAGGGCGTGGTGTCGCGTGACTACGCCGCCACCCGCTTGATCACTACCAGCGTGATGTCGTCGGCCTGGGGTGTGCCGGCGGCATGCTCGCTCACGGCCTCGAGGATCGCCTGCTTGATCTCGGAGGCGGAGCGGTGACCCAGGCGCGCGATCAGACCGTGCAGCCGCTCTTCGCCGAACATCAGATCGGGATCTTCCTCCGCGCTGGCCTCCGCATCCGCGGCGGATCCGGCATCCGTGCCGGCGGGCGTGCCGGATGCGGCGCGCTGGGGTGAGGGCGGCGGGGCCGTGGCCTCGGTGATCCCGTCGGTGTAGAGGACGGCCAGATCGCCCGGGGCGAGCTCGATCGCCTCCTGCCGGTAGTTCTGATTCGGCAACATGCCCAACACGAGTCCGCCCGCATGCAGCGTCTCGATCTTGCCGCCCGCGCGCAGCACGACCGGAGGGTTGTGGCCGGCGTTGACCGAGGTGAAGGTCGCGGCGCGCGGATCGAGCACCCCGTAGAAGAACGTGGCGAACATGTGGGGATCGGTCGAGCGCGCCAGCAGGTCGTTCATGCGCTTGACGACTTCGGCCACCGAGCTGGGGTGGATCACCTGGCCCTGCAGGCTGGCCTGCAGATTGGACATCAGGAGGGCGGCCGGCATGCCCTTGCCCGAGACGTCGCCGATGGCGATCCCCAGGCGCCCGTCCTCGAGGGAAAGCACGTCGAAGTAGTCGCCGCCCACCTGGCGGCTCGGCACGCTGGTGCCGGTGATCTCGAAGCCGGGCACCGCCGGGATCCCGCTCGGCAGCAGGCGCTCCTGGATCTTGCGCGCCGTTTCGAGCTCGCGCTCGAGGCGCTCGCGGGCCACGGCCTGCTCCTGCCCGTGCCGCACGGCGACCGTCATCTCGTTGAACGATTCGGCCAGCTCGCCGAACTCGTCACGGTTGGGCAGCTCGATGCGCGTGTGCAGGTCGCCGGCGGCCAGGCGCCGCGTTCCCCGATGCAGCGTGGCGACCGCGCCGGTGATCCCGCCGGCGATGCGTACGGCCAGGAAGAGCGCGAAGGCCTCGAGGATCAGGAAGAAGGCGGCGATGATCGCCAGGATCCAGGCCACGGCCTGCGCCAGCAGATTCTCGCCCCCGATGAATTCGGCGATCAAGGCCCGCGGCGTGGCGCGCAGATGCAGGATGAAGGGCCGTATCACGAGCCCCTCGGAGACCAGCTGAAAGCCGTTGACGAAGGACGCGCCGATGCGGAGGTTGGTCCCCTCGTCCGCGGGCGCCGTGGGATCCGCTTCGTCGCGAGCGTGCTGCGGCGCGTACCCGCGCAGGCTAATCTCCGGCGTCTGGCTGCTGTCGCGCTCGGCGACCAGCAGATCCTCGCCGCCGACCGTGATGCCGGTGCGCGTGCTGGCGTAGACGCCCACGTCGCAGCCGAGCATGCCCGCCAGCCGATCGAGCGGGCGGCGGCTGAGGAGGAAGCCGTCGATGCGCAGCGTGTCGCCCTGCACCCCACGCAGGCGCAGCAGCCACATCTCGGTTCCGAGGGCGAAGTAGCCGGTCGTATCGGCCGGCTCCCAGTCCGTGATCCCGGCATCCTGCACCGGCGGAATGGCCACCGCCGAGTCGGCGATCGCCTCGGGCGTCCCGCCGGCGTGCAGCGCGGCGATCAGCCGCTCGAGCGCGCGGGGCGGGACGCCCTCGACCTGCGTCCCGTCGGGCGAGGCGCGATAGGAGAAGGTCGTATCGAAGTGCGCCGGTGCGCACTGCGTGCAGGTCGCCGTGGTGGCGGCCCAATCGTGCAGGATCGCGCGGCCGCGCATCGCGCGACTACCTCCCACGGTGCTCAATAGCGCCAGCAGTGCGAAGGTCACCACCAGCGCGAGCGGGACGATGGCCAACAGCATGGCGCTGATCGCCAGCTTCGGCTTCAGGCGCCAGGAGTGAAGGCGCATGCGGAAGAAGACGTTGAGCAGCGAGAGGAGCCAGAAGATCTGCAGCGCCCCGACGCAGTAGCGTCCGATGTTGAAGAGCGTGCCGTGGAACCAGCCCGCGGCCTGCGCGGAGAACGCCTCGGAGACATCCAGGCCGAAGGCCATCAGCAGGAGGATCGGCGCACCGAGCAGGAAGAAGGTCGCGCGCCGCTTGCCGCTCAGATGCCGGTAGGCCGCGTAGCGCCGCAGCAGCAGGAAGAGGACGGTCAGGCCCAGGGCGATGTAACGGCCGGTGTGGTCGGGTCCGAAGAGGATCAGCAGCAGGGCGCAGGCCGCCAACAGCAGCAGCCAGAGACGCCGCGCGGCGGTCTGCAGCAGGAGCATGCTCGCCGCGGCGGCCCAGGTCGCACCGCCGAGCAGTGCCACCAGGAGGCTGCCGCCGAGCGTCTCGCCTCCCAGCGCCACGTGTAGGACCCAGAGCAGGATGCTGCCGAGCAGAACGACGCGCAGCCGGCGCCAGACGGGATCGTCGAGCGATCCGTCGATCGGTCGGCCGCTGCGCCGGCGCGCTTGCGCTGCCACGCCTCGCTCCCCCTCGCCGCTGGCAGTCCGCGAATCTAGTAGATCGTGTAGAGGAAACCTTCCACCTTCGGCAGGAGTGTGTCCACCAGCATCTTCTCGGTCGGGGCAACCTGGAGCTCGGGCTGCTCGCGCGCGAGCTGCTCTCGGCTGCGCCAACCGAAGAGCAGCTGGGTGAGATGATTGGCGGGAATGCGGATCGCCAGATCCTCGGTCGCGCCGAGGTCGCGCGCTGCCAGCACCCGGCCGTCGCGGAAGTCGAGGGCGATCGTGCGACGATAGGTGTCGATGCGCACCTCACGCGTGAGGCCCGCGAACGGGGAGTCGGCCACCCGCCGCTCGAGGAGTGGCGCGAGGCGCTCGAGCAGCGCGGCGAAGTCGGGAACGTGGATCTGCCAGCCATAGTCGCCCAGATCCTCTGCCCCCAGGTCGCGCGCCAGGCGCATCAGCGTGCTCGTGCGGTGCAGGTTGAGACGCAGGCCGGGCTTCCCGCGCTCGTCCGCCAGATGCGCGAGGTGCGCCAGTGTCGCCCGCGCCTGCTCGAAGTCGAGGTGCGAGGCTTCGTTGACCGTCAGCTCGTCGCCGAAGTGTTGTGCCGGGAGGCGAAAGTAGCCGGCCGCCTCGTCATCGGCGCCGGTGAGCAGCCAGTCCTCGCAACGCATGTCCGAGTGAGGCGTCCGTTCGCGCAGGTAGTCCCACGTCTCCGGATCGCGCACGCTGCGCATCGCCAGCGCCCGTGCCGTTTCGCGGTGCAAGCGCGCGATGGCCGGCCAGTCGGCCTGGCAGGCGAGCCGGAAGCCGGCTGCCGACGTCCCGGCGAGTGGATGCGCGAGATGCGCCGGCGGATGGGACGGCTGCAGCGCCTGGGGTAGGGCCAGGCGCAGTCCCCCCTCGAGCGGCAAGGCGTGCTCGTAGCCGTAGCGCCGGTAGAAGTGCGGGATGCCTTGGATGTGCGAGAGTAGGCAGCCGCGCTGACGCATCCGTTCGCGGAACTGCTCGACCAGCGCCTGCTGCAGTCCCCGCCCGCGATGCGCAGCGGCCGTGGCAACGATGCCCATCTCGGCAGCCGGGACCGGTACGCCTCCCAGCTCGAGGGTCCAGGGGATCAGAGAGAGCGAGGCGACGACCTGCCGGCTGTGGCGCTCGGTGACCAGCAGCAGATCCCCGAGGCGGGTGTGCGGATGATGGGTGAAGAGCGGGACGAGCAGGCCGCGCACATCCTCGCCGGCGAAGACGGCTTCGCAGAGATCCCCGACGCGTTCGAGGTCGTCGGCGTCGCGGGCGCATCGCAGATGGTAGTCGCCGGGCAGCTCCCGCTCGAGCGGAGGAGCGTCATGCTCTAGCAAGGGAACCTCCTGTTCCTCGATGTGGGTTCGATCCTGCGTGGGATCCGATCGTAGGGTGCAGGCCGGCCTCCTGGTGTGCGGGGGATGCGGGCGCGGATCGACTTCGGCCTCCGGAGCGCGCAAGACGGATTCGCGTGATTCCGCAAAGGATCACCCCGCGCTCGGCACCCTGCCGCATTCGGAAATCGCGCGAAGCCATCTAGCGACCCAGCCAGACGACCCGTCCCCCCGTCTGACCCCGCGGCGCGCGGAAGAGGTAGATGCCGGGCTGCACCGGAACGCCGGCATCGTCGGCGCCGTCCCAGTAGAAGAGCAGCGTGCCTGCCCCGGGATCGTCGCCTCCCCGCCGGGCCGGTTGTGTCAGCTCGCGCACGCGCCGCCCCGTCGCATCGCACAGCAGAACGCGCTGGGGCGCATCGCCGGCGAACGCCCGGGCGGGCACCTCGAGCTGCACGAGCCCGGCGCGCGCGATCGCGGGCGAGGGGCGGACGCGGATCCGATCCTCCGGGCGCAGCCGGTCGGCCAGGCGATCCTCCGCCTCCTCCTCGATCGCGCCCGGATCGCGGAACAGATCGCGCCAGGTCAGCTCGATGCGGCCGGTCGTGCCGCCCTGCAGGCGCCCCTCGAACCAGAAGGTCATCTCCTCGGGACCCGCGTATCCCTGGGCGACCATGTGCATATCGCTCGACTGATAGCCGGTCGCCCAGAGTCCGTCCAACGTGGCGAGGGTGCCCTGATCGGGATCGAGGCTGTTGTAGTAGGGGGCCCAGGGGGAGATGCCGTAGGTGCCGTCGATGTCGCTGTTGTTGGTGCTGATCACGTGCGCGTCCATCCACGCCGGTTGCGGTGCGCGCGTATCGTAGTAGCCGGCGCTCTTGGAATGCTTGATCACGCCGGCGCCGCCGTCCGGCACGTAGTAGTTGAGGAAACCGCCCGTGGCGGCCTCATGCGGCTGCAGCGCGTCGAATGCAGTAGCCAGGTGCGTGAGTGGATCCGGCTCCAGATCCATGGTCAACACATAGCGGCAGGCCATCGTACGCGGCAGCGCCTCGGGGTGGTTCGGCCCCTGGTCGGAGTTCCAGTCGTGCAGCGAGGCGAGCGTGCCGTATTCGTTGACGGCGGTGACCGCGCTGACGTAGCCGCCGAAGCCGAAGTTCACCCAGCGCGGGCTGCCGTCGCTCGGCTCCCAGGCGCAGATCACATGATGCCACTGCTGCGTGATCTGCGGCGGGAAGGTCATGAACTGGAGCTTGCGCATTGCCAGAGTCGTGTAGGGTGAGTCTACGAGCTCGTCCCAGCAACAGGTCGACCGGCAGGCCGCCGCGTAGAGCCAGTCGCCGATCGTGCTGGCGACCTTGGCGTCGGTCACATCCATCGTCGACGCGGGGATGCGCGCGTGCAGCCCGTCGACCAGCCCGGCGAACTCGTCTTCGCAGCAGGCGGGGAGGAACGTCCAGTCCGCGACGAGCTGGCGCGCCATGGTCCAGTAGGCGCCGAAGGTGGCGGTGAACTGCTCGTAGGCCAGTTGCAGCCAGTCGGCCATCAGATACCCGTGGGCGTAGCCCATCTCATAGTGCGAGCCCCAGACGCGAAGCACGGTGTAGCCCTGTTCGTAGTAGAGCTCCTGCTCGAGGATCTCGCCGTTGACCGGCACGCGGTCGCCGCCGGCGTGCGCCGCCGGCGCTCCGGAAGCCGCAAGCACCAGAACGAGCGTCAGGAGCGCAAGGATCCATCGCTCCGTCTCCCGGGGTGCGTTCGGCAGTTGGGTGAAGCGCATCGATCATCTCCTTCGGTCGCTGCGGCGCGTGCGATTGCGCGCGCTCCGTCCTGTACCGCAAGCGAATACAGTATAGAATGTTACACGATCCGGTCCTATCTTGAGAAGCGCCTAGAGAACCTCGTTGCTCGGAGGCGAGGATCCGATCTCGTGAGGATCCCGCCGCTTGGGAGGCCAGGATCCGATCTCGTGAGGATCCCGCCGCTTGGGAGGCGAGGATTCGATCTCGTGCCGTCTCCTCCTGCTCAGGATTGCCTTTGAGCCTTGGTCGCCGCATCGATCGGTGCATCCTTCCCCCAGGAGCGGCTCGCGGATGGCGTGCGCTTGGATTCGAGAAGGCCATCCGCTACGCTCGGGCGGCGATGCATGCCAACCAGAACGATCCAGCCGCTGCCGCCGCGGGGGAGACCCGTCCCTGGGGCCACTTCGTCGTGCTTGCCGATGAGCCCGACCACAAGGTCAAGCGCCTGGTGGTCCGCGCTGGCAGGCGGCTGAGCCTGCAGCGCCATCGGCATCGCAGCGAACACTGGCTGGTCGTGCGCGGCGAAGCGGTCGTGACGGTCGGGGAGGAGGAGCTGCGCATCGGCACCGGGCAGGCGGTCGACATCCCGCGACAAGCCTGGCATCGCGTCCGGAATCCCGGGAAGGCCGATCTGGTCCTGATCGAAGTCCAGCAGGGCGAGAGCTTCGCGGAGGAGGATATCGAGCGCGCCGAGGACGACTTCGGACGCGTCTAGCATCCGCGCCGCGCAGGCGGCCGCCGGCCGCGCCGCAGCGCGCCTGGGGAAGATCAAGGAGGGTTCCATGTTCGAGGGCTTGCGGGAGCGGTTCCGGGAGGTGACGCCGAAGGCGGAGTTCTGTTCGCTGCGCGCGCTCGAGGAGCGCAATGAGATCGTCTCGGTCCGCCAGAACGTGCTCGAGCCGATCCAGACCTACCAGGATCGCGGAGTGATGATCACCGTCGTCGAAGGCGGCGGCTACGGCTACGCGGCTACGGCCGACCTCTCCACCCCCGGGCTGCGGCGAGCTGTCGAGCAGGCGCGTGCGTGGGCGCGTCGAACGAAGGGCCGAATGGTGATCGACTTCTCCAAGATCGCCTGGCCGCATCCGACCGGCGACTACGCAAGCCCCGTGGCGCAGTCGTGGGACGAGGTGCCGCTCAGCGAGAAGATCGCGCTGTGCAAGCGGGAGTGCGAACGCCTGAAGGTCGACGAACGGATCGCGGATCACGCGGTGTCGCTCTGGTTCACACGCAGCGACAGTCTCTTCCTGACCAACGAGGGCGGCGAGGTGCGGCAGAGCATCGCGCGCCTCTATCCCGCGATGCGGGTGACCGCCAGCCAGGGAACCGAATCACAAACGCGCACCTACAAGGCGGGCGCCATCTGCCGGCAGGGCGGCTACGAGATCCTCGAGCGGAGCGGCTTCCTGACGGCCGCGCCGCAACTGGCGGAGGAAGTGCTTGCACTGCTGGCGGCGCCCAACTGCCCGAGCGACACGATGGACCTGCTGCTGGCGCCCGATCAGCTCTTCCTGCAGATCCACGAGTCGGTCGGCCATCCCCTCGAGCTGGATCGCATCCTGGGGGATGAGCGCAACTACGCCGGCACGAGCTTCGTGCGGCCGGAGAACATCGGCACGCTGCGCTACGGGTCCGATCTGATGAACATCACCTTCGACCCCTCCGTCAACGAGGCCTTCGCCTCTTACGGTCACGACGATGACGGGGCACCGGCCGAGCGCCAGTTCATCATCGAGAAGGGGATCCTCAAGCGTGCGCTGGGCAGCGTCATCTCGCAGTCGCGCACCGGAATCCCCGGCGTGGCCAACTCGCGGGCGGATGGCTGGCGCCGTCCGCCGATCGACCGGATGGCGAATCTCAATCTCGAGCCGGGCGACGCCACGCTGGAGGAGATGATCGGTGCGGTCGATCGCGGCATCTACATGCGCTCGAACAACTCCTGGTCGATCGACGACTCGCGCAACAAGTTCCAGTTCGGCTGCGAGTGGGGGCAGTTGATCGAGAAGGGCAAGCTGACCACGCTCGTCAAGAACCCCAACTACCGTGGGATCTCCGCCAACTTCTGGAACAACCTGAAGCGGGTCGGCGATGCGACCACGGTGGACGTCATGGGCGCGCCCAACTGCGGCAAGGGCGAACCGAATCAGATCATGCGCGTGGGGCACGTGACGCCCGCGGCGCTCTTCGCCGGCGTCGAGGTCTTTGGCGGAGACTAGTCACCGCCGCTCCCGGCCGGCGGCGCGTGGAGGCGGGGCGCGGCGGCGACCGTTGCACACGCTCGGGCCGTCGGTGCCGGCACGTTTGGCGCGCAGATGGGTTCGCGACTGCCGCGCGCCTCTGGGGCAGCGGTGTGCAAGAGAGAGGATCGCAGCGCAGACCACGGAAAGGACGAGAGAGATGCAGGAGTACTTCCACGGACTCGCGGATCATGTCACCTCCCTGCTCCAGGGCGATGAAGTTGCCACGATGAACTTCAGCGGAGAGGCGTCGGACTTCGTGCGCTTCAATCACAACGCGGTTCGGCAGGCCGGGGTGGTGCAGGCACAGGATCTCTCCGTCGACCTGATTCGGGGCGCCCGGCACGCCGAGAGCACGACGGTGCTCTGCGGGATCGCGGAGGAGGACCAGGGACGGCTGGCCGCGATGATCGATGAGCTGCGCGCGCGTCTCGAGCACGTTCCGGAGGACCCGTATCTGCTGTATGCGACCGAGGTGCAGTCGACCGAGCGCATGGGCGAGAACCAACTGGGCCCGGTCGAGGAGGCGCTGCAGGCAATCCTCGAGGGCGGACACGGACAGGACCTGGTGGGCATCTACGCGCAGGGGCCGATCTATCGCGGCTTCGCCAACAGCCTCGGCCAGCGCAACTGGTTCAGCACGCACAGCTTCAATCTGGACTGGAGCCTCTACCTGCGCGACGACAAGGCGGTCAAGAGCCTCTTCGCGGGATTCGCCTGGGAGCCGCAGCGACTGCGCGAGAAGATGGAGAGTGCGGTGCAGCAGCTCGACCTGCTGGCTCAGCCGGCCAAGACGATCGAGCCGGGCAAGTACCGCGTCTACCTCTCCCCGACCGCACTCGGGGACGTCGCCGGAACGGTCGGCTGGGGCGGCTTCGGGCTGAAGTCGCATCGCTCCAAGATCTCCTCGCTCCTGCGCATGATCGAGGGCGACGCCCGCTTCGACGAGGCGGTCACGCTGCGCGAGAACACTGCCGAGGGGATCGCGCCGAACTTCGACGGCAAGGGATTCCTCAAGCCGGACGAGGTTGTGCTGGTCGAGAAGGGGGAGTTCCGGGAGCACCTCGTCTCGGCGCGCTCGGCCAAGGAGTACGGCGTCGCGTCCAACGGCGCCGATGCCTACGAGATGCCCAACTCGCTCGACATGTCCGCGGGAGACGTGCCTTCGGCAGAGATCCTCGAGCGCCTCGGCACCGGCGCCTACGTCAACAACCTCCACTATCTCAACTACTCCGATCGGCCCGCGTGCCGGATCACGGGGATGACGCGCTTCGCGACCTTCTGGGTGGAGGATGGCAAGGTCGTCGCGCCGCTGAACGTGATGCGCTTCGACGAGTCGGTCTACCGCATGCTTGGGGAGAACCTGATCGGGCTGACGCAAGAGCGCGAGATGCTCATCTCGAGCGAGACCTACATGGGGCGAAGCTGCGAGAGCATGCGGCTGCCGGGCGCGCTGATCGACAACTTCTCCTTCACGCTCTAGGTTGTGGAACGAGGATTGGAGGTCGGGCTCCGGCAGGCCCCTGCCGGCACGTACGCGCCACAGGCGATGCGAGGATGAACGCTACAGGCGGGACGCGGCGTGCGTCCGGGTCAGGCCTGGGCGCCACGCCAGATCCAATCTTCGTTCCACAACCAATTGTCTCCGGGTGCCGAGAGAGCTGAACACTGTACAAGTTCACTCGCAAACCTAGGCACTTGAACCGATTGTACGCCTGGGCGCGGCGAGAGGTTGCTGCATCTCCAGAGCCGCGCACGCGGCGCGCGGGACAGCTTGACGGACTACCTCCGATAGGCTACGTTCTTGATCTGCCCCCCCGCGAATCCGAACGGATTCCCTCCTCGGTCTGTTCCCAGACTACGTCCCGGATCCGAGCTGTGGCCGCGCCTGCGGCCGGACCGGGTTCCTCCGGCTTCCCTCGAGCGGTCCCATCGGCGCGCCCTCGGTCTGCCCCGCTCTGGCCGCCGGTGAGCGATGCACGTGGAACGGGAGCGGGAGCACGCAGATGGAATCACGAACGCATCCGGCACAAGATCGGGCCCGGGGGGAATTGGACGCGCGCGGAGACGGGGCCGGCCGCAGATTGACCGAGGAGTGTCGGCTGCTCGAGCGACTTCTCTCGATCGATGCCCTGGGTGAAGCGCGGCGCCTGGCGGTCAAGCTCGAGCGATGGACGGGTGCGGCCCGGGCGATGCTGGCCATTTCGCAGCGCGCGGACGTATGGCTCCTGCAAGCGGAGACATGGCTGCGGCACCGGCGGGAGGGGCGGGACGGCCTGCCGCGGCGCGAGAGATGCGCGCGCGGCCAGGACTCGCTGCCACTCCCG